>NZ_PPDK01000002.1:0-300000 GCF_003074135.1 Euzebya tangerina | reverse complement strand
GAAGGCGATGCCGAAGTTGTGGTCGATGCCCATGACCTCTCCCGTCGAGCGCATCTCGGGGCCGAGTCGCGTGTCGACGCCGGGGAACCGATTGAACGGCAACACGGCCTCCTTCACGGCGTTGTACGGCAGCGGGGTGCCCTCGACCGCGTCAGGCCCGAGGTCCATGTCCGCCAACATCTCGCCGGCCATGACCCGGGCCGCCACCTTGGCCAGTGGGACGCTGGTGACCTTGGAGATGAACGGGACGGTCCGGCTGGCCCTCGGGTTCGCCTCGATGACCACGATCTCGGAGTCGCGGACGGCGAACTGGATGTTGATCAGTCCCCGGGTGCCGAGGGCGGCGGCGATATCCCGCGTGTGGTCGCGCAACTGGCGTTGCTGAGCCATGCCGAGGGTGAAGGGCGGCACCACGCAGGCGGAGTCGCCGGAGTGGATCCCTGCCTCCTCGATGTGCTCCATGATCCCGCCGACGAAGACATCGGTGCCGTCGTAGACCGCGTCGACGTCGACCTCGACGGCGTTCTCGAAGAACCGGTCGACCAGGACGTCACCCTCGCCGGCGTTGGCGTCCAACCACTCGCGCATCTGATCGGCGGTGTAGACGATCTCCATGGCCCGGCCGCCGAGGACGTAGGAGGGGCGGACCAGGACCGGGAACCCGATCTGGTCGGCGATCGACAGCGCGTCGTCCACGCTGCGGGCGATGTCGCCGGGGGGTTGGGCGATCCCGAGCTGGTCCAGGATGGCGTTGAAGCGGCCCCGGTCCTCGGCCAGGTCGATCGCGGCCGGCTTGGTGCCCATGATCGGGACACCGGCCGCCTCCAGCTCGTGGGCAAGCTTGAGCGGCGTCTGGCCGCCGAACTGCACGAGCGCTCCGGCGATCCCCGGAAATTGGTCACGATCGGGGGCTGACCCACGCATATGGGGGTCAGGCCCCGATCGTGTCGAATTCGGGGTGGAGGAGACCGGCCCCGAGTAGGCCACCACGCCCTCCACGTGGGCGACCTCCAGAACGTCCTCCAGCGTCAGCGGCTCGAAGTACAGCCGGTCGGCGGTGTCATAGTCCGTCGAGACGGTCTCCGGGTTGCAGTTGACCATCACCGCCTCGTAGCCCACGTCCTGCATGCTGAAGACCGCGTGGACGCAGGCGTAGTCGAACTCGATGCCCTGCCCGATCCGGTTCGGCCCCGACCCGAGGATCATCGCCCGCTTCCGGTCCGTCGGGACGACCTCGTTCTCCTCCTCGTAGGTGGAGTAGTAGTACGGCGTCGTGGCCGCGAACTCCGCCGCACAGGTGTCGACCGTCTTGTAGACGGGCCGCAGCCCGATGGTGTGCCGCCGCTGGCGCACCTCCGCCTCCGTCGTGCCCGTAACCTGGGCGATAAGGGCGTCGGAGAACCCCATCCGCTTGGCCGCCCGCAGCATGGCGGAGGGGACGTTGGCCAGCAGCTCGCACCCGCGCAGCGCTCGGCGCAGCTCCACGATCTGCAGCATCTGATCCACGAACCACGGGTCGTACCCACTCAGCCGAGCCACCTCGCCCGGCGCCCAGCCCCGCGTCAGCGCGGCGTCGACGTCGTGGATCCGGTGGGCGGTGGGCCGGGCCACGGCGCGAGCCAGCTCGTCGTGGTCCAACGTGCTGACTCGACCGCCGGCCTCTCCCCCACGGCCGGTCAGCCCGATCGTGCCGTTCTCGAGGCTCCGCAGTGCCTTGTTCAGCGACTCCTTGAAGGTGCGCCCGATGGCCATGACCTCCCCGACGGACTTCATCTGGGTGCCCAGTTCGACGTCGGCCCCCGGGAACTTCTCGAAGGCCCACCGGGGGATCTTGGTGACCACGTAGTCGATGGACGGCTCGAAGGCGGCCAGCGTCGACCCGGTGATGTCGTTCGGGATCTCGTCCAGGGTGTAGCCCACCGCGAGCAACGCCGCGATCTTGGCGATCGGGAAGCCGGTGGCCTTCGACGCGAGGGCGGACGAACGACTGACCCGCGGGTTCATCTCGATGACGACCATGCGGCCGTCCTCGGGATTGACCGCGAACTGGACGTTGGACCCGCCGGTGGCCACGCCGACCTTGCGGAGCACGGCGAACGCGGCCTCGCGCATGACCTGGTACTCAGCGTCGGACAGGGTCTGGGAGGGCGCGACGGTGATCGAGTCGCCCGTGTGCACCCCCATCGGGTCGAGGTTCTCGATGGTGCAGATGACGACGCAGTTGTCCTTGCTGTCGCGCATCACCTCGAGCTCGTACTCCTTCCAGCCGAGCAGCGACTCGTCGATCTGGACCTCCCCGATCGGGCTTGCCTCCAGCCCCTCGGCGACCATCCGCTTGAACTGCTCGGGGTCCCGGGCGACCCCGGATCCCGCTCCACCCAGTGTGTAGGAGGCACGGACCAGCACCGGGAAGCCGAACTCCTCGGCCAGGGCACGGGCCTGCTCCATGGCCGCCGGGATCTGGGTGAGATCGTGGTCGCGGCCGATCGAGACCCGCCCGGCTCGGGCCTGCTCCAGCCCGATCTCGGTCATCGCCTGGTTGAAGGCCCGGCGGTCCTCGGCGAGGTCGATGGATTCGAGGCCCGCCCCGACCAGCTCGATGTCGTAGCGCTCGAGCGTGCCCTGCTTGGCCAGGTCCACCGCTGCGTTCAGGCCGGTCTGGCCGCCCAGCGTCGGGAGGACCACGAGCTTCTCGTCGGGGCGCTCGCGCCGCTCCTTGGCGATGACCTTCTCCACGAACCCGGGCGTGAGCGGCTCGATGTAGGTGGCGTCGGCGAACTCCGGGTCGGTCATGATCGTCGCCGGGTTGGAGTTGACCAGGACCACGCGATACCCCTCGGCGCGCAGGACCTTGCACGCTTGGGCGCCGGAGTAGTCGAACTCGCAGGCCTGGCCGATGACGATCGGGCCCGACCCGAGGATCAGGATGCTGTCGATGTCGTCGCGTCTGGGCATGGGTCTAGTTCCCTGCGGCTGTCGAGGACGGGCGGTTGGGTGAGCGATCGGCCATCAGTTGGGTGAACTGGCCGAACAGGTAGCGGGCGTCGTGGGGCCCCGGCGCCGCCTCGGGGTGGTACTGGACGCTGAAGGCCGGCAGGTCGGTCAGCGCGATGCCCTCGTTGGTCCAGTCGCTGAGGTTGACGTGGGTCTGGACCACCCGGCCCATCGGCCCGTCGGTCGGCAGGCTGTCGGCGTCGACGCTGAAGCCGTGGTTCTGCGAGGTGATCTCGATGGACTGGGCGGCGCGGACGAAGGCCTCCAGCCCGGTCAACGTCGGGTCGCTGGCCAGCAGGGTCTTCGCGTCGTTGCGGACCGGGTGGTTGGCGCCCCGGTGGCCGAACTTGAGCTTGTAGGTCTGTGCGCCAGCGGCCTTGGCCAGCAGCTGGTGGCCCAGGCAGATCCCGAACACCGGGGTCTCCGTCGGCAGGATCTCTGCGATGGCGGCGATGCCGGCGCGGACCGCAGCCGGGTCGCCGGGTCCGTTGGAGAGGAAGACACCATCAGGCTCGTGGGCCAGCACGTCCTGCGCCGACGTGGTCGCGGGAACCACCGTGACGTGACAGCCGGCCGCGTTCAGCAGCCGGGTGATGTTGCGCTTCAGCCCGAAGTCGTAGGCGACGACGCGGAATCGCTGCTCACCGACGGCAGGAGAGTCGTAGGGCTCCGGCGTCGACACCTCCGAGGCCAGCTCCGCACCTTCCATCGAGTCGGCCGCCGCGGCCCGGCGCTGCAACTCGTCGGTGTCGCCGATCTCGGTGGAGATCACACCGCGCATCGCCCCGGCCTGGCGGATGTGGCGGACCAGCCGGCGCGTGTCGATCTCGGCGATCCCGACCACGCCGGCGCTGGCCAACCGTTCGTCGAGCGAGATCTCAGCCCGGTGGCTCGAGTACACCCGCGAGGCCTCGCGGGCGATGAACCCGGCCACCTGCACGCGACCCGACTCGTCATCGGCCGGCGTGACGCCGTAGTTGCCCATGTGCGGGTACGTCATCGTGACGATCTGCCGGTGGTAGGAGGGGTCGGTCAGGACCTCCTGGTAGCCGGTCATCGCCGTGTTGAACACGACCTCCCCGGTGGTGGTCCCGACCGCGCCGAAGCTCTCGCCACGGAAGGTGGTCCCGTCCTCCAGGACCAGCGTTGCTGCTGTTGTTGTCATCGAGGGCTCCAGGTGGTCTGTAGGAGAAGATCTTTGCAGCAGCCGTGGTCAGCCGCGCGCCGCTGGCAAGGCGCGCGATGCCGCCGCATGGCGGGTCATTCAAGCGAGCGCAACGCAGTCCAGCGGTGATGCGGGGACCGCGGATGCCAAAGAGATTCGAACGACAGGCCACTAGACCACTCGGCCGTCGTTCATGGTGAAGCGGCCCCGCAGGACCGTGTGGATCACGTGTCCGCGGACCGACCGTCCGTCGAATGCGGAGTTCCTGCTCCGAGTCTCCATCGACGTCGCGTCCACCGCCCAGGTCCGGGAGGGGTCGAAGAGCACCAGGTTGGCCGGGCGACCGGCGGCGATGGCCTGACCGTGCTCGGTGATGTCGCGCGCCTTGGCCGGTCCCACGGAGAGCAGCTGGAGCAGTTCCAGGAGCGACAACGTCCCCGCTCCGCGATCGTCCGGCTCGGCCTCGGCGTCGACCAGCTCCGTCAGGCACACCGCAAGGGTCGTCTCCAAGCCGGTCGAGCCGGCCGGTGCGGTGTCCCACTCGGTGTCCTTGTCATCGGCCGGCAGCGGGGCGTGGTCCGATGCGATGGCGTCGATCGTGCCGTCCTGCAGACCGTCCCGGAGCGCGGCGATGTCATCCGGGGTCCGCAGCGGCGGCCGGACCTTGAAGCGGGTCTCGTAGTCCTCGAGGACGGACTCGTCCAGCACGAGGTGGTGGGGGGTGACGTCGGCGGTCACCCGGGCCCCGCGGGCCTTGGCTTCGGCGATCAGGCCGACTCCGCGGCGGGTCGTGACGTGGGGCACGTGGATCCGGGCTCCCACCCGTTCGGCCAGCAGGAGGTCCCGGGCGATCATGATCTCCTCGGCCTCCCGGGGAGCGCCCTGCAAGCCCAGGCGGGTCGAGAGCGGCCCCTCGTTCATCTGGGCACCACGGGTGAGGGCGGAGTCCTCGGCGTGGTTGATGACGATGGCGTCCCAGGTCTTGGCGTAGATCATGGCGCGGCGCAGCACCTGCGCCGAGAGGATCGGGTGGTCGGCGTCGTAGAAGGCCCGGACCCCCGCCGCGTGCATGGCGCCCATCTCGGCGAGCTCTGCGCCATCAAGGTTGCGGGTGATCGCCCCGACCGGGACCACCTCGCAGTGACCGGCCTCCCGGGCCAGGCGCAGGACCTGCTCGACGATGCCCGCGTGGTCCATGACGGGGTCGGTCGTCGGCAGGGCACAGACGGCGGTGTACCCCCCGGCAGCGGCGGCCCGAGTACCCGTCTCGATGGTCTCGGCGTCCTCACGGCCCGGCTCACGCAGGTGGGTCGAGAGGTCGACTAGGCCCGGCCCGCAGACCAGTCCGTCGCACTCGATCCGCAGCCCCGCGGACTCCTCACCGACCGAGCGGATCGTCTGCCCCTCGATGACCACGTTGGCCAGACGGCTGGTGCCGCTGGCCGGGTCGACGACCCGGCAGCCGGCCAGCGTGAAGGTGCGCTTGTCGCTCACCGCTGCTCCCCGCTTCGCTGTTCCCCGCCGAGCATCAGGTACAGGCACGACATCCGGACGGCGACACCGTTGGTGACCTGGTCGACGATGACAGCCTGGTCCGCGTCGGCGACGTCCGCGGAGATCTCGACACCACGGTTCATCGGCCCGGGGTGCATCACGATGCCGTGCTCCGGCAGACGACGCAGCCGTTCGATGTCCATCCCCCAGATCCTTGCGTACTCCCGCGCCGAGGGGAAGAACTGCTCGGCCATCCGCTCGTTCTGGACCCGCAGGAGGTAGCAGACGTCGAGCGCGTCGAGGACGCTGTCGAGATCGTGGCTCACCTGCACCGGCCATGACTCCACGCCGGGGGGCAGCAGGGTCGGCGGCCCGACCAGGGTGACCTCACAGCCCATCGTCGCCAGCCCCTGCACCAGGCTGCGCGCCACCCGCGAGTGCACCACGTCTCCGCAGATCGCGACCCGCAGCCCCTCCAGGTGTCCCAGCCGCTCCCGGATGGTGAAGAGGTCCAGCAACCCCTGTGTGGGATGCTGGTGGCGACCGTCGCCTGCGTTCAGCACCTTCGCGTCCACCCACTCGGTCAGCCGGCGGGGGGCACCTGCGGCGGAGTGACGGATGACGATGGCGTCCACACCCATGGCCTGCAGCGTGAGCGCGGTGTCCTTGAGCGACTCCCCCTTGGAGACCGAGGATCCCTTCGCGCTGAAGTTGATCACGTCGGCCGAGAGGCGCTTCTCCGCCACCTCGAAGGAGATCCGCGTGCGGGTCGAGTCCTCGTAGAAGAGGTTGCAGACGGTCCGTCCGCGCAGGACCGGCACCTTCTTGATGGGCCGGACGGCGAGGTCCTTGAACTCCTCCGCGGTGTCGAGGATCCGTGTGATCTGCTCGGCGCTCAGATCCTCCATGCTCAGCAGGTCCCGGATCACGGCGACTCCTCCCCCGCGGCGCCCTCGACGCCCCTGCTCACCACAACCTCGTTCAGCCCGTCGACCTCGGCCAGTCGCACCGTGACGTCATCGCCACGTGCCGTCGGCAGGTTCTTGCCGACGAAGTCCGGACGGAGCGGCAGTTCCCGGTGTCCTCGGTCGACCAACGTCACCAGCCGGATGGCAGCTGGGCGACCCTGGTCCATCACCGCGTCCATGGCGGCACGGATGGTCCGACCTGTGAAGAGCACATCATCGACCAAGATCACCGTCCGCCCATCCACCGCACCGGGGAAGCGGGTCCGGCCCAGCGGGAGCGGCCCCGTCCGGGCGTAGTCGTCGCGGTACAGGGTCACGTCCAGGACACCCTGTGGGACGGTCGAGCCCTCGATCTCGGCGATCCGGGCTGCCAGGCGCTCAGCCAGGGGCACCCCTCTGGTCTGGATGCCCATCAGCATCAGCGAGGCGGACGGATCCGCTGCGGCGGCCTCGCGTTCGACGATCTCGTGGGCCAGTCGGGTGACCGCGCGGCCGATGTCCACCTCGGACATCACTCTGCTCATGGGTGTGTGGCTCCTTCCCGGACTCACGGATCCGGCTTAAAGGGGCGTTCGGGTTCGGCGGCACACTAGCAGTCACGCAGCTGGGTCGGGGCAGTCGAACGGACAGCTGAGACGCGGCGATCCGAGCGGCTGCTGGCAGGCTGTCCAGGATGGATCGTCTTGTGTCCACTCGGCGGCTGCGTCCATGGCGCGCCGCTGTCGCCGTCGCCATCGCGGTCGGCCTGCTGGCTGCGCTCGCACCGCTGGCGCAGCCGTCCGCCCAGGGCGTGGTCGTGACGTCGCCGATGCCGCAACCTGACAGCGTCGTCGAGGCTGGCGCCGTCCGCGTCTCCGCCGACGTCGCGGGCACTGATCAGGCGCGACTGGTGGTCAACGGGCAGACGGTGGACGGGGACGTCGAGGCCGGGATCACGGTGACCTTGGAGGCCGGAGTCCACACCTTCGAGGTCACCGTCGGCGGTGACCAGGTCCGTGCCTGGCCGGTCTACGCCGCAGACATCACAGCGGTCCAACTGCCTGATGATCCCCTGGCAGTCGCGTTGGCGGCGTCGGGCGACGTCACCCGCAACCGGCCGGTGGTGCTGGTCAATCCAGACCGGCCCGAGTTGGCGCTCTCGGGTGCAACCGTCGCCCGTGGCCTGGCAGCCGCACTGCTGCCGGTCATCGACGGTGAGGTCGGCGAGGACCTGCTGGATGCCATCGGGCAGATGCGCGATGCCGGGGACGAGATCATCCTGCTCGGCGGGTTCGATGCGCTCTCCAGGGACGTGGTGGCGGCCCTCGAGGAGACGGGCTACACCGTCCGGCGCGTGGGCACCGGGTCGGCGGCCGCCGTTGCCGCTGATGCCGCAGCCGCGTTCGGAACCCAACGCGTGTTCGTCCGTGGTGGTGCCGCCCGCCCACGTCCGCTGCTGGTCGCACCAGCCGCGCCGTTGCCGGCAGCGCTGGAGGCGGCCGCGTACGCCGCGGCCAACGACACCGCCCTGCTGGTGGTGGAGGACGGCGAGGTCGAGCCCGAGACGACGGCGTTGCTGGAGTCGGGCCCACCGGTGCTGCTGGCCTCGAGCCTCTCCCCGGACGTGTCGGCCCAACTGCGCGACCGTCTGGGTGCGGACCGCGTTGCCGAGGTCGACACGCGTCGCGTGGACCGGGACGGTCTGTGGACCGTGGACGCGGAGACGGATCCGGGTCTTGCGCTGCTCGCCACCCGCTCCTCGGCCGTTGACGTGGGGCTGGTGCTGGATGCCGGTCAGGCCAGCCGGGTGGTCGCGATCGAACGTCCCACCGAAGTCGTCGCCGCCGGGTCCGGCTTCACCGCACGGGCGGCCCGTGCTGCCGCGATCGACGGCACCCGGGGTCCCGTGCTGGAGGTGTCGGTGGACGACACCAGCCGGATCGTGGTCGACAGCGACCGGCCCCTGGAACGGGCGGCCATCTCGGTCTCCCTCGACGGGATCGAGTGGCCTGGTGAGGTCCAACTGGACGAGCAGCAGTTGATCTGGGTGCCCGGCGCTCGACCGGCCGTCACCGGGTCGGATGGCTCGGCCGTGCTGCTGGCCACCGGGGTGGCCGAAGCTGACGACCATCTCCGTCACTTCTCGGTCGAGGAAGAGATCGATCTGATCACTGCCGGCGTGACCTCTGCCGAGGGGTTCCAGGTCGCGGGTGGCACCGGTCCGGTGGTCGGAACCGGCGGTGGACTGGTCCGCTACACCGTCGAGATCGAACCCGCCACCGGCCTCGACCTCGGCGCTGTGGCCGCAGAGGCCGAGTCGATCCTGTCCGAGCCGAACCGTGGCTGGACGGCACGCGGAGGCTGGACGTTCCAGCGAGTCGGTGACCCGGCGCAGGCCAACATCCGCGTGGTGGTCGCCCGGCCGTCGACCGTGGACGGGTTCTGCGGTCGCGTCGGCCTGAACACCGGCGGCAGGCTGTCCTGTTGGGATGGCCGGCGCGCGATGCTGAACCTCGACCGGTGGAACACCGGGGTGGCACCGTTCCACACGGACCTGACGGTCTACCGGCAGTACCTGGTCAACCACGAGTTCGGTCACGGCCTCGGCTTCGGCCACGTCACCTGCCCGCAGGCAGGGACGCTCGCCCCGGTAATGTCGCAGCAGTCCAAGGGGCTGCAGGGCTGCGTGGCCAACGGCTGGCCCTACCCCAACGGTCGCTAGGGTTCCGCCAGCCGTATCGGTCCGGCCGTCGTAGCGGTCCCATCGAAATCGGCACCGGGTGCGCCACACTCCCCCGGTGTCACCAGAGCGCCGACAGCGGTGGTCAGGGCTTGTGCCCTGGCTGCTGCCCTTGTGCGCGCTGCTGGTGGCCGTCACAGCCCTTCCGCCGCCAGCCGGTCCGGTGGAGGACCTGGCCTTCGCCCAGGGACCGCAGGTCCTGGACCCGCAGCCGGCCCCGGGTTCCCTGGTCTCGGCCGGCCCTGTCGTGCTGGCTGCTCGCGTCATCGATGCCGGCGAGGACGAGGTCACGTTCCTGCTCGACGACGAACCGGTGGACGGTCCCGTCGCTGACCCGGACGGCGACCTGACGGACCTGGCGGGGATCGAGGTCACGCTGCCCGCCGGGTCGCATCGCATCGGGGTCCGTGTCGGCGAGGCCGGCGTCCTGCGGCAGTGGGAGGTGGTGGCCAGCGGCCTGCAGATCGACACGATCAGCGACGACGCCGAGGCGCTGCTCGACCGCTTCGACACCGCCCCGGCCGACGGCCCATCCGTGGTGGTCAACACCGACGACCCGGAGGCCCTGGCTGCTCTGCCGGTCCTGCTCCGCCGGACCGGTGGGCAGCTGGTGCCCATGGCCGGCACGCGGCTGTCGCTGTCGAACTGGGCGGCGCTGCGCCGGACGGGCGCGCCGGTGCTGCTGGTTGGTGACGAGTCGCTCATCGGGGCCGACATCGGCCAGCAGATCACCGAGGTCGGCCTGACCTTCCGGCGACTGGCCGGCGGCTCGGGGCCGGAGGTGGCCCTGGCCGTCCAGGAGTACCTGGGCAGCTTGGACGCCCCGGCGGCTCCGGGCCTGCTGGTCGGCCCCGCCCGTCCGCTGGCCGAGGCACTGAGCGCGGCCGTGGCCGCCGCGGATCTCGGCACCGATCTGCTGCTGATCGACCGCGCCCTCTCGTTGACCGCCCGCGAGCGCCTGGACGCGACGGAGACGGCGCTGCTGGCCGATGGGCTGTCCGAGGGTCAGCAGCAGCTGATCCGGCAGGCGCTGCCCGCCGACACCGACGTCAGTCCACGTCAGGTCCAGCCGGCTCCGGCGCAGGAGGCGCTGGTCGTCTCCGACGTCACCGACCGGCCTCGCGCGGTCCTCATGGCGGCACTCTCGACACCGGACCGTCCGGTGCTGCTGGGCTCACGGGCAGCGGCCACCTGGGTCGGCTCCGCCCGACCGGACCGCGTGACCGTGATCGCGCCGCTCGACCCGGGCGGGCCCATCGACCTGCGGTCGTCAGGGCTGCCGGCGTTCGCCACCGCCACTGCGGTCGACGGTGCCGCCCGAGCCGTCGTCATCCCGCGCCCCCTGGTCGTCCCCCCGCTGCTGCCGTCGGCCCCGGCCGTCGAGCAGGGCGAGCCGACGATCGACAGCCGCCAGGTCGACGAGCTCCGCGATCAGCTGCGCCGGGTGGTCGTCGACGGCGCCGACCCACCGGAGGTGCAGGCCCTCTTGGACGCCACGGCCGAGGCCCCGAGCATCACGGTGTCCAGTCCGGCGAGCATCTCCGATGCGAGCATCCACGTGCAGGTCCTGGCCTATGAGTGGCCCGGCACCGTCACCGTGGAGGACGGCGTCGCCACCTGGACTGCCGGTGACCGACCGGCCCTGCCCGTGGCACTCGAGCGCGCCAACAACCGGACCCCGACGGCAATCCGAATCACCACCGAGGTGACTGCCGCCGGGCGCGTGGCCCATCGCACCTTCGACAGCGTCGTGGGGCTGGACCCGCTGGACGGGGTGTCCGACGAGGGGTGGATCGTCGCCGGCGGCACCGACAACCGGGTGGGGCTGACCGGCCGGCTCTACACCTACTCCGTCGAGGTGGAGCCCGAGACCGGTCTGGACATCGACGAGGTGGAGGCCGAGGTCTCCGCGATCCTGTCCGATGAGCGCAGTTGGACCGCGGACGGTGCGGTCTCCTTCCGCCGGGTCGGACCGGACCAGCGGGCGCGGATTCGCGTCGTGGTGGCCCGCCCCGCCACGGTTGACGACTTCTGCGGGCGGGTTGGCCTCTCGACGGGGGGTCGCGTGTCGTGCTGGGACGGGTACCGGGCGATGCTCAACCTGGACCGCTGGAACCTCGGTGTCCCGCCGTTCCACGCCGACCTGACGGTGTACCGGCAGTACCTGGTGAATCACGAGGTCGGCCATGGCCTGGGACACGGCCACGAGTTCTGCACCCAGCCCGGGGCGTTGGCACCGGTGATGATGCAGCAGACGGGTGGGATCGGGGCCTGCCAGGCCAACGGCTGGCCGTTCCCATCGGCTGGCTGAACACCCCAGGATTCGACACGATCGGGGGATGCCCCACGCAGGTGTGGGTCAGGCCCCGATCGTGCACACGTGGGTCAGGGCGCGATCCGGTCGCTCAGGGTGTCGAGGACGGCCGGGTCCTCGATGGTCGAGGGAGTGGTGTACGGCTCCCCCTCCGCGATCGCCTTGGCCGTCCTCCGCAGCACCTTGCCCGACCGGGTCTTCGGCAGCCCACCAACGACCACCGCCTGCTTGAACGCCGCCACCGGGCCGATCTCGTCCCGGACGCGCTGGACCAGCTCCGCCTGGATCTGCTCCTCGCTGATCTCCACCCCGGCCTTGAGGACCACCAACCCCATCGGCACCTCCCCCTTCATCGGGTCGGCGACCCCGATGACGGCGCACTCGGCGACGTCAGGATGCCCGGCCAGCACCTCCTCCATCGCCCCGGTGGAGAGACGGTGCCCGGCGACGTTGATGATGTCGTCGATCCGACTCATGATCGAGAGGTAGCCGTCGGCGTCGATCATGCCGGCGTCGCCCGTCAGGTAGTAGCCGGGGTAGCGGGACATGTAGGAGGAGACGTACCGCTCCTCGTCGTTCCACAGCGTCGGGAAGGCGCCTGGGGGCAACGGCAGCTTGACCACGACACTGCCGATCTCGCCAGGCTCTGCGTGCTCACCGGCCTGATCGAGGATCTGCACGTCCCACCCGGGCATCGGCACCGTGGCCGACCCTGGCTTGACCGGCAACTGCTCGATGCCCATCGGGTTGGCGGAGATCGGATATCCCGTCTCGGTCTGCCACCAGTGGTCGATGACGGGCACGCCGAGGATCTCACCTGACCACTCCAGGGTGTCGGGGTCGCACCGCTCGCCGGCCAGGAACAGCGTCCGGAATGGCCCGAGGTCCCTGCCCTGCAACGCAACCGCATCGGCATCGACCCGCTTGATCGCCCGGAACGCCGTGGGTGCGGTGAACAGCACGGCCACGCCGTGGTCGGCGATCACGCGCCAGAAGGCGCCGGCGTCGGGTGTCCCGACCGGCTTGCCCTCGAACATGACGCTGGTGCAGCCGTGGATCAGCGGTCCGTAGCAGATGTAGGAGTGCCCGACCACCCAGCCGACGTCCGAGGCCGCCCAGTACACCTCGCCGGGTTGCACGCCGTAGACGTTCGCCATGGACCAGGCCAGCGCCACCGCATGGCCACCGTTGTCGCGCACCACCCCCTTCGGAGTTCCCGTCGTCCCCGACGTGTAGAGGATGTACAGCGGATCGGTCGCGGCAACCGTCACGCACTCGACGGGCTCGGCGGCCGCGACCTCGTCGT
The DNA here is from genome assembly GCF_003074135.1 of Euzebya tangerina. Classification (NCBI taxonomy): domain Bacteria; kingdom Bacillati; phylum Actinomycetota; class Nitriliruptoria; order Euzebyales; family Euzebyaceae; genus Euzebya; species Euzebya tangerina. The sequence continues at coordinate 287,040 of NZ_PPDK01000002.1, read as the reverse complement.
AGTCGACGTCGCGCTCCCCCATCGCCGCGGTGGCCTGCGGTCGTTGCTTGACGACGACGACCGCGGGTCGGTCTGCTTCCTCCACCATCTCGATGGCGGTGTCGACGAGGGGCTTGTAGGCAACGATCCGGCTGGGCTCGAGGCCACACGAGGCGGCGATGATGGCAGAGGGCTTGGCATCGGCGATCCGGGTGGCGAGCTCCTTCGCGGCGAACCCGCCGAAGACCACGGAGTGGATCGCCCCGAGTCTCGCGCAGGCGAGCATGGCGATGACCGCCTCCGGGATCATCGGCATGTAGATGATGACCCGGTCGCCTTGCTGGACACCCCGCTCGCGCAGACCGCCGGCCAGCCGGCTGACCCGGTCCAGCAGGTCGGCGTAGGTCAGGGTGGTGACCTCACCGGTGTAGGCGCTGTCGTGCACGATGGCCGGCTGGTCTGCCCGCCCATCCCGCACATGCCGATCCACGGCGTTGAAGCAGGTGTTCAGGCGGCCGTCGGGGAACCAGCGGTAGAACGGCGGACGGCTGTCATCGAGTGCGGTCTGCGGAGCGGTGTCCCAGTCGATCGCCGTGGCCTGCTCGAGCCAGAAGCCCGCCGGGTCGGCGGCGGCGTGGTCGTAGACTGCGCGGTAGGTGTCGGCCATGGCCGGATGCTAACCGGCGGTCGGAACGGGATGTGGGCCTCAGCTCAACCAAGCCCACTCGCTCAGCACCTGGACCGCAAGCTGGTCCGCGAAGACGTCGGCGTCGGCCTGGGGCACGGCCAACGCCACGACCACGCGGCGGCCGTCGCGATCGGCGATGACGGTCTGGACGACGAACGGCTCGCCGTCGGCATCCAACGTGGTGTAGGTCCACGCCGGATGGCCGGCGAGCGGGACGGCCGTGGCGGCCTGGAGCAAGCTCCGCCCGTCCCCGTAACCCGGCAGCCGCTCGGCCAGGCTGTCCTCCGACACGATCTCCTCCAGCGGCTGATCGACCGGGCGCACATCGAGGACCACGCTCCAGCGAACCGGCGCCGACTCGGTCGGTGAGAACACCAGCGGCAGAAGCGTGTCGCGGCCCTCGTCCCGGGCCACACCGTCAGGCAGGCCGAACCTGAAGGCGTCGCCTCGGTCATCGGCGTAGGTCACGGCCATCCGAACCGTCTGCTCGTTGGTGGCGATCCTGACCTGCTCTGCGCTTCGGGTCGAGGCTCCCACGGCCGCGAGCAGGGCAGCAACAACCGCAACCCCGGCGATGCCGAGGAGGATCAGTCGTCCACGGTTGCTGGTCAGCGGGCGCTGCGACATGCCTCAATCATGGCTCGCTCCGCGCACGTGGCCCACGACCCGCCGACCGGGGCCCACGACGGAATGGGCCGGCCCAGGCCGCAATTGGGCCTCGTGGCCGCGCAGATTGGGCCCCCAGACCTACGCACGGCCATGCCCAACCGGTGACGCTGGGACGGTGACCAGTCGCCTGCTGCTGCTCCGTCGGGAGGACGGCCAGACCACCATGGAGTGGCTTGGCGTGGGGGCGGTGATCGTTGCCGTCCTGACCCTGCTTGCGACGAGCGGCGGTGACCTCGCGACGTTCCTGACCAGCACGGTCCAGGAGCAGGTGTGCGACGTCACCGGTGGCGGCTGCTCGGTGGGCGAGGATGGCATCGTTCTGGACGCCGACGGGAACCCGGTGTCGGGGGACGACGGTGGGGGCCGCGGCATCCTCGGAACCATCGCGGACGGGGCCCGCACGGTGGGCGGTGGTCTCCTCAGCGGGGGCGGCGCCTTCATCAACGGGTTGGTGCTCGGTGATTACGGCGGCGGCGAGGACAGCATCATCCTCGAGGGGATCCGCATCACGGGTCAGACCGTGTCGAGCATCATCGTGGTCGGCGACATCAGGGACGGTGTCCGGGCCGTTCAGACCGGTGACGAGGTGTCGCTCGGGCTGATCCTGGTCGGGTTGATCCCGGTCTACGGGGATGGCGCACGAGCTGCTGGGTTGATCGGGGAGTCCGCCGTCGACGCCACACGAGCGGTGGACGATGTCGCTGACATCGCAGCCGATGCCGGTCGGTCCGGCGATGACGTGATCCGAGTCGCTGACGACGTCGCCGACGCCTGCTCCTTTCCCGGGTCGACGCCCGTCAGGATGGCCGACGGGACCGCGTTGCCGATCGCCCGGATCGCCATCGGTGACCTGGTGTGGTCCGAGGATCCGCTCACCGGCCAGGCCGGCCCCCGACGGGTCACCCACGTGTTCCGCCACCTGGATGACGCGGTGGCGCTCGACATCGAGGGGCACGAACTGGTGACGACTCCCGACCATCCCTTCTGGGATGCCGTCGATCGTCGCTGGACCCCGGCGGCTGACCTCGGCGGCGACGCGCGCCTGCTGGGCGCGCTGGGCGAGTGGGTGCCGACAGCCGGCGTCACCGGACCAGCCGGTCGGATGCCGATGTACAACCTCGAAGTCGCTGACCTCCACACCTACCGGGTCGTCGCCGGTCCGACTGATGTGCTGGTTCACAACGACTGCCTGCTGGCGCTCAGGAACTGGCAGAGTCGCCGCTTCACCCTGGGCAGTGAGACCTTCCTGCTGGGCAAGTCCGACATGGACCACATCCTGAAGCGGCACCATCCGGAGTACTGGGATGGGTCGACGCGGCCCACGCAGACCTTCTTCGACCCGGCCATGTCCATCCAGGACGTCGAGAACGCCATCGCCGAGGTCGTGCGGCAGAACCGGGACGAGCTGATCGAGATCGGGGATGGCTTCGGCCAGGTCCGTGGGGTCGTCGACGGCGTCGAGTACGTGCTCGGGGTGGGCAACGGTCACATCGGCCAGTTCTATCCTCCCTAGGGCATGTCTCCGGTCACCATCTCCGTGCTCCTCCTCCGCGACGACGACAGCACCGTTCCGTTGGAGCAGTCGGTGCCTCCGGCCGGGACGTGGAGCCACGTCCGCGGTGTCGTCGAGCTGCTCATCGACGGGCAGCCGGTGATGGATCGCGCCTGGTGGGACGATCTGGACTGGCTGTGGCCGTTCTTCGTCACCGCGGTCGACAAGCTGCTCACCACCGGCGAGGGTGAGATCCTGTACCCGTCACAGCCGATCCAGCTGCGCCTGGGGAGGATCGGCGGGGACCGCGTGCTGGTGAGCACGGTCGCCGGAGAGGACACGCGACGAGCAACCTGCCGACGGGAGGACCTGGTTGCGGAGGTGCAGCGGGCCGGCGAGGTGTACTGGTCCTGGGTCATGGAGCACTACGGGCCGCTCAAGCCGGGCGAGCAGCGGCTGCTCGAGACACTCCGATCGTGGTCGGACTGAGCTGACTCTGTCTGCGCTGACTTGGCCTACTCGTTCGGCCTACTCGTTCCGTCTACTGGTGCAGCAGTGACCGGCCGAGGGCCAGCTCAGCGTCGCGGGCCGAACGCAGCCAGGCGTCATCCCCCATGGCGCGACGGAGGGCCAGATGGGGGTCGGCTTCCCAGGTGATGCCGATCCCACCGTGCACCTGCATGCCCCGCTCCGCGGCGAAGATGGCGGCGTTGCCGGCCTTGCCGACCGCCCCGTCGACGGCTGCGGCCGCGTCGGCCTCACCACTGCCGACGGCCCAGCAGGCGTACAGCACCAGTGACCAGGCCAGCTCGACCTGGGTCCAGGCCTCGGCCAGCTGATGGGCGACGGCCTGGAAGATCGCGATCGGCTTGCCGAACTGCTGCCGGTCCATCGCGTACGCGGCGGCGCGCTCCACGGCGCCGAGACCGGTGCCGACCTGCGAGGCGGCCAGGATGGCCTGTGCGCGTCGTCGGGCCTCACCCGCACCCTGCTCGGCTTGTGCGATGACCGGCCCCAGCTCGATCTCGGCGACCGGCCGGCTCGGGTCCATGGCCCGCCGAGGGGTGATCTGCCCGACGGCGTGCAGCGACACGTCGTCATCGTCGAGGAGCACGGCCACCTCCGCCGGGGTCCCGCCGAACAGGGCGTCCCTGACGAACGTGGGGTCCTCATCCACCACGACCCAGCGGGCATCCGCGCGCATCCCGTCCGTGATGTCCAGTCCAGCGGCTGCAGCGGCGTGCAGGGCCATCTGGTGGGTCAGCCACGGCGTGGGGCAGACGGTCCGGCCGAGCTCACGAGCCACCAGGGCCAGGTCGACCAGCGATCCGCCGGCGCCGCCGGCGGCCTCCTCGACCCCGAGGCCGGTGAACCCCTCGTACAGCGATCTGGTCGGCTGCGCGGGGAGGTCGCCGCCGTCCAGCAGCGTGCGTGCGGCGACCAACCCGTCCGCCGCCAGTCCCCTAGCGGCATCGGCGATGGCGAGTTGTTCTTCAGTGAGTACTGCGTCCATCGGGTACTCCTATCGCGACTTGGGAAGGCCAAGAACCCGCTCGGCGATGATCGATCGCTGCACCTCGTCGGTGCCTCCTTCGACGGAGTTGCCGCGGGCCCGGAGGAACCCTGAGATCCAGCCGGCATCGCGCCGCCCGTCCTCGGTGACCCCGGCGTCTCCGCCGCTGCGGACCGCCAGCCGGGTGACGGCCTGCATCGTCTGTGCCCAGGCCAGCTTCACCGCGGACCCATCCCCGCCGGGCGTCTCGCCCTGCATCAGCGCAGACATCTGCCTCGTCGTGGTCAGCGACAGGGACCGGACGTCAGCGGCCAGGCGACCGACCTCCCGCGCGATATCGGGCTCGTCGGCCAGTCCCGCGTCGATCACGCGCGACGTCAGCTCCTCCAGGGCCGCCTCGGCTTCTGCGGAGAGGACGAACGCCAAGGACCCTCGTTCGAAGCCGAGCGTCGTCAGGGCGACCTTCCAACCCCCGCCCTGCTGCCCCAGCAGTCGGTCCTGCGGGACGTGAACGTCGGAGAGGAACATCTCGTTGAAGTCGGCGTCGCCGTTGATCATGACCAGTGGCCGGATGTCGATCTGGTCGGTGTCGGCCAGGAGGTAGCTGATCCCCTCATGTTTGGACCCGGTCTCGGCCTGTGGGGTGGTCCGGGCCAGCAGCATGCAGCGGTTGGCGGCGTGGGCGAACGAGGTCCAGACCTTCTGGCCGTTGACCACCCAGCCGTCACCGGTCTCCTCGGCGCGGGTCGACAGCCCGGCCAGGTCACTGCCGGCACCGGGCTCGCTGAAGCCCTGACACCAGATGTCGTCGCCGTTCAGGATGCGCGGCAGGTAGAAGGCCTTCTGCTCCTCGGTGCCGTGGACCAGGATCGTCGGGCCAGCCAGGATCACCCCGAGGCCATTGATGCCGAAGGGTGCGTGCCGCCGGGCCGACTCGGCATTCAGGATCGCCTCATAGGCGATGGGCATGCCCTTCCCGCCGTACTGCTCCGGCCAGGTCAGGCCGAGGTAGCCGCCGTCGGCCAGCTGCTCCTGCCACCACCGGGCGTTATCGGTCTTGGCATCGTGATCGGCGGGATGTTCGTGGGGGATGTGAGCCAGTCGGTCTTCGATCCAGCCCGCCACCTCCTTGCGGAAGCTGGCCTCCTCGGCCGTGTCGCGAAAGTCCACTGGTGCCTCATCTCGTCGGGGATGGCCGCCATGACGGCCCGGTGACTCGAGTCAGTTTAGTGGCCCGTCAGCGCGCATCCCAAGCCAGCAACACAAACACCCGGGGCCTCTTGGCGGCTCCGGGTGTGTGGTGTGGGCCAGCAGGTGTGGCCCGGGTCACTGACTCTAGCGCGGTTGGTCAGGCGACGTCGGCTGCTCCGACGCCCGCCATGTCGCGGCGCAGGCTCTCCAGCGCGCGGCCCTCGATCTTTCGGACCGACTCGCGGGAGATGTCGAGCTCCTTGCCCAGCGCATCCAGCGTGAGCGGGTCGCGACCGTCGAGGCCGAAGCGACGGGTCAGCACGTAGGCCGACCGGTCGTCCAGGTGGCTGACCGCACTGCGCAGCTCGCCACGGACCTCGTTGTCGGCAACCTCGTCGGTGAACGAGTCCGGCTCGGTGGCCACGAAGTCACCCAACTCGCTCGAGTCGGAGTCATCGCCCACCTGCCGGTCCAGCGACGCCACGGAGCGCATGTGCTCCAGCGCATCCTCGACCTTCGCGGGCGTCAGACGCGTGGCCTCGGCCAGCTCCTCGATCGTGGGCTCCTCGCCGTTCTCGGCCTCGAGACGCGACCGGGCAGCGCGGATCTTCACGACCGCGTCGTGCATGGCCACGGGCAGGCGAATCGTCCGCTCGTTGGCGGCGATGCCACGCTGGATGGCCTGACGGATCCACCACGTTGCGTAGGTGGAGAACTTGAAGCCCTTGCGCCACTCGAACTTCTCGACGGCGCGGATGAGGCCCAGGTTTCCTTCTTGGATGAGCTCGTCCAGCCCCAGCTTGGTGCGGTTGGAGAACTTGGCAGCGATGTTGACCACCAACCGGAGGTTGGCGGAGACGAAGTGGTTGAACGCGTCCTGTCCCTCGCGAACCTGACGCTCGAGCCGACGCTTGTCGTTCTTCTTGAAGTCGCCGGACTCGAGGATCTCAGCTGCCTCGTTGCCGGCCTCGATGGCCTTGGCAAGGCGAACTTCGTCCTGCGCCGTGAGGAGGTTCACGGTGCCGAGTTCGTTGAAGTAGAGGTCCAGGAGGTCCTCAGGAACGGTTCTGCTCAAGGGGGGATCAGACTCCCTAGGTCGAAATGCAGGTCGTAGTGCGATGAATCCTGGGGGTGCTAGGATTCGTACGTGCGTGTACAACGCATGATCGGATGTAATGCTTCCCGGTTTACGGGTTTCAACACTCCCTTTAGGCCAAGTCGGGGCTGTCCACAGCTGGGGCGGACGACGGCGAAGCCGACGGCTAGGAAGCGGAGCTGGCTAGTGTGCCCCAAGTGCTTGCCAAAAGCAAGCACGAGGGTCAGGCCGGTAGCTGACCACGCGACACAGGCGCGCCGCGGCGTGAACTCCGGCTACCCGCCCCACTCCTCCAGGATGGTGTCCCGTCGTGCCTGCGCCGCCGCGACACGAGGATCACCGGGGTGTGCGGCGGCGATGAAGCACTCGACGCTGTCGAGGTCATGTCGCGCCGCCGGACGCTGGACCCAGCGCCACAGCTGCTCCACTCCCCCCGAACGGCACGCGCGACGGATCGCCTGGTCGATCTCCCGACGCTTGACCTCGATGGCGGGCACCTCGGAGTCGGCCAGCAGTGGGTGGTGGTACAGCCGAATGGCTTCGTCGACGTCGCCGCGCCGCAGAGCCCCCTCGATCCCGGCCAGGTCGGACCTGACGTCGGGTGCCAGCCGGTACGGGAGGTTGGAGACCAGCGACCCGGTCAGCGCCCGGATGCGGGACATCAGGGCCCGGGTCGAGACCCGCTTGCCCTGGTCGCCGTAGAGGAGCAGGGTCAACTCATCCCCACTGAGCCCACCCGGGTACAACGCCAACAGCGTCAGAGCCTCGGCGTGGCGCAGGCTGAGCTGGACCGGCGGGCCCGACGTCAGGTGCACCTGCGGTTGATGCCGGGTCATCACCTCCAGGTACGCGCCCGCCACCTGGGGGGCCGGCAGAGCCGCCAGCTCACGTTCGACCAGCGCAGCCGCGACCTGGACCAGCGCCAGGCTGTGCGGGTGGGCCGTCCGCTGGGGCCCGCTGAGATCGATGACCCCGAGCAGCTCGCCGTTGTGGGGTGAGTGGACCGGCGCGGCTGAGCACCACCACGGATGCTGCTCGGACAGGAAGTGTTCGGCGGAGAAGATCTGCACCGCTGCCTCGGTCGCCAGCGCCGTGCCGATGGCGTTGGTTCCGACGCTCTCCTCCGTCCACAACATCCCCGGCCGGAACTGGATCTCCTCTGAGGCGTCCAGGACCGATCCGTGCCCCTCGGTCCACAGCAGGTAGCCGTCGGCATCGGAGACCACGAGGATGTGCTCGGCATCCTCGGCGATGCTGCCCAGGCACCGTCGCAGCACGGGCAGCGCGCGGTGCAGTGGTGAGGCCGCTCGGGCAGCCGCCAAGGCCTCGGGCGTCAGACGTCGCTCCGGACTAAGGTCGTGCGGGTTGAGTCCCGACGCGGCCATTCGGCGCCACGACTCGGCGACGGCCGGCCGGACCCGCGGCGGCTCGTCTCCGGTCGACGCCAGACCACCAGGTGCCCCGGCGAAGACCCGCTCCCACTCGCGCCGCAAGGTGAGCGCGTGGGACTTCAGGTCCGTTGAGGCGTCGACGGCCAGGTTGGTGGTGGACATGAGGCGGCTCCTCCTCCGGCTCAAGCCTCGCCCGGAACGTCGGGGGAATCAAGGCCTGTGTAACGCCGACGCAACCCCCCGGTGCCTAGCGTCTGATGGGAGCCGACGAGCCGCACGAAGGAGCCAGGATGAGCGACACCCTTGCAGCAGAAGAGCTGGGCGAGGCCGAGCGCGACCCGACCGGCTTCCTCCAGGCCTGGTTGGATCGGCTGGACGCACATCTGACCGCCGGGGAGTATCGCGCCGCGTCCGAGTTGTTCGGCCCCGACACGTACTGGCGCGACATGGTGAGCTTCACCTGGAACATCGTGACGATGGAGGGGAAACAGCAGATCGTGGAGATGTTGGAGGCGTGTGCCGCCGACGTCGAGCCGTCCAACTGGCAGGTGGAGGGTGAGGCGACGCACACCGACGGGATCACCGAGGCGTTCATCACCTTCGAGACCAAGGTGGGCCGCGGCTGGGGGTATGTCCGGCTCAACGGGGAGACCTGCTGGACCCTGCTGACCACGCTGCAAGCGCTGACGGGCCACGAGGAGAAGACCGGTCGCGACCGCGAGAAGGGCGTCGAGCACGGCACGGTTGCGGGGCGTGAGACCTGGAAGGAGGGACTCGAGCGCGAGCGGGAGGAGCTCGGCTACGAGCGTGACCCCTATGCCGTGATCATCGGAGGTGGCCAGGGTGGGATCGCCCTCGGGGCACGTCTCCGTCGTCTCGGCGTGCCGACGATCATCCTGGAGAAGAACGACCGGCCCGGTGATTCGTGGCGCAAGCGCTACAAGTCACTCCACCTGCACGACCCGGTCTGGTACGACCACCTGCCCTACCTGCCCTTCCCGGACGACTGGCCGGTGTTCGCTGCCAAGGACAAGATCGGGGACTGGCTCGAGTCCTACACCAGGATCATGGAGCTGAACTACTGGACCAACTCGCTGGTGACCAGCGCCAGCTTCGACGAGGCTGCCGGGACCTGGACGGTGGAGGTCGAGCGCGATGGCGAGCCGGTCACGATCACCACGACACATCTGATCTTCGCCACCGGGATGTCCGCCGTGCCGAACATCCCGAACTTCGACGGGGCGGATCGGTTCCAGGGCGAGCAGCAGCACAGCTCGAAGCACCCGGGTCCGGAGCGCTACGAGGGCAAGAGAGTCGCGGTGGTCGGCTCGAACAACTCGGCGCACGACATCGCCGCAGCCTTGTGGGAGCACGGCGCCGACGTGACGATGATCCAGCGCTCGACCACCCACATCGCCCGGTCGGAGACGCTGATGGAGTTGGCGCTCGGCGACCTGTACTCCGAACGAGCGGTCGAGGCCGGCGTCACCACCGACCGGGCCGACATGCTGTTCGCCTCCATTCCCTACCGCATCCTGCCGGAGCTGCAGGTGCCGATCTATGAGGAGATGGCCAAGCGCGACGCCGACTTCTACAGGCGGTTGGAGGACGCCGGCTTCATGCTGGACTTCGGCGAGGACGGCTCGGGCCTGTTCGTGAAGTACCTGCGGCGCGGGTCCGGCTACTACATCGACGTCGGGGCGTCGGAGCTGATCGCCGACGGTCGCGTGAAGCTGGCAACCGGGCAGGTCGACCACCTGACCGAGACCGCCGTGGTGCTCGAGGACGGCACCGAGATCGAGGCCGACCTCGTGGTGTACGCCACCGGCTACTCCTCCATGAACGGCTGGGTGGGCCAGATCGTGTCCCAGGAGATGGCTGATCGGGTCGGCAAGGTCTGGGGCATGGGCTCGGACACCAGGAAGGATCCGGGGCCGTGGGAGGGTGAGCTCCGCAACATGTGGAAGCCCACCCAGCAGCCGCAGCTGTGGTTCCACGGTGGCAACCTGCATCAGTCCCGGCACTACTCGTTGTTCCTGTCCCTGCAGATCAAGGCACGGATGGAGGGGATCGACACCCCCGTGTACCGCTTGGCGGAGGTGCACCACACCTCCTGAAGCCCGCGCTCCCGGCCAGCCAGAGACCGCTCCGCCCACGGCAGCGCTGCCGCGAGCAGCACGCCGGGTGGCCCAGCCCAGCGTGATCCACACTGCGGGCATGACCACATCCCTCGGCGTCGACACGGCGCTCAACCATCAGTTGGCCGACCAGCGGATCCTGTGGTTGGACGACGAGTTGGACCAGCAGCGGGGCAATCGGATCTGCGCCCAGCTGCTGTTGCTCTCGGCCACCGACCACCAGGCCGACATCACCCTGTGGATCAACTCTCCGGGCGGGTCGGTCCCGGCCATGTTGGCCATCCGCGACGTGATGCGGCTGATCCCCAACGACGTGGCCACCCTGGCCATGGGCATGGCCGCGAGCGCCGGGCAGTTCCTGCTGTCCGCCGGTACCCCGGGCAAGCGGTTCGCGCTGCCCCACGCCTGGATCCTGCTGCACCAGGGCTCGGCCGGGATCGGTGGCGTCGCCCAGGATGTGGCGATTCAGGCCGAACACCTGCGCCACACCCGCGACGTCGTGGTCGACCTGATCGCCGCCGACACCGGACAGCCAGCGGAGCAGGTGGAGGCTGACTCGCGACGTGACCGCTGGTTCACGGCCGAGGAGGCGGTGGCGTACGGCTTCGTCGACCGCGTGTTGGCCGATTCGGAGGACGTCCGAGCCGCCTCGGTCACGGCGCGGCCGGTGGGGTTGGTGCGGCGATGACCACGATGTCCATGAGCACCTACACGATCCCCAACGTCACCCAGCGCACCCCGACGGGTGAGCGGTCCATGGACCTGTACAGCCGGCTGCTGGCCGAGCGGATCGTCTACCTGTCCACCCCGATCGACCACGGCGTCGCGAACAGCCTGATCGGTCAGCTGATCCACCTCGAGTCCGAGCACGCGACGCGGCCGATCGACTTCTACATCAGCTCACCTGGTGGGTCGATCGGGGCAACCCTCGGCGTGTACGACGCGATGACCTACATCGCCCCGCCGGTCCACACGGTCTGCGTCGGTGAGGCCGGGGCCACGGCAGCCCTGCTGCTGGCGGCCGGACAGCCGGGTGCCCGCCGGATGATGCCGAACGCCCGGGTGACGCTGCACCAGCCGGGCACCCAGGGCCGGCGTGCGGCCATCCCGGACCTGATCGTCGAGGCGGAGGAGTTGGCGCGCGTCCGGTCGGTGCTGGAGGAGATCCTCGCGCAGCACACCGGCCGGGACGTCGCTCAGGTGCGCGAGGACACCGAGCGTGACCTGGTGCTGGGGGCAGAGGAGGCGGTGGAGTACGGCCTGGTCGACGCGGTACTGCAGTCGCGGAAGCGCAGCGTGGACGACGCGAACACGTGAGCCAGACGAGCGGTGGCTCGACGCCGCCCGGACGGCGAAACCCCGCTTACGCCGCCTGACACCGTGGCTCGTCCCACCACCGGTTCGGCAACGCCACCTCAGGACCGGCGGGGAGCGGACTGACCATCCCGTCCTGGTCGGCCCGGTCGACGTCCGGCACCGGGACCAGGTGCCGTCGGTGGTCCTGTAGTTCCAGACCTCGCCGTCGCCCGATCTCGACGAGGAGGTCGTCGAGCGTCATCCCGAGGGCATCAGCGACGGCGGAGAGGATCTCGGAGGAGGGATCCTTCACGCCCCGCTCGATCTCGGAGAGGTACTGGGGCGACACGCCAGCGCGGCGGGCGATGTCGATCAGACGGTCGCCGGCCTGCTGCCGTCGCTGTCGCAGGACCTGGCCGGCCAACTCGCGGAGGAGCGGCGGCTTCTCATGCGACTCCTGGGCGTCGTCGTCGGCACGGTCCGGGGCGGGGGGCACAGCAGCCAGGTCGCTCATGACGCTGACGCTAGCCGGTGACGGGTCGGGCTGTCGACAACGCTGCTGTGAGCAGAAGCAGCGGTCAGCTGCCCGTGCCGGTGAGCGTGGCCCGGAGGCCGGCGGCGCGGCTCCGGACGCTCTCCTCGACGCACTCCGGCCGTGCCTCTGCCCCGGACAGCGCGAACACGAGGTCGGCGCTGACCCCTGGGTCATCCTCCTCGAGCGCCACGTAGGTCGTCCCCCGCTCGATGGCGGTCTCGACGACCTCCACGACCTCGTCACAGTCCATGTCGTCGGAGATGGAGCGGATCTCCTCCTCCCCCGACCCACAACCAGCGAGCAGCAGGACAGCCAGGATCACGCAGACCAGACGTCGCACGAACTCCTCAGACGATCGGCGGCGGGTCGGGGAAGCCGGACAGGTCCTGCGGCAGCCCGTACCAGGTCGAGTGGTGGCGGCGAAGGCCGATGTGATCGTAGAACGGATCGACGTCAGGGGCGGCGGATACGACCAAGAGGGTTCCCTCGCAGGCGTCCCGGGTCGCCTCGACCATGTCCCGCGCGATCCCCTGATCCTGGTACGCCTCCACGACCGCGAGGTCGCAGAGGAACGTCACGAACCCACCGTCGCTGATCGAGCGGGCGACCCCGACCAACGTGCCGTCCTCGGTCCGGGCCTCGACCACCGGAGAGCTGGCGGCCAACACCACACCGACACGGTTCGTGTCGGCGTAGGGGCGGCGGTCGGCCAGACCTGACCCCTCCATCACGGTGAGGTACTCCCCCACGTCCAGCCCATCAGCGACTCTCACCGCGACGTCGGCCATGTCAGTGCGCTCCTCCCAGGTCGTCTAGTAGGTGTTGCCTGCCACGTACTCCTTCAGCGACTCGGCTTCCAACTCGAGGGCACCGATCCGGTTCTTCACGACGTCACCGATGCTGACGATCCCCACGAGCATCCCGCCCTTGATGACGGGGACGTGCCGGATGCGGTGATTGGTCATGGTCTGCATCAGGCTCTCGACCGAGGCGTCCGGTCCGGTGGTGTGGACGTCCTTGGTCATCGTCTCGGCCACGGACACCGAGGCGGTCGCGACGCCCTCGTCCCGCGCGAATCGCCGGACGATGTCACGCTCACTCAGGATCCCGTCAACCGAGTCGCCGTCCCGACTGACCACCACGGCACCGATGTTGTGTTCGGCGAGCAGGGCTGCGGCCTTGCCCAAGGTGGCAGCCGGCGTGATGGTCACGACGCCGTCCCCCTTGGTGTTCATGATCGACTGGACGGTCTGTGCCATGAGCTCCTCCTCGTCGGGGTTGGTCTGCCCCGATCAAACCACTCCACGGCCCGTTTGTCGCCCCACAGACGCCAAAACGGCCAACGAGGCCCGTCCGTAGGGGCGGGCCTCGTTGTCGAGCCTGATGATCGCTTCCCCACAACCACCGGACCCGGTGGAGTCAGTATGCCGTGTCGATGGCGCGCTGACCCGCTCGATCAGAAATCAATCCCGTTCGTGCAGGCCAGAGGGGCTACAACGCGCCGAGGGCGGCGTCGTAGTCGGGCTCCTGCCCGACCTCGGGGACCAGTTCGGTGTAGGCGACGTTGCCGTCGGGGTTGATGACGACCACCGCACGCGCAGCCAGACCGGCGAAGCCGCCATCGGTCATCTGCACCCCGTAGTCGGTCAGGAACTCGGGGTTGCGGAAGGCGGAACCCATCTGCACACCCTCGATGCCCTCGGCACCGCAGAAGCGGGCCTGGGCGAACGGGAGGTCGGCCGACGCACAGACAACGGTGGTGTTCTCCAGGTCTGCGGCCCGCTCGTTGAAGGTGCGGACGCTCTGGGCGCACACCCCGGTGTCGACGCTGGGAAAGATGTTCAGCAGGACGTTCTGGCCGGCCAGGTCATCGAGGGTGAGTGGGGTCATGTCGCTCTTGGTGAGCGTGAATCCAGGGGCGGGTTGCCCCTGCGCCGGAAGGTCGCCGTTGGTGTGGACGGGGTTGCCCCCGAGGGTGATGTCTGCCATGTGAGGGGTCAGCTCCAGAGTCGGATGGGTTGTGCCGCCGGCAGACTAGTCGTCGGACGTCGGCTGGTCCGGGGTCATCATGTCGCGTGGGTCCAGGCCCTGCTCCAGGCACCATGCCTCGTAGCGGCTGGGCGCGATCTCGGAGGGCTTGATCTCGCTGCGGCCGCCCCAGAAGACGTTGGTGTAGCTCACCGGGATGCCGACGGACTCCAGGTGGTCATCGATGGCCGCCTTGTGCGCCAGCACGAGGTCCTTGTTGGTGCCGTGGCTCACCCCCATGATGTTGACGTCAGCGAACTCCGGGCCGCCCTCGCGCCAGTACGCGTGGGTCATGCAGTGGAACCGGCCGACCTCCTTCCCAGCGCGAATCTCCTCCCCCGCCGGGACCCGCCAGTGGAACAGCGCGTTGTAGCGCGTCACCTGCTGGCCGTCGCTGTGCTTCTTGACGTGCTCGAGGAAGGTGGAGAACCGGCCGATGACACGCTGCTCGTTCAGCCCGGCCGCGATGGCGGCGAAGTCCTCGATCGTCTCCCCGGCCTCAGCGGCTCGCGGCACCCAGATGTCGGGCCGCAACTCCTCGGGCTCGAACTCCCGCTTCAGCGCGATGAGAACCCGCCACTGCCGCTCGTCCAGGTCGACGATCTTGGTGTCCAGCACCCGGCCCGGCTCCGGGGTCTTGTCCCCCGGCTCGACGTCCCGCCGACGCACGTGCCCGACCCCGAGGGCGAACAGCCGCTTGGCGGGCAGCAGCCGATAGGCCGTGGCGCCGGTCAGGGTCATCAGGTACCGGCAGTGGGCATCCATGTCGTAGGGCCGCGGCACCTTCAGGGTCGTCCACAGCTTGTACTCGCTCCCCCGCGTCTCCCGGTCCGTGCTGCGCAGCACCACGTGCCCGCTGAACGGATCCTCGGCGAACATCGTCTCGAAGGCACCCTTCAGCTTCTCCGACGGGACCTTCCACGCCACCAGTGCCCCCGGCGCAAGGCTCGTGGCCAGCAGCGTCTGGCGGACCCGGCGGATGGTGCCGGCCCGCAGCATGGCACCGATCCGCTCGATCACCGTGTCGAGCTCGACACCGCTCTCCGCGGCGATCCGCTCCAGGGGGTACCGGTCGAACCCGTGGATGAGATCCTCGGAGAACCGCAGGATCTGCGCATTGACGGGGTCGTCGAAGGATGTCGGAATGGTTCCGGTCGGCATGGCGCCCACAGTAGGTGGGGTCAGAGCAGCCGATCGGTCAGCGTGTTGCCGAAGGTGCGGTCGGGGTCCAGCCGGTCCCGCAGTGCCCGCATCGGCTCGATCGCCGGGTATCGGTCCGCCACGGTCGCCAGATCCAGGTGGCTGAGCTTGCCCCAGTGCGGGCGCGGCTCGAAGGGCTCCAGGGCCCGCTCGACCACACTGGTGGCGTGGGTGACGGCAGGGTCGTCGTCGTTCCACGTGAAGTGCAGGCACAGGGTCTCACGGCCGTACATCGGGCTCAGCCACAACTCGTCGGCGGCCGCGACCCGGACCTCGGAGATGATCAGAGCGTCTCGCAGCTGTGGGCCGACGTGCCGCAGCGCACGCGCCGCCGCCGGCCCAGCCGCCAGATCGATCATGTACTCGGACTGGCGCTCCGCACCACTGGCTGGGTTGTGAGCGGCGCGGAAGTGCGGCAGCCGCTGATGCCACGGCCCGGGTGTCCCCCGTTGGGCCGTCACGTGTGGCGGGGCGACCGCCCCGACCGCATCCAGGTCGGTGGTGGCCGCGGTGCCGCCCATGTCGAGCAGCAGGTCCAGGCCGCGGCCGGGCAGCGCGTCTTTATCGTCGAGGCGCCCGACGTCCTCCCCCGGCACCTCGTCCTTGACCCAGACCTGCTCCACCACGTCCTGCCGCCAGGTGGTGAACAGGCTGACGCTGTCCCCGCAGCACATGACGTCCTCGAGGCGTTCCGTCAGTGCTTCCAGTGGCACGTCCTGGACCACCCGTTGGGCCACACGGTAGGTCGGGCGGACGTCCAAGGTCAGTGCGGTCACAACGCCCAGGCACCCCAGCGCCACGACGACGCCGGCACCATCGGTGTCGGTCCGATCGACCTCGACGACATCGCCGCTGCCCAGGACCAGTTCCACCGCGGCGACCTGCGTTGCCAGGTTTCCGCGCCGGAGCCCAGACCCGTGTGTTGCGGTGGCGACGGCACCGGCGACCGAGATGTGCAGCACGGACGCCAGGTTCTCCAGGGCCAAGCCGGCTCCGTGCAGCGCCCCGGCCACGTCGGCGTAGGTCCAGCCGGCCGGGACCCGTGCACGCCGACGGGTGCTGTCGACCTCGACGGCGCCACCCATCCGATCCAGACGCACCAGCACGCCGGCGGTGTCGGCGGCGCGACTGAACGAGTGCATCTGGCCAGCCGCACGAACGCGTCGAGCATCCGACACCAGCCGCCGGAGGGCCGCCATCGACTCGGGCTGCTCAACGGCGACGGCGGAGAACTGGTGGTTGCCGGCCCAGTTCGGAATCATCTGCCGCATCCTGCCGCACCCGCTCGCGACAAGTTCGGACGACCTGCATCCAGATAGGCAGTTCTTAGCGAAACGCACGGTGAAGAGCCAACACCGATACTGGAGGAACCCGTGTCAGTCCCACGACTGTTCGCAGCCATTCTGGTGGCCGTACTCACCGCCGCCCTCGCCATCCCAGCCATCGCCCAGGAGGACGAGACCTCGCAGGTGAGCGTCGTCCACGGCATCCCCGACGCGACCGTCGACGTCTACGTCAACGGCGACCTGACGCTCGAGGACTTCGAGCCGGGGACCGTCACCGACGAGCTGACCCTGCCCGCCGACGACTACGACCTCGCCGTCTTCGCGGCAGGCGCGGACCCCGAGAGCGATGATCCGGTCGTATCGGCTGACGATGTGGCCGTCCCCGGTGGCATCAACGCCTCGATCGTCGCCAACCTGGACGCCGACGGCGCGCCCGCCCTCAACGTGTTCGTCAACGACATGAGCACCATTGACCACCTGCAGGCCCGTGTCGCCGTCCGCCACGTCGCGGCCGCCCCGGCCGTGGACGTCTTCGTCGACGGCGCCGCAACGTTCGAGGACCTGACCAACCCGAACGAGGCCACCGCCGAGGTTCCCGAGGGTACCTACGAGATCGCCGTCGCCGTCGCCGACAGCCCGGTGTCCGAGGCCGTCATCGGACCGGTGGACCTGGACTTCCCCGGGGACACGCTGAGCGTCGTCTACGCGATCGGCTCGGCGGCTGACGGCACGCTGGACGCGCTGGTGCAGACCGTTGCGCTTGGTACCGATGGCCCGACGGACCCCCCGACGGGGGCTCGCGAGACGAGCCGACTGGCCGGTGACAGCCGGATCGACACCGCCATCGCCATCAGCCAACGCCAGTTCGCCGACGGCTCCGACGTGGTGTACCTGGCCCGTCAGGACGCCTTCGCCGATGCCCTCGCCGGTGGCGTGCTGACCGACGGCCCGATCCTGCTGGTTCCCAACTGCGGCCAGCTCCCCGCCCAGGTCGGCGAGGAGATCAACCGGCTGGAGGCTGGTGACGTCATCGCGCTGGGTGGCACCCTTGCGATCTGTGACTCGATCCTCGAGCAAGCAGCCGAGGCCTAGGAGCCGGTCGGGAGCCAACCCCATGGCCCTCGTCAGCCTGCCGTCCGCCCCCCGCAGTCCCGCTGCGGGGGGTGGGCCAGTCGTGAACGTCGCCGCCCTTGCGGGTGCGAGCGACCAGACCGTGCAACTGGCCTTCGCGGGCAGCGACGCCGATGCGGCGCTCCGAGAGGCCTACAGCCGGTGGGCACCACTGGTGTACACCCTGGCGATCCGCAGTCTCGGCAACGCCGAGGATGCTGCCGATGTGGTGCAGACGACGTTCGTCTCGGCGTGGCGATCCCGTGGCTCCTACGACCCGTCACGGCCTTTGGTGTCGTGGCTGACCACCATCGCGAAGCGCCGGATCGTTGACCTGCACCGCACTCGCAGCCGGCACCCGGTTCCGAGCGACGCCGTGACCGACGGACGAGAGGACGTGGTCCGGACCGCCACGTCCACGGGTGCCGCCGGGGTGATCGACCAACCCAGTGACCGTCGCGGGTCCGAACACGACATGGAGCTGCTGGCCGACCGGCTGCTGCTGGCCGACGCACTCGACGCGCTCCCCGACCCTCGGCGAGAGATCGTGATGATGTCCTTCCTCGATGACCTGACCCACGCCGAGATCGCCGAGCGGACGGGCCTGCCGCTGGGCACGGTCAAGTCCCATGCACGGCGCGGTCTCGCGTGGCTGCGTGAGCGTCTGGAGTCGTCATGACCGAACACACTGGTCGCACGGTGGACGACCGGATCCGCCGAGCCCTCGACGCTCTGGATGATGAGGACGTGCAGTTGCAGACCCCACCCGCCGGGCTCTGGGATGCCATCGAAGCGGACATCGTGGCGGACACGGCTGCCGGCGAGGGCGCGGCGGGCGCGGCATCGTCGGCGCCCGCCCCGGAGTCGATGCGCGTGGTATCACCCTCTCGCCGCCGAAAGACCGCCACCGCGGTTCTTGGCGTTGCTGCTGCGGCGGTCGTGCTGGGCGTTGCACTGGTCTCCAGCGGCACACTCCCAGGACAGGCTCCGCTCACCCAGGTGGCCGGGGCCACGGACAAGCCGTCCGCAGCCGAACCCGTAGCTGTTGCCCAGCTGGCTCCATTGGAGTCGGGTGTCGAAGGGACGACCGCCGAGCTGCTCGACGCCTCCACCATGGTGCTGCAGCCGGACCTCGTCATGCAGGCGGGCAGCTACTACGAGGTGTGGCTGCTGGACGAGGCGGCGCAGTCGTTGGTCTCGCTCGGTCCCCTCCGCGAGGATGGCCGCTACACGATCCCCGACGGTGTGACGATCGACGAGTTCCCGGTGGTGGACGTCTCGATCGAGCTCCCGGACGGCAATCCGGCCCACTCCGGACGCAGCGTGCTGCGGGGGACGCTGACCTGACCCGTCTGGCCCTCACCCGTCCCGCCCTCACCCCCCGACCCTGGCGCCACCTACCATGATCGGGTGAAACCCGACGACCGACCCGACACTCTCGAGACCGCCGCTGCGGTGTTGTCCTTCGACGAGTTGGGTCTCAATCCCACGATCCTGGGCGTGCTGGACGACCTCGGCTACGAGGAGCCCACGCCGATCCAGCAGGCCGCCATCCCGCTGGCCCTGACGGGTTCCGACGTGCTCGGGCAGGCGGCAACCGGGACCGGCAAGACCGCGGCGTTCGCGCTGCCGCTGGTGCACCGGCTGACGACCGTCCAGGAGCGCTCTGACGCTCCGAGCAGCCTGGTCCTGGTGCCCACGCGAGAGCTGGCCATGCAGGTCTCCGAGGCCATCCACACCTACGGGCAGGCGGCCGACACCCGAGTCCTGCCGGTCTATGGCGGCCAGCCGATCGGCCGCCAGCTCCGTCGCCTGGCCCGAGGTGTCGACGTCGTCGTCGCCACGCCCGGGCGGGCCATCGACCACCTCTCCCGCGGGTCCTTGAGGTTGGACGAGCTGCAGACGGTGGTGCTCGACGAGGCGGACGAGATGCTGGACATGGGCTTTGCGGAGGAGCTCGAGGCCATCCTGTCGGGCGTGCCGGAGTCAGTTCAGACGATGCTGTTCAGCGCCACGATGCCGGCGCGGATCACCACCCTCGCCGGGGCGCATCTGACCGATCCCGTCCGGGTCACCATCGAGCAGGACGGCCCCACCGCCGGCAACACCCCGCAGATCCGCGAGGTGGTCTACGTCGTGAGCAGGCATCACAAGCTCCAGGCCCTGGCGAGAGTCCTCGACGTCGAAGAGCCCGAGGCGGCCATCGTGTTCTGCCGCACCCGCAAGGACGTCGACGAGCTGACCCACACCATGAACGGCCGCGGCTACCGAGCCGAGGCGCTGCACGGCGGGATGACCCAGGAGCAACGGGACCGGGTGATGGGCCACCTCCGGAGTGGAGCCACCGAGTTGTTGATCGCCACGGATGTCGCAGCCCGCGGTCTGGACATCGACGCCTTGACCCATGTCATCAACCACTCCGTGCCGTCGGCTCCGGAGTCCTACGTCCACCGCATCGGCCGGGTCGGTCGCGCTGGCCGGGAGGGGGTCGCCGTCACGCTGGTCGCCCCCCGCGAACATCGCGCTCTGCGCACCATCGAGCGGCACACCGGGCGCACGATGCAGATCGAGCCGGTGCCGACCGTCGCCGACCTCCGGGCCAAGCGGCTGGAGATGATCCGGGCGTCGCTACGCGAGGCGATGCTCATCGGTGAGGACCTCGACTCCTTCCGCCCCGTCGTCGAGTCACTGGGTGAGGAGTTCGACACCGTGCAGATGGCCCTGGCGGCCATCAAGCTGCTGCACGACGAGACCGCCGGCGAGGGCGACGATCGAGAGGTGCCCACCGCCACGCTCGACCGGGCCCGCGGAGCAGCGACGAAGGGACCCTCCAAGCAATCGGGCAGAACGCCGCGGAAGCCCAACTCGCGGCTCTATGGCACAGCTGATGGCGGCCCTGGAGGCGACACGACGAGCATCTGGATCAGCCTCGGCCGGGACTCGGGCGTCCGCCCGAAGGACCTGGTGGGGGCCATCGCCGGCGAGACCAGCTTGCAGGGCCGCGACGTCGGGTCGATCCAGATCAACGCCCGCTTCTCCCTCGTGGAGGTGCCGACGCGAGCGGCCCAGGAGGTCATCACCGCCCTCAACCGCACTCGCCTGCGGGGAAACCGCGGCAAGGCTCGCCTGGACCGGGTCGGCTGACCCATGGGTGTGGTCGTGCTGCTGCGGCATGGGCAGGCATCCTTCGGGTCCGAGGACTACGACGACCTCTCGCCGCTGGGGCGGGAGCAGTCGGCCATGGCCGGAGCGGCGCTGCTGTCTCGCCAGCTCCGTGATCCCGTGGTGACCAGTGGCACCCTGCGTCGACAGGTGGACACGGCAGCCATCGCCGCCGACGCGCTGGGCCGGCGGGTCGATGGGCCACCTGATCCGCGCTGGAATGAGTACACCAACGTCGGGACGGCATGGCAGGACGGCAACCACGCTGGTGATGCCCCCACGGACGTCGCCGCCTTCCAGGCACTGCTCGACGCGGAGTTGACCCGATGGGTCGCCGCGGACGAACCTGACGGGTGGCGTGCCTTCCAGGACGGCGCCGTGGCGGCACTCCGGGACCTGGCCGAACAGCTCGGTCGTGGACGGGATGCGGTCGTGGCCACCTCCGGCGGTGTGATCGCCGCGGTGCTCGGCCATCTGCTCGGGCTGGGACCGGACGGGGTCGTCGCCCTCAACCGGGTCACGGTCAACGCCTCGCTCACCACGATCGTCCTGGGGTCCCGGGGCATCAGCCTGCTGTCGTTCAACGACCACGCCCACTTCACCGGAGCGGCGGCCGCCAAGCGGACGTACCGGTGATGCGATGCAGCGGAGGTCCAGCCGACAGTGGCCGCAGGTACCTCCCCCTGTTGTGCCCCTGGAAAGAGCGATGAGGTACCTGCGGCCACCGATGTCGTTGTGACGAGGATGGTACGAATTCGCCGAACGTGTCACATAGGCCCAGGGGCCCAAATGTGAGGCCAGTGGGGGGCCCAAATCGCTTGGGCCCCCACCCAACCGCATGGATCCGTGGCACGCGGGGAATGCAACACACATGACCAGTACTGCCGCATCCTCCCCACCGTCGTCCAACCACGGCAACCCCGACAGCATGAGCCAGGCGACGCTCGAGGCCGCCCTCGATGCGCTGCCGATCGGGCTGAGCCCGGCGCAGTCAGCCGCTGCCGCTGCGCGCGTGACCGGTGTGGCGATCCGGCAGCCCAAGGCCGTCGTGGAGCACACCGCGCGGCTGTGGTGGAAGCAGGTCAAGACCGTCGTCGGGATGTCCGAGACGGCCCCGGACCGCGGCGACCGGCGGTTCACCGACGAGTGGTTCTCCGACAACCCGGTCTACAAGCGGCTGGCCCAGTCCTACTTGAACTGGAATCGACAGGTCTACGCGCTGCTGGATGACCTTGAACTGGACGAGAAGTCCCGTGAGCGGGCCCGCTTCGTGCTGGGTCTCATCACCGAGACGGTGGCCCCGACCAACACGCTGCTCGGCAATCCGGCAGCACTGAAGAAGTTCGTCAAGACCCGAGGGGCGAGCCTCCGGCACGGATTGCGCCACATGGCCTACGACGTCCGCAACAACGGCGGCATGCCCTCGATGGTCGACACCCGCCCGTTCGCGCTGGGTGACACGGTCGCCGCGACCACCGGCGGCGTCGTGTTCCGCAATGACGTCCTGGAGTTGATCCAGTACACGCCGCAGACCGAGACCGTGCGCGAACGGCCCGTGGTCTTCGTCCCGCCGCAGATCAACAAGTACTACATCCTGGACCTGGCGCCGGAGCGGAGCCTGGTCGAGCACGCCGTCAGGGCCGGCCAGCAGGTGTTCATGGTCTCGTGGCGCAATCCCGACCGGGAGATGCGCGACTGGGACATGGACACCTACCTCTCGGCGCTGCTCGAGGCCTTCGCCGCCGTGACCGACATCACCGGGTCGGAGGATCTCAACATGGTCGGGGTCTGTGCCGGAGGCATCACCGCCGCGGCGTTGCTCGGACACCTTGCGGCCATCGACACGCCGCTGATCAAGTCGGCGACCTTCCTGGTGACCGTGCTGGACTGGTCGGTCGTCTCCACGGTCGGGACCTTCATCTCCCGGCCGGTGGTGGCGGCGGCGATCCAGAAGTCGCAGCGCGACGGCGTGCTGTCCGGGCAGGACCTGGCACGACTGTTCGCGTGGATGCGTCCCAATGACCTGGTGTGGAACTACTGGGTCAACAACTACCTGCTGGGCAACAACCCCTCCGCCTTCGATGTGCTGTCGTGGAACGTCGACTCGACCAATCTGCCGGCCGGCTTGCACGCCGACTTCATGCACATGGCGGCGGACAACGCGATGACCATCCCGGGCGCGGTGGAGGCGCTGGGAACGCCAGTCGATCTGGGCGACGTCAAGGTCGACAACTACGTCGTCGGCGCGATCAACGACCACATCACGCCGTGGCAGGGCTGCTACCAGACCACGCAGCTGCTGGGCGGCCGCTCGACCTTCGTGCTGTCCAACGCCGGTCACATCGTCGCGATGGTCAATCCGCCGGGGTCGAAGAAGTCCTCGTTCCACGTGAACACCAAGATCAAGGACCAGACCCCCGAGCAGTGGAAGGCCGGGGCGACCGTGCAGGACGGCACCTGGTGGGACCACTGGATCACGTGGCTCGAGACCCGCTCGGGTGAGGACGTTGCCGCACCGAGTGAGCTGGGCAACGATGGGCACCCGATGATCCTCCCTGCACCCGGCACCTACGTACGCGCATGACGGGTGGCGACTCACCCATCGACGTCGGTGCGGAGGGCCAGCAGACGCTGCGACCCGCCGGTGGGACACTCCTGGAGGACCGACCTGCGCTGCTCAAGCGGTCAGGCGTGCTGAACGTCGGACGGCAGCGGGTGCGCATGTCGTTGGTCAACGAGGGCGCCGGTCGGCCGCTGCTGCTCATCAACGGGATCGGCGCCACGGGGGACCTCTTCGACGACTTCCGGGTGCACATCACCGACCGGGAGACGATCGCGTTCGATGTCCCCGGGGTCGGTGGGTCGCCAGCCCCGACCTGGCCGTGGCGGATTCGCTGGTACGCCAGAGTCGTGGCGGAGATGATCAACGAGCTGGGCCACAGCTCGGTGGACGTGCTTGGT
The DNA here is from genome assembly GCF_003074135.1 of Euzebya tangerina. Taxonomy (NCBI): domain Bacteria; kingdom Bacillati; phylum Actinomycetota; class Nitriliruptoria; order Euzebyales; family Euzebyaceae; genus Euzebya; species Euzebya tangerina. Next base: position 263,305 of record NZ_PPDK01000002.1, on the reverse strand, counting down.
CTGTCGTGGGGCGGTGCGCTGGCGCAGGAGCTGGCACGCCGGCACCCCGATCGGGTCCGGCGGCTGGTGCTGGTGGCCACGACGCCGGGAGTGATCTCGCTGCCGGGCCGGCCGTCGGCGCTCGCCGTTCTCATGACGCCATGGCGCTACTACTCCCCCGCCTACCTGCAGGCGGTGGCCCCGACGTTGTACGGGGGCCAGGTGCGGGACCACCCCGAGATGATGAACCGGCACAGCCAGGTCAGGTCGACCCGACCACCGAGCGTGAGCGGGTACGTGTGTCAGCTGAGTGCACTGCGCCGTTGGACGTCACTGCCGTGGCTGCGCACCCTCCCCATGCGGACGTTGGTGTTGGCCGGGGACGACGACCCGATCATCCCCCTCCGCAACGCCAAGATGATGGCGAGCCGGATCCCGCAGGCGCGGCTGTACGTGGTCAAGGGTGGGGGGCACCTCTTCCTGTTCACGCAGGCCGCGGCCATGGCGGACCGGGTCACCGACTTCCTGGACGCCTGAGGCGGCATCGGTCACGGTCAGCGCGTCGTGGAGCCGGAGCGGTGGTGCTGCATCAGGTACATCGTGAGCGCCAGGACGGCGGGGTGGTCGGACAGCAGCGTGGCAGAGGTATCCAGGTGGACGTGCCGGCTGCGCACCTCGGTGGTCAGCAGCGGATTCGCCGCCGGACCGATGGTCCACTTCAGGTTGAGCGTGGGCTCTCGGCGGAGCGCCCACGTCGTCGCTCCGGTCGAGCCGTGGGCGTCCTCGCCGGAGCCAACCTCGACCTCGCCGTGCCAGCTCAGCGTGCTGACGTGGAGGGCAGCAACGGGCGGCCCGGACTGACCACCTGGCGGGGAACCTGACCTCCGGGCGGGGAACCTCACCTCCCCGCGGGGAACCTCACCCTCGTCTGACCCGGTCGGATCGGGGTCCTGGGCGCGGCGAGCCGTCAGGGAACGCCGGATGGTGCCGGTCCCCTCGACCACCAGCGTGACGCCGCCGATGGTCGCGCGGGCTGTGGAGATGTCCGGCAGATACGACCAGTAGCGGCCCAGCCGTTCGCCCGAGGTGGAAACCAGCTCATGGTCGGTCGGACCTGTCCGACGCCACACCGCGCGGTGCCGCTCGTCGGGCATCGCTAGTTCGAGGTGGCGCGGTGGTGGGTCTGAACCAGGGCCAGGCCCAAGACGAGCAGGACCGGGGCCCGCATCGGCACGTCGGGCAGGAAGAAGATCTCCGTCGACCGGCCCTTGCGCTGCGCGCTGACGATCTGTGTTGGGCCTGCGTTGAACGTGAAGCGGGAGGTCAGGCCCAGCTTGCGGCGGACGTCCAGTCGCCCAAAGCCGGGTCCGATCACCGTTCCCGTCCACAGGGTGCTGCCGACGTCGAGCCGGGCCAGGTCGTAGCCCTCCGTGGTCGTCGCGGTGATCGTGCGCGAGGTGCCGACCCCACGTTGGCTGATCAGGAACGGCTGTCCCTGAACCTCCGCCTTGCCGTCTCGCAGGGTCTTGCCGGTCCGCTGGAAGGTGCCGTGCTGCTGACCGGAGGGGTCGAGGAGGACGTGCCGGCCCATGATCTGGGCCTTCCACATCGCCTGGATGGGAACCGACTGCTGCATGGCAGCGTGTTCTACCGCATCAGGCGTCCGGGCTGTGGTCCGGGGGCCACACCAGGGGGAACAGCGGGTGGTCCATGGGCGCCCCGTCGGGCAAATCTTGCTCCAGACCCGGGAAGGGAGGTGAGGTCGTCCAGCGCCGCGGCGCGTGGGTGACGTCATCACCCAAGAAGCGCAGGCTGAGGGTGCGCCGCGGGTGGGTCATGGTGTTCCCGGCCGCGCCGTGGACGGTCAGCATGTGGAAGGCGACCGCATCGCCGGGCTCCAGGGCCCATCCGAGAATCGGGTCGGTCTCGCGATCGACGGTCGGCACGGGCGCCAGCGAGCCTTCGGGGAACCACTTGGCCTGCTTGTCGTAGAACGTGGTCGGCAGGTACCAGGTGCCGTCGTGTGAGCCCGCGAGGAACTCGAGGGTGGTTTCGCGATCGACCGGGTCGATGGGGATCCACACGCTGACGTTCTGCCTCCCGTCGACGTTGTAGAAGGGCTGGTCCTGGTGGAAGGGGGTGGGCTGGCTGGCTCCGGGCTCCTTGTTCAGGACGTGGTCGTGGTACAGCCGTGCGGTGTCGGATCGCATCAGCGCGGCGACGTCGCGGGCGAGGCCACAGGTTCGGACGGTCTCGAGCAGCTCGGGGAACCGCTGCCAGTTGCAGAAGTCCTCGACGAACGCCGGCTTGCCCGGCTCGCTGGCCGTGATGGCGCGGGGGCTGGGTTCGATCAGCATGGTCTCGGTCACCTGGGTGATGACGGCCAGTGCGGCGTCGTCGAACACGCGGCGGAGGACCACCGCGCCGTCGGACTGGTACTGGTCGATCTGCTCCTGCGACACGGTCATGGCCCCAGGGTGCACGAAACCAGCTCCCGCACGCTCGGGAACCTCACCGCACCGTGGGGAACCTCACCGCACCGTGGGGAACCTCACCGCACGGTGGGGAACCTCACCCCGCGCTGGGGAACCCTGCATCGAGGACAGCTACGGTCGCGGCGTGGACCGCGAGATCAGCCAGACCATCGAGCGCCTGACCGGCAGTCGTGTCGCGTCGGCGAACCCCCTGTCAGGAGGCGATGTCGCCGCCGCCTACCGCGTCGACCTTGCCGACGGCAGCCGCGTCTTCGCCAAGACCAAGGCGGGGGCCGACCCCTCATTCTTCGCCACCGAGGCTGCGGGTCTGCGCTGGCTGGGTGAGCCGTCGGTCATCCCGGTCCCGCAGGTGATCGGGGTCGGCGACGACGTCCCGCTCCTCGCCCTCGAGTGGATCGAGCCCGGGTCCCCGACCCCCACGACCGAGGCCGACTTCGGCCGGGCCCTGGCGGCGCTGCACCAGGCGGGGCCGTCCTCATTCGGACGGGCGGACAACGCCACGACGGGGTCTCTCGAGCTGCCCAACACCCAACACGCCACCTGGGCGCAGGCACTGGCCGACAACCGACTCCGCCCGCTGGCGCGGATCGGACTGGAGCGGGGAGCCTATGGCCAGGACGAGGCCGACGACCTCGAGCGGGTCGCCGACCGCTTGCCGGACCTCGTGCCGGAGGAGCCGCCAGCCCGGCTGCACGGCGACCTATGGGCCGGCAACCGCATGATCGGAGCCGGCGGCCGGAGTTGGCTGATCGACCCGGCTGCCCACGGCGGCCATCGGGAGTTCGACCTGGCGATGATGGACCTGTTCGGCGGCTTCGGGCCCGCGTGCTACGCCGCCTACGACGATGCGTTCCCGCTGGCCGACGGCTGGCGCGACCGGATCCCGCTGCACCAATTGGCCCCCCTGGCGGTCCACGCGATCAAGTTCGGCGGTGGGTATCGGCCAGCGCTGCGGCGGGCGCTCGAGGCGACACTGACGACAGGATGACGTGACCGACATGGACCTGACGCACCACGCGAAGACCTTCGACCGCGCGGCCGCCACCTACGACCGGGTGGACGTCGAGTTCTTCGCGACGTTCGGACGGATGCTGGTCGATGCGGTCGCACTGCGGCCAGGTGAGAGGGTGCTGGACATCGGTACCGGTCGAGGTGCAGTGCTCGACCCGGCGTCATCGGCAGTCGGCCCGACCGGTCTCGCCGTGGGTGTTGACCTGGCGCCGACGATGGTGGCGCTGACCGCCGCTGACCTCGCGGATCGGGAGCAGGTGCTCGTCCGGCAGGAAGACGCCACCTCGCTGCCGACCTCGCTCGGCACGTTCGACGCGGTGCTGTCCAGCCTGGTGTTGTTCTTCAGCGACGACCCGGCCGGGACGCTGCAGCACTGGGCGAGCTTCGTCCGCCCCGGCGGCCGCCTGGGGCTGGTGACCTTCGTAGAGGACCCGGATGACTCGATCTTCGAGGAGCTGCTGACCCCGTTCCTGCCCGACGACGCTCAGCAGGAGCCAGCGGTCGACCGTTCGTCGTTCGACCTGGTCCGTGACGCCGGGTGGCTCGACGGCGCCGTCCGGGACGCTGGTCTGACCGTCATCAGCGCGACCGAGCACCGACATCTCACCCGCTTCGCCGACATCGAGCAGTGGTGGGAGTGGGTGTGGTCCCACGGCATGCGCGCCGCGCTCGAGCTCGTGCCGGCCCGCGATCACGATGCACTCCGGGAGGCGGCCGGCCGGGTGCTGCAGGACCGGCGACTGCCGGATGGCGACCTCGGGCTGGGCGTTCGGATCCGGATCACCGTGGCCAACCGGGCGAGCTGAGCCAGCACGCCGCGTGGCCGGCTCAGCGGCCGAACAGCCGCGACCACCACGACGCTGGCTGGCCCTGCCCAGCACAGGTGCAGCGGTCAGGGGGATTGACCCGGCTCATGACCTCGTCCACGTGCTGGCCACAGCCGGTCCACGTCGTCTTGCCGCACTCACGACATCTGGCTGGCTGACACATCACGGGAACCCATCACTCGACCAAGGCCAGCATGACACGTCATCCTTCGGACCAATCGATCTGGTCGAACAGCTGCCACAGGCGCCGCTGCCGGGCAGGACTGTCGCTCGCGACCCAGTGGATGCGCCCACGGAGATGCGCCTCGAACGCGGGGTGACCCTCGCGATTCGCGGCGACTGGTCCGTTGATGCTCGCGTCGTGCAGCACTGCCCGAAGACGGTCGTAGTCCCGACGCGGCGCGTTGTCGACGGCGTTGACCACCCGGCCAGCCAGGCGCTGCTGTCGGCCGGCCGTGGCTGCCCGCGTCTTTGCCCGGTTCACGTCGAAGCCCTCCGCGCGCGCGATCTCCTCGACCGTCACGACCAGTCGCCGCCGTGCTCGACGGCTCAGCCCGCCAGCGCTCGAGAAGGCCAGGTCGTCGGCGTACCTCGTGTAGCGCAAGTCCATAGCCGTGGCCAACCCGGACAATCGACGGTCGAGGGAGAACGCGGCGAGGTTGGCGAGTGCCGGCGACGTCGGCGCGCCCTGCGGGAGGTGAGGGAACCGGAGGGCACGGGGCGCATCCGGATGCCCTCGGAGGATGTCAGCGGGGACCGCATTGGTCATCAGTCCCGTGAGGGTGTGCGCTACCGAGTCGGCATACCCCGCCACCCTGAAGATGCCGAACACCCGCCCCGCCGCCACAGATGTGAAGAAGTTGCGGAGGTCCAGCGAGACCACCACCCGTCGCCCGACATGCGGGCCCACGTAGGTGTGGACGGAGCGTCCCGGCACGAAGCCGTGCGTGGCCGGGTGAACTGGGATGTTGTGGAGCACCCTGCGCAGGACCCAGCGCTGCACCCGACGCAAGGTCTGCTTCGGCGCCTCGACCAGCCGCTGCCCGCTGCCCGACTTGGCCACCCACCGGTAGCGGTAGTGCCGCAGACGCTCGTCGGTCACCGACTGCTCCAGCGATGCGACGTCGGCGAACCAGGACAGCTGGGTCGGGAGGAGGCCGAGCGCAGCAGCCACGTCACCCACCGTGTCCAGGTGGACAACGGGCCACCGCGGCTCGCTCATCGCAGAACTCACGAGCGCGGTCCCCGTGTGCGGTCCCGCGATCGGGTGGTCCAGGAGCGGCAGGATGGCCGGGGCGGCGTGCTCGGCGACCAGCACTCGCATCGCACGGAGTTCGGACCGCGGTGGTGCCACGAAGGTGTCGGCTACGAGGTCTGCGGCTCGGTGCAACCACACGTAGGGTTCGGTCCCTCCGAAGTCGATCTCCCTCCGCACGGTGAGCAGTCCGAGGTCGTGGTGCGCCCGGGCGGCCATTGCGGTCGGTTCCCAGGAGCCGTCGAGGAATGCGGCCACGATGATGCGCACGGCACGCTGGAATGCCGTCCGCCTCCCTGCTCCCCCCGGGGTCACCTACGGCACCGGGGCTCCGGGCCGATCGGGCGACGCGGCGACGTGTCCCGACCAGCTTCGTGGTGTGTGCAGACTCGCACGCAACGCGTGCAGCACCTGCATGCGATGGAGCGTCAGATGACGCGTGTGTCCTCGGGGGTTCCCCGAAGGTGGTGACCAGACCCGCGAGGGGCCGGCAACCGATCTCGGTCCGCGTCGCCGCATCCCCACAGACCCTACTCGTGGATGGCCCGCCGTAGGCGACGTCGGATCGCCGGCACCGTCGCCGAAACCCGCGAGGCCATCACATGCCGGCGGCGTGGCGACCAGGTCCGGGTGCCGTCCGTGACCGAGCGGACACGCCCGACCAGCCACGTCGTCGGCACCGGCTGGTCGGGCCGGAAGGACGCGTCCCCCTGGAAGACGTGAAGGCCATCGCGGCACCGCACGTAGCGATGCACCACCAACTTGCCCTCCGCCGTGCAGTAGGCCCAGACCTCCCCCCGTCGTGGCGCCCGATCGACCGCCTCGAGCAGCACGCGCACACCCGCCTGCCAGCGACGCCCCATCGACGCGCCGTCGGTCGCAATCCACGTCGCCTCCCGGTCGAGCCGGTGCCGGAAGAGACGAGCTCTCACGTCGGGTGCCACCATGTGCCTGGACCGTACCCGCCGCCGCTGGGTCCGCGGGACGACCTGCCCACTCGCTGGACCAACGACCTGAGCCAGCTCAGCTCATTAGCATGCCTGCAGTGACACACGCGGCGTGGACGGTGGACCTGGCGGACCTGCCGGTCAGGATCAGCGCCGCTGATGCGGATCTCCATCGCTGCGCGTCGTGGCACTTCGGTGCCCTGCCACGCTCCTCGGCAGAACGCGTCCTGCAAGTCGAACTCGTCCGTCGACCACCGGCTGTGCCCGGTCGACCACCCGACCACGTGGACGGTCCTGTTCAGCTCTGGCGTGACACCGGGCGGCTTCACCTGGCCCACGTCAGCGGCGGTCGGGCAACCGCAGATGATCACGTCGTCCTCGTCGGGGGGAACCCGCCCGACGACCAGCTCTGGAAGATGGTCCGGCAGTTGCTGTTCAGCTCACTGTCCTGGGTCCTGGGGCGCCGCGATCGACTGGCTCTGCATGCCGCCATGGCATCTCGCGCGGACCAGACCGTGCTGCTGCTCGGGCCGACGGGAACCGGGAAGTCCACCATCGCCGTGGCCCTGTGCGCAGCCGGGTGGTCCCTCCACGCAGACGACCTGATCATCGTCGAGCGGCCGGACAGCGGACCGGCCACCGCCGTCGGGATGCCCAAGCGGATGGCCATCGCCTCGGACCTGGCCAGCATGGCTGGCGACACCCTTCCGGTGACGGGGCCGCTGCCCGGGGATCATCGTGGTCGGCTGATGGTCGCGGGCGACGTCTTCGCCACCGGGCGGCGAGCGGTCACCGGTCTGATCGTCGCCGCCCACGATGAGGGCGACGGCCGCATGGAGCCCCTCCCGCACCACCATCGCCTGTCCGTCCTGACCTCGTCATATCTGGACGCCCACGACCCGGACTCGCTCCGTCGCGGGTTGCCACACCTCGCGGGCCTGGCCAGGCTGCCCGGCTGGCGTCTGGGACTGGCAGCCGATCCGGCCCGGCGCCTGACGAGGGCCAGCGCCGCCATCGAGTCGGCCCTTGAGAGCCGCGCGGGCCAGCAGGCGGGTCAGTAGGTGCCGAGGATGCCGTAGCGCTTGGCGCTGCGGACCGCCGCCGCGAAGAGGCCGATGGCGAGCGGAACGGTGATGATCGCGAAGCCGAGCAGGATCAGCACCTCGTCAGCCGCCGCTCCGACTCCGCCGTCGGTGAGCACGGCGTCACGCAGGCCTCGGACGCCGTAGAAGGCCGGTGTGGCCCGCCCGATCAGCTGCATCCAGCCCGGGAAGAGCTCGAGCGGAATCACCGCACCGCTGAGCAGCAGCGTCAGCTGGTAGAACCCACGCGAGATGGGATCACCTCGCTTCGACAGCAGCGTCACGGCGCCCGCGACGACGCCGACCGCGACAAAGTTTAGGATCATGAGGACCAGGACGGGGAGAGCGCCGACGACCGCGCCCGGCGAGAGACCGGTGCCGACCAGTCCGACCCCGATGCCGATCAGCCCGACGACCTGGATCGTCGTCAGGCCGAGCGGCACGATGAACCCACCGGCCAGGAGCGTGGGCAGCCGCGTCGGTCCGGCCAGCAGCACCTCCAGCGTGCCGGCGGTCTGCTCTTGAGCGATCCGCTGGGTGAACGCGCTGACGCCGAGGGCCGCGTAGGAGGTCAGCGCCAACCCCACCACGACGTAGTCGAAGTAGGTGCCGTCGTACTCGGCAAGCGGCCCGCCGGTGCCGACCAGCCGGGCGATGTAGAACGCGAGGAACGCCCCGATGAACGGCGAGACGAGGAGCGAGGCGAGACGGAAGCGATAGCTGAGCTCGGTCTCGGTGTCGCGCCGTGCGATGGCCAGCAGTCTGCTGCCCAATCCACTGCGTCGGCCACGCGCTGTCACGGGTCCAGCTCCGCTCCGAGCAGCCGGGTCAGGACCTCGGTCGGCGGTGAGCCATCCGCCGCCAGGTCAGCCACGGCCGCAGCGAGGAGCGCCGCTCCCTGGTCGAGCACGACCACCCGATCACAGACCGCCTCGACCTCGGTCAGCCGATGGGTCGAGAGGACCACGGCGCGGCCCGACTCGCGGAGGTGTCGAACCCGACGCAGCAGATCGCTGCTGGCGGCTGGGTCAAGGGACCGCGTCGGCTCGTCCAGGATGACGAGTTCCGGGTCGGCGATGAGCGTCCGGGCCAGTCCCAGCCGTACTCGCATGCCGGAGGAGTACCCGAAGACCCGTCGGTCCCGATCAGCCAGGCCGAACTCCTCCATGAGCAGCTCTGACCGGCGCCGGGCCTCGGCAGCGCTCAGCCCGGCCATGACCCCGAAGAACCGGAGGTTCTGGCGGCCCGTGAGGCGCCAGTAGAGGGCACGATCGTCCGCCAGCAGCAGTCCGGTGATGCGTCGCACGTCCGCCGGGTCGGTCGCAACGTCACGGCCATCCACGGTCACCCGACCGGACGTCGGCGTCAGCAATCCGGCACACATTCGCAACAGGGTCGATTTGCCGGCGCCGTTGGGCCCGACGAGACCGAGGATCTCGCCACGCCCGACGGAGAAGGTGATGTCCCGAACGGCCTGGATGGGCTCGGACGACGCCGTCCGGACCAGGAGGCCCGCCAGTCCGGTGGGTGGCTCGTAGGTCTTGGAGACGCCGTCAGCCGTCAGCATCAGCAGGAACAATCAGACCAGCTGACCGCATCTGCGCGAGGAAGCTGTCGACGTCGCTCTCCAGGGTGGTGACGGGCACGTCAGGGAATTGACGGCGCAGCACCTCCACCAACTGGGCGGCGGTGTGCGGGGTGACCAGCTGGGCGAACAGCAGTGCTCCGACCGGGTTGAGCGTCGACATCGTGGTGGCCTCGGCGTCCAGCACGACCGTCCGATCCCCGGACGGTTCCGCGGTCACGCCGGGAGCACGCACCACGGCCACGTTCTCTCCTCCTCCGCCGCGACGCGACGACCATCTCTGCTGCGGGTGACGAGCTGGACAGCCGCCCTGAGCCCGCCTCCTCGTACTCTACAGGGATGCAGCGGCAGGAGGAGCAGCCGTCGTCTCGCGAGGGTCGGGACCTGCTCGTGCTGTTGCTCCGGACTGCGACGCCAGGTGGGGTGATCAGGCGGGCCTGGTCGAACGCCGCACCGGCCGCACGTGAGCACGCGATCGCCACGGCGACGGAGCACCGGGTGCTGGGTGTTCTCGGCGCGCGGGCGACCGCCGCCGAGTTAAAGCTGCCGCCGGATCTGGCGACAACGATCGAGCGGGTGCGACGCCACAGCGTCGGTCGGCACCTGCTGGCTCGCCGAACGGTGTCGGTCCTCCGGCAGGTCCTGCCGGTGCGACACGCCGTGTTCAAGGGCCCCATCCTGTCCGAGCTGCACCACCGCGATGCCGGGTCCCGGGTGTACAGCGATCTGGATGTGCTGGTCGACCGACACTCGTTCGGCCGAGCGGTCGAGTGCCTGACCGATGCCGGGTTCGCGCCACTCGCCACCAATTGGGACGGGTTCCGCGAGTACGGCGTCGCCGAGGTTCCCTTCGGCCACCGCGGCGGGCTGCTCGACGTGGACCTGCACTTCCACACCGTCGGGCTGGCGCGCGATCGCACGAGCCTGCGGATCGACAGCGGGCGTCTGTTGGATCGGTCCATGGAGACCACCGTGGGCGAGGATCCGGTCCGGACCTTCGACCCGATCGACACCTTGCTGCACCTCTGCGTCAATGCCGGCTTGGAGGGGGCGCGGGGTCTTCGAGCCCTGCTCGACATCGATGCGGTGATGCAGGGCTCCGCCCCCGATGTGGCAGCAGTGGTGAGACGGGCCGAGGCGACCGGGGTGGCGACGCTGGCGGCCTCCGTCCTGCAGCGCTGCGCGATGGTGCTCGGGACCGAGGGTGCGGCCATGCTGGCGGACCACCTGCCGACGCCGCCGGGGTGGCTGGCGGCGAACCAACTGGCCGACGGTGCCCGACGACGTGGTGCCCGACGAGGTCTTCTCCCCGGGTGGCTGCTGGCCGCTGGCCGGCCACAGCTGACCCAGACAGCGCGAGCGCTGCTGCGGACCGCCCGGGCGGAGTTGGTCCGCCTCCGAGGACGCCCCGGCCTGACCCAGCCGGGCGGTGCGCTGGACTGGAAGACCGGGGATGCCTCGGCAGCATCGGTGGCCGCCTATCTGACCTGGGTTGCCGGCCCGCGTGGGATGGCGGTCGAGGAGGTGGCCACGAGCGGGGCATGCCACGACCTGCTGGGCCATCTGCAGCCCCGGGCCACGCCCTTGCTGTCCGCGGCTGCAAACCCGATGACAGCGAGAGCGCGGATCCGCCGCCGGCTGGTCCGGGACGACGACGGAGCCGTCCTGGCGGTGGTCGTCACCCAGCGGGTCGCCGTCGGCGTGATGCCGGCCTTCGTCGTCCTGATCGACCCACGAGCAGCGGAGCAGCTCGGCGGGCTGCTGGACCGCGGCGGTGCGACCACGATCGCGGGGTTCGAGCAGGATCTCGAGCCGCTCCGCGACGTCGGCCGCCGCTGGCTCCATGAAGACCGTTCGAAGGCGGCAGCGCTACCCGCCGGGTTCTCCTGGGAGGCGCCGTCCGTGCCGACCCGGGTCGCGACCGTCTCAGACGTCGATGCCCTCATGGCGCTGCGGCGCAAGAGCACCCCCGGCCGCCTTCCCTCGAGCCGGCGGCTCCAACCGGTGATGACGGCAATCGTGGAGGATCGTGCGCTGATCTTGGACGACGAGCACGGCGGCCCGATCGGGTACATCGCCCGACAGGGACACACCGCTGAGTGGGACCTGTGGGGTCACCTGGAGATCCTGCCGTCCCACCGCGGCCAGGGTCACTCGTGGCGGCTGCTGGCCGCGGCGGCCCAGACCACGCGGGATCGCGGTGTTGGCGGCATGGTACTCGTAGCCTCCACCAACCCCATGCCGCTCCCGGACGACACCCCGCTGTCCGAGTCGTGGATCGTCGCGACACCGACCCCGCCTCGCCGGTTCAAGGGTGAACCTCGTCTTCGACGGCTGCTGCAGCGCACCCGAGAGGCAGGACCCCGGGTGCCGCACTATCGCACGTCAGGACCGGACGACCACCTGATCACGACCCGGAGGACCCAGCGGTCACTCCGGGAGACGGCCGACTAGCAGGCGTCGACTAGGAGTGATGGCCCCCGCCGCCGTTGCCGCACCAGTCAGGGAACACCTTGCAGAGGTCGAGCAGGCCGACCACGTCCTCGGTGTGCTCGATCATCGGTGCTTCGTACGTCACGTGGTGCTCCCCTGGGGTTCAAGTGGTTTGACTGCTTCCAGCCAGCATCGGGCTTTCGTGCACCGGATTCAAGCGTCCACGATGTCCAGTTGACGATCTGTTGACGGTCCTCCAGCTGGCACGACGGTCACAACCACCGAGCATGACCGACGCCCCGCCAGGATGGCGGGGCGTCGAGTGAGGTCCGGGCTTGCGGGCGGCTTCCCCTCCGCACGCACGCCCGGAGATCGGGCACTGATTCGGGGCTAACTGCAGCCGCTGGTCGTCCCGCAGCCGGGGCAGACGTGGCACGAGCCGGCACGCTGCATCTTCTCGCCACAAGCCAGGCACAGCGGCGCGTCGCCGTAGATGTCGTTGATCTGGTGGGCCTCGTCATCGACCGGCAGGACGGTCTGACCGGTGGCGTCCGCAACCGCCTCGGCCGTGGGCTCGGGCGCGGGTGCACCGTAGGACCCAGCGTCCAGTTCGGCTGTCCGCTCCTCCGTGGTGTAGATCCCCATCTCCTGCCGCTGGTCGGCGGGCAGGTACTCGATGGCGAGCTTGCGGAAGATGTAGTCGGTCAGCGACGTCGCGAACCGGATGTCCGGGTCATCGGTCATGCCAGCCGGCTCGTACCGCGTGTTGATGAACTTGGACACGTAGGCCTCGAGCGGCACGCCGTACTGCAGACCGAGGCTCACGCTGATCGCCAGCGCATCCATGATCCCGGACAACGTCGAGCCCTGCTTGCCCAGCTTGACGAAGATCTCGCCGAGCCCGTCACCGGGGTACTCACCCGCGGTGACGTACCCGTCGGCATCGGCCACCTGGAAGCTGATCGTCTGGGACGGACGCTGCTTGGGCAGACGCCGCCGGACGATCCCCGCCTCCGCCGTGGTCGCCGCGGGTGCGGCTGCCTCAGCGGTGTCGTCCGCCTCACGGTCGGACTTCTTGTCGATCGACAGGGGCTGGGCGACCTTGCAGTTGTCGCGGTAGATGGCGATGGCCTTCAGGCCCAGACGCCAGCCCTCGATGTACATCTCCTCGACGTCGGCCACCGTTGCGCTCTCGGGCAGGTTGACGGTCTTGGAGATCGCACCCGACAGGAACGGCTGCGCTGCGGCCATCATCTTGATGTGCCCCATCGCGGCGATGGACCGCTCACCCATGGCGCAGTCGAACACGCTGACATGCTCGGGCCGCAGAGCCGGCGCACCCTCGACCGTGGCGTGGTCATCGATGTAGGCCACGATCGCCTCGACCTGCTCGGGCTGGTAGCCCAGGTTGGCCAGCGCGTGCGGGACGGTCTGGTTGACGATCTTCATCGTCCCACCGCCGACCAACTTCTTCATCTTGACCAGACCGAGGTCCGGCTCGATGCCGGTGGTGTCGCAGTCCATCATCAGACCGATGGTTCCGGTGGGTGCGAGCACCGTCGCCTGGCTGTTGCGGACCCCGAAGTCCTCGGCGATCGCAACCGCGTCGTCCCACGAGCCCTGCGCAGCCTGCAGGATGTTGGCCGGTGCTTTGACCGGGTCGATCGTGCCGACTGCGGCACGGTGCTTGCGCAGCACCCGCTTCATGCCGTCGGCGTCGTCGTGGTAGCCCTCGAACGGCCCGGTGACCTTGGCGATCTCCGCGGAGGTCCGGTACGCGTGCCCGGTCATCAGCGCCGTGATCGCACCAGCCCAGGCGCGACCCTCGTCGGAGTCGTAGGCCAGACCGAGGCTCATCAGCAGCCCGCCGAGGTTGGCGTACCCCATGCCGAGCTGGCGGTACTTAATGGCGTTGGCGCCGATGTTCTCCGTCGGGTAGGAGGAGTTGCCGACGATGATCTCCTGGGCGGTGAACACGACCTCGACAGCGCGCTGGAACGCTTCGACGTCGAACACGCCGCCGCTCTCGAACTTGCGCAGGTTCAGCGACGCGAGGTTGCAGGCGGAGTTGTCCAGGTGCATGTACTCACTGCACGGGTTCGAGCCGTTGATCCGGCCGGCGTTCGGCGTGGTGTGCCAGTCGTTGATCGTGGTGTCGTACTGGATGCCCGGGTCGGCACAGGCCCACGCGGCCTCGGAGATCTGGTTCATCAGGTCGCGCGCCCGGAGGGTCTTGACGTCCGATCCGTCGGTGACGGCCTTGAGCGTGAACTCGGCATCGTCGACGACCGCCTGCATGAACTCGTCGTTCACCCGAACGGAGTTGTTGGCGTTCTGGTACTGCACGCTGGCGGCATCACGGCCATCCAGGGACATGTCGAACCCAGCAGCCTGCAGTGCGCGGGACTTGTCCTCCTCACGCTGCTTGCACCAGATGAACTCCTCGATGTCGGGGTGATCGACGTTGAGGATCACCATCTTGGCGGCACGACGGGTCTTCCCACCGGACTTGATCGTCCCGGCCGAGGCGTCCGCCCCGCGCATGAACGACACCGGCCCGCTGGCCTCCCCACCACCGCGGAGCGTCTCCGCGGAGGAGCGGATGCCCGACAGGTTCACCCCGGAGCCCGAGCCGCCCTTGAAGATCGTCCCCTCCTCCACGTACCAGTTGAGGATCGAGCTCATCTTGTCCTCGACCGAGAGGATGAAGCAGGCGGAGCACTGGGGCTTGTCCTCGACGCCGCAGTTGAACCACACCGGTGAGTTGAACGCAGCCTTCTGGTTGACCAGCAGGTGCTTCAGCTCGACGTTGAACACCTCGGCGGACTGGTCGTCGGCGAAGTAGCCGTCCTTCAGACCCCAGCGGGTGATCGTGTTGGCGACCCGGTCGAGCATCTGCTTGACCGACGACTCGCGCTCCGGGGTGCCCAGCGGTCCACGGAAGTACTTCTGGCTGACGATGTTGGTGGCGATCATCGACCACTGCGTCGGGAACTCGACCCCACGCTGCTCGAACGCGACATCGCCGGTCTTCCAGTCGCTGATGACCGCGTCACGCAGCTCCCACTGGACCTCGTCGTAGGGGTGGACGCCCTCGGCGGTGAAGTAGCGGTCGAACTTCAGACCAGCCTTCTCCCCGTCGATGACCGTGCGGAGTGCCTGTCCTGTCTCTCCTCGTGCGATGACCATGTGGTGCGATTCCTCCAGCGACTTCGTGACCGTTGTGTACAACGCGTTCCGACCGCGTGTGCTTCCGTGATGGACTCCCCCGGCGCGACGTTCTGGCTGTGGGAGTTACGTGTCTGTAATTACGCGGCTTGAGTACCTTGCGCGAAGTTGTCCGCCACGTCAAGGGGGCAACCCCAACATCAAGGGCGTGCACCAGAGCCAAACCACAAGATGTAGTGGTCAACCCCAGCGTAGACGTGCACACTTCCCGCACCATCCGCAGTGACGTCCTGTGCGGCAAGTTGTGGAGTGGACACGCCAGACGTGACGATGGGCACAACATGTTGTGCCCGGCGTGAATCCACACTGTGGACAACCTGTGGACAGGTGTGGATCTGCCGGCTGTGTTGTGGACAGGCCCGTGGACGACATCGCCCGGACGAGAGGAAAAAGAAAAAGGATGCGATGCCCCTACTGCGCGGCCGACCGCGACAAGGTCGTCGACTCGCGACCGGCCGATGACGGCCGCAGCATCCGTCGGCGACGCGAGTGCACGGCGTGCCAGCAGCGCTTCTCCACCTATGAGCGAGTCGATCACGCGCCACTGGCGGTGAGGAAGCGCTCGGGCTCCATCCAGCCCTTCGACCCTGACCGGCTGCACAGCGGCATGAGCAAGGCGACGGCCAACCTGGACATCGAGCCCGAGGACGTCCGGTACGCCGCCGCCCGTGTGGAGGCCCACCTGCGGGCCATGGGGAGCACCGAGATCGGCACCGACGTCATCGGCGGACACGTCCTGGAGGCGCTGCGTTCCCTGCATCCCGTCGCCTACATGCGGTTCGCCAGCGTCCACAAGGTCTTCACCTCAGCCGACGACTTCGCGCGCGAACTGCGGCGCATGGACGAGGAGACCAACGCCGAGTGAGCTGCGTCACAGGTCCTGTGGCAGCACCAGGAGGGAGCCGGGAACCAACTGCCCGGCGCGCACGCCGTTGAGCTCCGCCACGACCGCGGCGTACTCCATCGTGGCCATTCCCGGTGGTGCGTGTGTCGTGGCCAGGTCCCACAGCGTGTGCGTCGGCTGGACGACGACGTGGATGGGCGCCGGCGGAACGGCGTCGGCCTGCGAGGGTTGCGCACCCAGGCCCATCATGACGATGGCCGCGATCAGGCCGGCAATCACCAGTCCGGCAATCCGGTCCCAGCGGACGCGGTATCGGACTCGGGCGGCAGCGGCGGTCGAGACAGCGGGGGAAGGAACGCTGATGGCTGACATGACTCATCTCCTGATGCGCTCGGTTTGGGGCCGTATGCTTGACTTCTAGACCGAACACGTGTTCTCTTGATAGCCACGGTAAGCGAACATCTGTTCGATGTCAACACCTGGTATCGAGGTCACACCGGTCACCCTCCAGACGGTAGGGAGGGGGTGTGACATCCCGATTGGAGAGCCCCATGGCCAAGCCCCTCAGCCTGCGGCAGCAGCGCATCCTGTACATGATCCAGTCCACCGTCGCCGAGCGCGGCTACCCGCCCAGCGTCCGGGAGATCGGCGACGCCGTCGGGCTCCGCTCCCCCTCCAGCGTCCACTCCCAGATGAAGACGCTGGAGGACCTCGGCTACATCCGCCGAGACCCCTCCCGGCCGCGTGCCATCGAAGTCCTGGCCGAGTTCGACGAGGACGCCCCTGACACCTCGCCCACGCGCACGGTCCCCGTCGTCGGTGAGATCGCGGCCGGTGGGCCGATCCTGGCCGACCAGCAGATCGATGAGCACCTGGTCCTGCCCGAGTCCTTCGTCGGCAGCGGGACGATCTTCGCCCTCACCGTCCGTGGTGAGTCGATGATCGACGCTGGGGTCATGCCCGGCGACACGGTGGTCGTCCGGCAGCAGCCGACGGTCGAGCAGGGTGAGATGTGCGCCGCCCTGATCGAGGACGAGGCGACGGTGAAGTTCTTCCGGCGGACGAAGGCGGGCGAGGTGTGGCTGGACCCGGCGAACGAGAGCTACGACCCGATCCCGGTCCCGCCCGACGCGCAGGGGGCGATCATGGGCAAGGTGGTGGCGGTCCTGCGCAAGCTCTAGTGGGCGGGCCTACGCCTCCTCGTCAGCCCACGGGTCGACGTCGGCGAAGCGCAGCAGGTCCTGGGCGTTGCGGCGCGTGATCGAGACCGAGACCCAGGTCCCCTCCTGCCGGTCCTCCCGCTTCAGGACCTCGCCACCCTCGTACGCCCCCGCAACGACGTCGGCGCTGGCGTAGGGCACCAGCCCCTCGACGATGCGGCGGCGAGGCGGCACCCGGTCGGCGACCAGGTCGATCAACTCGTCCACACCCTCACCGGTCGCTGCCGACACCACGATCACGCCGCCCGGCATTGCGCGGCTCTCCACGGCCGAGGCGAGGTCGTGCAGGTCGTCCGGGTCGGCCAGGTCGGCCTTGTTCAGCACGATCAGCCGCAGCAGCTCACCGGCCCCGATCTCGGCCAGGACGTCATCGACCGCCATCACGTGCGCCTGCGCCTCCGGGTGGGCGGCGTCGACGACGTGGAGGAGCAGGTCGGCCTGGAGGGTGTCCTCGAGCGTGGACTTGAACGACTCGACCAGCGCAGTCGGCAGCTTGCGCACGAAGCCAACCGTGTCGGTCAGGACCACCTGCCGGGAGTCCGGGAGCTCCAGCTGCCGAGCCGTCGTGTCCAAGGTGGCGAACAGCTGGTCAGCGACCAGCACGCCCGCGTCGGTCATGGCGTTCATCAGCGTGGACTTGCCGGCGTTGGTGTAGCCGACGAGCGCAACCGTCGGCACCTGGTTCTGACGCCGCCACTTCGACTTGGTCTGGCGCACCTTGGCGAAGTCCTTCAGGTCGCGCCGCAGCTTCGTGATCCGGCGGTTCAGCTTGCGACGGTCGACCTCGAGCTGGCTCTCCCCCGGACCACGGCTGCCGATGCCGCCGGCCTGACGGGACAAAGCCGCACCCCAGCCGCGGAGGCGCGGCAGCAGGTAGGTGAGCTGGGCCAACTCCACCTGGGCGGTGCCCTCGGAGGAGGACGCGTGCTGGGCGAAGATGTCCAGGATAACGATGGTCCGGTCGAGGACCTTGACGCCGAGCTTCTCCTCCAGGTTGCGTTGCTGCGCGGGTGAGAGGTCGTCGTCGAAGACAGCCGCGTCGGCGTCCAGGGCCTGCACCAGATCCTTGAGCTCACTGACCTTCCCGCGCCCGATGAAGGTGGCGACGTCAGGGGCATGACGCCGCTGGACGATTCGTCCGACCGTGGCGCCACCGGCTGTCTCGAGCAGCTGCTCCATCTCGTCCATGGAGGCCTCGACCTCGTGGCTGGAGGTGCCGGGCAGCGCCAAGGCGACGAGCACCGCGTTGTCGACCGGTCGGAAGATGTCGACGCCCTCCTGCGGGGCGCCCTCCTCGATGCGCTCGGCCTCACTGCGGCGGCGTTGGGCGCGCGTGAGCACCAACGAGGCATCCTCATCGAGGTCGCTCGCTCCGTCCGGTCCGTGGTGCTCGTTCACGACGTCGACATGGCCGACGCACGCTCCGGATGGTTGGCTGCGCCCGCCCGGCCACCCTCGCCGCGGGTGACCTGGTCGAGCCACTGCCCGTCCACCGTGCCACTCCCGACCTCGACGGCGGGACCGGTGACGTAGAGGGTGGCAGCGGTCCACTCGACGGTCAGCACGCCGCCGCGGAGATGCACGTCGACCGTGCGGTCGGAGAGGCCGGTCAGCGCAGCGGCAACCCCCATGGCCGAGGCGCCGGTCCCGCTCGCCAGCGTCTCACCGACGCCACGTTCGACGATACGGCCGCAGATCCCACCACCCGCGCGTGGGGCGATGAACTCGACGTTCACACCCTCAGGAAACGCCGGGTGGGCCTGCAGCCCGGGACCGACTGCCTCCACGGGAGCGTCGTCGACATCGTCGGTGACGACGACGGCGTGGGGGTTGCCCATCGAGAGGGTGGTGACCGTGACGGGACCGGTGTCGAGGGTGATGATCCGACGCAGGTCCTCGATCACGGGCGGGCCCATGTCAACCCGGCAGGTGTGGACGAGGCCATCCGGCCCGAGGGTGCACTCGACCTGCTTGACGCCGGCACGGGTGTCGATCCGGACCATGTCGGTCCGGGTGCCCTTGCTGCGGTCGGCGTCCCGATCCGACTGGGCCTGATGGACCCGTCGGTCGGCGACGTACTTGGCGACGGTGCGAACCCCATTTCCGCACATCTCCGCCAGAGAGCCATCGGCGTTGCGGTAGTCCATGAACACCTCGGCGTCCACGCCCTCGCGGGGAGCGCCGAGGCGGATCACCCCATCGCCCCCGAGCCCGAACCGCCGATCGCACAGCGCGGCGGTCAGTGCGGCATCTAGCGTGACCTGATCCTGGAGATCGGGGATGAGGACGAAGTCGTTTCCGGCGCCGTGCACCTTGACGAACGGCAGGCCTGCTGTGGGGAGGGTCACGGTGGAGGAGTCCTATCGCTTGAGCGCCGTGATCACGTTGTGGGGCCTCTCGGAGGGGTCGAGCCACTGTACTCGTGGGTCTGCTGCGAACCATCGTCGCTGCCGGCGTGCGAACTGGCGGGTGCGGATGGCGATGCGCTCGGCCACCGGGGCAAGGGGCAGCTGCTCATCGGTGGCCAACCACGCCATGAGCTCGGCGTAGCCGATGGCCTGGGCAGCCGTGCTCGAGAGGTCGCGACCGATCAGGCTGCGACACTCCTCGACCCAACCCCGGTCCAGCATTCGCTGTGTGCGGGCGGCGATGCGGTCGCGCAACTGGTCCGGGCCGACTGCAGTGCCGAGGACGGTCAGGTCGCGATAGATCGAGGTGTGATCGTCCCACGCCGTCCGGTATGAGGAGAAGGGCCGACCGGTCAACTCGATGACCTCGAGCGCCCGGATGATGCGCCGACTGTTGGAGGGGTCCATCCGGTCTGCGGCAGCCGGGTCGATGGCCTGCAGTCGGGCATGCCCGCCGAGGACGTCGGCCTCCACCTCGACCTGAATTCGCGCTCGCGTGTCGGGATCGGTGGGCGGGAACTCCAGAGGGTCGACGACAGCACGGAAGTACAGCCCCGAGCCGCCGACGAGCAGGACCGGCCGTTCCTGCTCGCGGAGGTCGGCGATGACGGCACGCGCCCGCTGCTGGAACCACTGGACGGTGCACTCCTCCTCCACCCCGAGCAGATCGATCATGTGGTGGTCGACCGCAGCCTGCTCCTCGCGCGTGGGTTTGGCGGTGCCGACGTCCATCCCCCGGTAGACCGTGAAGGCATCGATCGCGACGATGGCTGCCCCGGTGGCCCGGGCAGCCTGCATCGCGAGTTGCGACTTGCCGGAGCCGGTGGGCCCGATGAGTGCGGTCAGAACCATGGCGGGGAGCGCGGCGGGACCGTCAGCGTCCGACGGCGACCACGTAGCCGACACCCAGCGGGGCCCCGCTCCAGCGCACGACGGTGCCCATCGAGGCCGTGCCGGTTGGGGTGCAGAGCGTCGCTCCCAGGACGCGCAGCGCGCCGACTGCGCGGGCGTGGCTCGCGGCTGCTTGCTCGGGATCCAGGGTGAGGAGCCGCTCAGGACGGCCCCCGTCGAGCGCGGCCACCACGTGCTCGTCCAGTGTGGTGTCGGCGCCGGGCCGAGGCGGCTTGGGACCGTGACCGGCGGAGAGATCGCCGGCGACCATGACCGACAGCTGACCGGCCGTCCGGAGGCTGCCGATGACCCGACCCAGCCGCGCTGCGACCGGCCAGGGGACGTCGCTGGCGACGCTGAGGAGCACGGTCACCGCGTCGGGAGCGGCTGTCGCCGCGTGGGCGGCCAGGACCTGGGCATCGACCCAACCGACATCGTTCACCTCGGCTGACTGGCTGGTCAGCTCACCGGGGCCCAACTCACTGCGTACGGCGGTCGTCAGATCCCGGATGACCCCGTCATCGGGAACTCCGCCCTGCTGCGTGCCCCGTCCTGGTGAGGTGTCCCCGGTTCGGGTGACCCTGGTGATGAGGCCGTACGCGCGGCGAAGCCGGCCCTCCTCCTCATCGAGGCCAGCCGGCATCCTGAGTCGGGTTCCTGACCCGGCCGGTCCCCCGGCCACGACCAGGACGTGCGTCTGGCCGGCCAACTCAGCCACCGCCCGCGCGATCTGCCCCCGGAGTGTCTCGATCTCGGGGTGCGTGCGTCCGGGGTGGCCGGGGAGGGCCAATGGCGTTGACGGCACCACGACGACCGGGCCGATCATGGCGTCTTGTGCGCGGCTCAGCCCGCGACGGGCTGGACAACCGGGGTGGGCACGGCCGGGCCGGCCGGCTGGTCGGTGACCCGTCCCAGCAGGTAGTGATCCGCCGCCCGTGTGATCTCCACCGCGTGCATCGTTGCCGGCACGGTCACCGAGGTCGCGTCGACGTGGACCAGGCGGTTCTGGCGGGTCCGACCGCTGATGCGCGACGGGTCGGTCTTGGACGGCCCCTCGAAGAGCACCTCCTGGACGGTGCCCGCCTGCCGCTGGTGCGACTGCGCGCTCAGGCGGTTGGTCACCGTCGAGAGGCGCATGAACCGCTCATCCATGGTCGTGGTGTCGATGTGCCCGTCCAGGTCGACGGCGCTGGTTCCCGGACGCTTGGAGTACTTGAACGTGAAGGCCGAGTCGAACGCCGCCTGCTCCGTGACGGTCAGGGTGCCCTCGAAGTCGTCCTCGGTCTCCCCCGGGAAGCCGACGATGATGTCGGTGGAGATGGCCAGGCCGGGGATGGTCTCGCGGGCCTCGACGACGAGGTCGAGGAAGCGGCGTGACCGATAGCTGCGCTGCATCAGCTTGAGGATCCGGTCGCTCCCGGACTGCAGCGGCAGGTGGAGCTGCTCGCAGACGTTGGGGATGTCACGCATCGCCTCGAAGACGTCGGTCGTGAAGTCCTTCGGGTGGGGCGAGGTGAAGCGCACGCGCTGGAGCCCGTCGATCTCCCCCAGCAGGTGCAGCAACTCGGCGAACAGCGTGCGGTTGCGGCGCTGGCCCTCAACGCTGGGCACCAGCCCGTCGCGGACCAGGTCGCGGCCGTAGCTGTTGACGTTCTGGCCGAGGAGGGTGACCTCAATGACGCCGTCGGCCACGAGCGCACGGACCTCGGCCACGATGTCGCCCATCTTGCGGGACTTCTCAGGACCGCGAAGGGCGGGGACGATGCAGAAGGCGCAGGTGTTGTCACAGCCGATGGAGATGGAGACCCAGGCGTGATGGGGGACGTCCCGTCGCGCCGGCAGGGCGGAGGGGAACATCTCGGTGTGCTCGAGGATCTCGATCACCGGGAGGGACGCCGAGTCGGCCTGCGCCAGCAGTTGCGGCAGACGACCCATGTTGTGCGTGCCGTAGACGACGTCGACGTAAGGGGCCTTGGCGGCCAGGACGTCCTGGTCCTTCTGGGCCAAGCAGCCCCCGACGACGATGGTCTTGGACGGGTCGGCCAGCTTCAGCGGCTTCAGTTGGCTGAGCTGGCCGTACAGCTTGTTATCGGCGTTCTCGCGGATGGCGCAGGTGTTGAACAGCACCAGCCCGGCCGAGTCGGCATCGGCGGCCTTGCGGTACCCCATCATCTCGAGGACCCCGGCGGCCCGCTCGGAGTCGTGTTCGTTCATCTGGCACCCGAAGGTCTTGATGAAGTAGGTGCGCTGGGACATGGACTAGACGGTAGGTGGCCTCAGGCGTTGCCGCTCCGACGGGCGGGGGTGAGGGAGGCGTCTGGGACACCCTCCTCGTTCTCGCGGAGATCGATCCGCTCCATGCTGCCGCCGCGACCGGCGGCGAAGAACAACGCAGCCAGCCCGCCGAAGACGCCGGCGCTCATCCGGTCGTAGACCGCGACGCCGGCAAACCCGAGCAGGAGCGCGGCGTAGCCGACGTAGGCGCGCCACGAGGAACGGCGGATGAACATGGCGGCAGCCAGCGCCAGCGCAGGCAGTCCGATGAGCATCCAGACCTGGAAGACAGTCACGTTCGGGAGTCCTTCTCGAGCGGGTGAGGCGTTGTCGCAGGATACGCCCTGCACAGCCGGGGCCCAACACCAGTGGGTGGACTGCCCACCTCTGAGGAGCGAGAAGTGCACCCACCACGACCGAGCAGCGCCACGACCACACCCCTGACCGCTTGGCCCCACCCCGGGCCGCGACGCTCTGGGCCGGTTGGAGCGCTTCAGTCCCAGTCGCGGTCCATGGCGGTCACCCGCCGGGCGACCTGGTGAGCGATGTCGCTGGCGAAACCCCGTCTCACCAGGTAGCCCACCAGCCGGTTCGCCACCTTGGCCGGCTCGAGGGTGGCCGGCATGCCCTGCGCCCGCTTCCGGGCGAGCTCGGTGGCCTGCGCGGTCTCATCCACCTCGTCGAGCAGCGCGAGGGCCTGGTCGATCACCGCGTCGTCGAGCTTGCGCTTGCGCAGCTCTCGCTCGAGGCGGCGACGACCGTACCCGCGGTTCACCCCCCGATCGTTCACCCAGGCCTGCGCGAATGCGTGGTCGTCCAGGACCTTCATGGCAATAGCCCGCCGGACGACCGCATCGGCGACCTCGGCGGGGTGGTCACGCCCGATGAGCTTGTCCCGAGCCTCTGCGGTGGTCAGCGGCCGACGGGATGCTGATCGGATGAGGAAGGACAGCGCCTTCGAGCCGCCCTCAGGCAGATCGGACTGCTGCTCCTCGCCCTCTTGGCCCTCCCGGGCCTGCTCCGCGGTCCCGGCCCCCGCGACCAGCGCGCGGAGCTCGTCCAAGTCGACGTCGCCCATCGGCATCCAGCGGCGCCGGCCGACCTACTCCTCGTCCTGCGCGGCGAGCGCGTCGTCGCCGGTGACATCCGTCTGGACCATGCCGAGCAGCTCGGTGGTCTTCTTGTAGATCTCGTCGGCGACGTCGGCGTGCTCGCGGAGGAAGCTGCGGGCGTTCTCCCGTCCCTGCCCCAGCTGCTCGCCGTCGTAGGTGTACCAGGCACCGGCCTTCCGGATCAGCCCGTGCTCGACGCCCATGTCCAGCAGCGACCCCTCCTTGGAGATGCCCTCCCCGAACATGATGTCGAACTCGGCCTTGCGGAAGGGCGGAGCGAGCTTGTTCTTCACGACCTTCACGCGCACGCGGTTGCCGACGAACTCCTGCCCGTCCTTGAGCGATTCGATCCGGCGGATGTCCATCCGCACGGAGGAGTAGAACTTCAGCGCCCGACCACCCGGGGTGGTCTCAGGTGAACCGAACATAACCCCGATCTTCTCGCGCAGCTGGTTGATGAAGATGCAGCAGGTGCGGGACTTGCTGAGGTGCCCCGCCAGCTTCCGGAGCGCCTGGCTCATCAGACGAGCCTGAAGACCGACGTGGGTGTCGCCCATCTCCCCCTCGATCTCGGCACGGGGCGTGAGCGCAGCAACCGAGTCGACGACCAACAGGTCGATGGCGCCCGACCGCACGAGGGTGTCGGTGATCTCGAGCGCCTGCTCACCGGTGTCCGGCTGGGAGACCAACAGGGCATCCACGTCCACGCCGAGCGCCGCCGCGTAGACCGGGTCCAAGGCGTGCTCGGCGTCCACGAAGGCGGCGATGCCACCCTGCTTCTGTGCCTCGGCGATGGCGTGGAGCGCGACGGTCGTCTTCCCCGAGCTCTCCGGACCGTATATCTCGCACACGCGGCCGCGCGGGAAGCCGCCGATCCCCAGGGCCACGTCCAGGCCGATCGCGCCGGTGGGGATGGTGGCGACCTTCTGGGTCACGCCCTCTCCCATGCGCATGATCGCGCCCTTGCCGAACTGCTTCTCGATGGCCCCGAGTGCGACGTCGAGCGCCTTCTCACGATCTGATGCTGCCATTGCCGGTGTCTCCTGGTGTGTGGCTGGTGTGTGGGTCTGGTCTAGCCGGATGAACGCGTGTGAGGGACAGTACGAGCGGGGTGTGACATCAGGCCCTCGGCGGAGCGTCCGCCTGTGGACGAGCGTCGGTCGTCAACAGCCTATCGAACAATTGTTCGAATGGCGAGCAACCGATGTCGTACCGTCGATGGGTTCACCAGGTCCGACCGGGGAGGGTGTGCCCGTTCAGCAGGTCGACCGTGAAGTTGGTGTTGGTGGCCAGCGCCGCCTCGGCGTCACGACGCAGCGCGTGTGCCACGCGCAGGCACTCGGTGTGGGCCGTGCTGCCACGAAGTCCTGTGGGGATTCGCTCCGTGAGCGGCAAGACCTCCCGCACCACCTTCCAGGCCAGTGTCCGGAGACCTCGGACGTGGGACCACCGCTCCCGATCGCTGAGCTGCTCGCTGCGCATCGCGTTCGAGGTGTCCTGCATCGCGGCCTGGAGTGCGCGCCGGCACCAGCGGAGCTGCTCCTCCAGCGCGCTGAGCTGCCCATCGGAGCCAACCGGCAACCGCTCCGGTCGAGACGGTGCGGTGAGGGTTCCCAGTGCCATCAATGATCGCCTTCCAGAAGTGTAGTCACATCACTGTAGTTCGTCGTGGCACATGACGATACTGGTCCCCTGTGACATCTCCTCGACCTCCGGGCGTCAGCCGGTGCGTCAGCCGGCGGTCAACCGCCGCACGAATCGGTGCAGCGCGTTCAGTGCAACCGCCACCCCGAACTCCTGGACATCGGTGCGCCCCCGACCCGGGACGGTGATCGCCTTGGCCCGGGCGAGGCCATCCGGCCCGGCCGTCCCGATCCAGATGGTCCCAACCGGCTGGCCGCCCTGCGGGTCAGGACCGGCGACACCGACGATCGACAACCCGAGGTCGGCACCGAGACGATCGGCCGCGGCCGCGGCGAGGGACCGAGCGGTCCACTCCGACACCGGCCCCTCCCGCTCCACGCGCGCACCGTCCAGCCCGGCCAGGGACACCTTCGTCGCCGTGGCGTAGGTGATCAGCCCGCCCCGGAACCAATTCGAGGCACCGGGGACGGTGACCAGACGGGTCCCAACTCCCCCGCCGGTCATCGACTCGGCCACGGCGACCGTCATCTCGGCCGCGACCAGCCGTCGACCGATGTCGAACTCCACGCCCTCGTCGTCGAAGCCGATGGCGGCCTCCCCGAGCAGGCCAGCCGCCCGATCCGCCAGCGGGACCACCATGGCCGAGGCTGCCTCACGGGTCCCGGCCGTGGCCGTGAGCTTGACCCGGGTCTCCCCCCGCGAGGCCAGGAAGGCCAGCGTCACCTGGCCGTCCCGCTCGATCTCCTCCGCCAGGTCGGCCAGCGTGGCGGCGACCGTCGCCTCTCCGATGCCGCTGGTCCGCACGATGCGGGTGACGGTGACGGCCGCGTCGGCCCGCCTGACCAGGTCCGGGATGACGTCCTGATCCATCATCTCCTTCATCTCACGAGGCACGCCGGGCATGCAGAAGACCACCGCCTCCCCGACCTCCATCCCCACACCGGGCGCGGTGCCGACACGGGTCAGCCACCAGGCACCCTCCGGCAGCTCAGCCTGCTGCAGGTTGTTGGCGGTCATCTCGTAGCCACGCGAGGCGAAGTAGGCGGCGATCTCGTCGGCCATCGCCTCATCGAGGTGCGACGACACACCCCCGACCTGGGCCAGGGCCACCTTCGTCAGGTCGTCCTGGGTCGGGCCCAGCCCGCCGGTGGTCAGCACCACGTCCGCTGACGCAACCGCCGAACTGATCACCTCGCGCATGTCGTCGATCCCGTCGCTGACCGAGGTGTGCCGGACGACCTCGATCCCGATCTCGGCGAGCCGTCGGGAGATCCAGGCGGAGTTGGTGTCGGTGTTGTCGCCGAGCAGCAACTCGTTGCCGATGGCGATGATGTGGGCTCTCACAGGGGACGGCTTTCGGCTGGTTGATCGGCAGGGTGGTCGGCTGGACGTGGCGTCACGCCGTGGCGGAGGGCAGGTTGGCCTGCAGCCGACGGACGCGGCGGAAGTACTCGGCGCCGCTGACGATGGTCGCCAGCACGGCGATGGCGAGCGAGGTCTGCCGGGCGATCGCAGGCACGTCGGGATACAGGTACAGCGTCACGGCGACGACCTGCGTGACCGTCTTGACCTTCCCCCAGATCGAGGCGGCCACCACCACGCCGTGATTGCGGAGGAGCTGCGTGCGCTGGACCGTCACCGCCACCTCGCGCAGGACGATGACCACGACCGCCCACCAGGGCAGCTCGCGGAAGAAGGCCAGGATCGCCAGTGACCCGATGATGAGCAGCTTGTCGGCCAGAGGGTCGGCCAGCTTCCCCCAGTCGGTGACGCCGACGAGCCGGCGGGCCAGCCAGCCGTCGATCGAGTCGGTGAGGGCGGCGAAGACGAAGATCCCGAAGGCCCACCAGCGGGCCGACGATGTCGTGCCGGGATCGTCGGCAGCGCTGACGAAGAGCAGGTAGCCGATGACGGGGACCAGCAGCACCCGCAGGAACGTGAACGCGTTCGCGAGGTTGAAGGGTGAGGGTTGGTCCGCCACGACGCCGTAGTGTGCCCGCCAGTCCGGCCGCGCGGCGGCCCGATGCCTGACGCCACTGAATACCCGTCGCTCTGACGGGGGGAACCTTCGGCAATCCGGGTGGCCCCGTGCACCGAACCCAGTGGTGCACCCGCGCGACCAGCGCGCTGCCTGCCGGGAGTCGACAGGAACGGAGCTCGCCCCTCGTGGTCACGTCCAAACACGCCTGGACCCTGCATGCCATCCACGGGCCGGCAGCCTCGAGAGCTGAGGAAACCGCCGACGCTGCACGCGCGGATCAATCGGCACCGGATCCACCGGCTCGGCCGCGCCCGGCCGGAAAACCGGTCATGTCCTCCTCCAAGGACCTGCGGCAGGCTGTGGCAGCCCACGGCGCAGAGCTGTACCGGCTGGCGTATCGTCAGCTGAGCGATGTGGGAGTGGCCGAGGAGGTGGTGCAGGAGACCTTCCTCCGCGCCTGGAGGGCCAGAGACCGCTTCGACCCGAACCTCGCCTCGCTGCGGACCTGGCTCTTCTCCATCGCTCGCAACGTCATCATCGACACCCTCCGCCGACGCTCCGTGCGCGACCAGATCGTGGACCTGACCGACCGGGCCGAATCCATCGAGGACCACGCCGATTCGGTGCTCCGGTCCTTCCAGGTCGAGGAGGCCCTGGCTCGACTGTCTCCCGCCCACCGGGAGGCACTGGTCGAGGTCTACTACCGGGACCGACCCGCGAAGGCAGTTGCCGACGAACTCAGCCTGCCGGTCGGTACGGTTCGTAGTCGGGTCTTCTACGGGCTGCGCGCCCTGCGCCTCGCGCTCGAGGAGATGGGGTGGCGGGAGTGAACGACGTGCCACCCCCCTCGGAGGAGCCGCCGTTCCTGTCCCAGGACGTCCGCGAGGTGGTCGATCTGCTCGGCCTGTACGCCTTGGGCAAGCTCGACCCTGCCGATGAAGCCCGCGTCCGACTTGCCGTCGAGAACTCCGAACTCGTCGAGATCCTGCTCCGCCAGACCGAAGAGGCTGCCGCCGCGCTTCCGCTCGCCGATCCCGCGATGATCGGCCAGGAGCCGCCTCAACCCCCGGCTGGTGCGGAGGAGCGGGTGATGGCGACCATCCGCCGATACGAGCGCCGCCAAGGCTGGCGGAGGCTTGCGGCGACCGCCGCTGCAGCCGCGGCGATCGTGGTGGTGTTCGGCGCTGGCCGGCTGAGCGCACCCGCTCCGGCCGAGCCGCCCCTGGAAGCCATCTCCTTCACGGTCATCGAGGACATCGAGGTGGTCGAGGCGGATCTGATCAACCACACCTGGGGGACCGAGCTCGTGATGACCGTCACCGACGTCGCCCCCGGTGGCGTGTACCAGGTCGCGTTCCTCGACCAGGACGGGCAGCCGGTCGAGGCCGGCTCGTTCCTCGGCGCCGAGGAGCCGGTGATCTGCCGGATGAACGCCGCCATCCTCCGCGAGGCCGTCACGGGCCTGGTGGTTCAGGGTCCCGACGGCGCGACCGTGCTCCGCAGCGAGCTGAGCTGAGCGAACCCCGGGAGGGCTCGCACCAGGGCGACCACGCACGACGGCCCACCGGTTGCCGGTGGGCCGTCGGCTTGCGTCGGTCGCTCAGTCAGCGGCCGGCGCTACGGGGAGCTGGTCGGGAAGCTCTCCCGCACTCCGTCCTGCACCGCTTCAGACAGCGCATCGACCCCACCGAAGATGGTGACCGTCCCGATGCTCGGCGTCGCCTCGAAGTAGGCGGCGACCGACGCGCTGAGCGCCTCGCTGCCCGACAGGAGCAGCGGGCCACCCTGGGCCGAGACGACAACGCCGCCGGCAAGGGCGTCCGGGAAGGCACCCTCCGTGGCGATGCCCGCGACGGGTGGCGCCTCGAAGAACGTCGTGGCGACCTCGACTGCGGTGTCCACCCGGTTCGCTCCCTGGACCGGAGTGGCACCCGGGACGGCCGCCACGGCCGGACCACCGATCGCGAACAGCGTGTCGTTGCTCGTGTCGGTGTCGCTGTCCGAGCCGGGGTCGATCGTGGCGAGGTACGCCTCGGTCTCGGGCGGCAGCACGTCGCCCGAGGTCAGCAGCACCGCACCGTCGTTCGCGGCTGCGGCGGCACCTGAGGACACCGCGTCGGCGAACCCCTCACCGTCGGCCAGCAGGTTGAGGTCAGGCTCGTCCAGGCCGTCGGAGGCGATGATGACCGCGGTGTCGAACCGGTTGAGTCCGCCGTAGCGCACCACGTCGGTGCCCAGGGCCGTGACGTCGGCCTCCACCTGCTCGCTCAGCGCGTCGGTGCCGCCGAGCAGGTAGACGGTGCCGTCGGAGTCCAACACCCGCTGGATCTCGGTCTCGGTCGCCGAGTCCAGGCTGTCCTGACCGGACAGGAGCAGCGGGCCGTTCTCCTGGACCGCCAGCGGCGTCCCGGCGAGGGCGTCCGCGAACACGTCGGCCCTCGTGAGCACGACCGCACTGGCCTCGCCGTCGTCGAAGCTGGCCTGCGAGGCTGCGATCGCGGTCGCGATCCGATCCTCGCCCTGGACCCGGTCCACGACGATGGCCTGATCGAAGCAGCTGCCGTCGTCATCGGCATTGCCGCCGAGATCGGTCTCGACCAGCTCGTTGCAGGTGAGGCCGGTCGCCGGCGCCTGCGAGGTCAGGACGGTGTCGGTGGCCGTGTCGTTGCCACCGGCGTCGAACAGCGCGTTGCCGTCGCCGTCCGTGGCGTCGTTGGCCGAGGCGCGCACGCCGTCGAGGGTCAACTGGCCGCCCTCCTCGATGTAGAGGGCGCCACCGGCCGCACCGGTGTTGCCGGTGAGTGTGGTGCCGGTCACGACCATGGTCCCGCTGGTCCAGAACCCGCCGCCCTCGACGGCCGTGTTGCCGTCGGCGCTCCCACCGGTGACCGTGACGGTGCCGCCGCCGTCGTGGATGGCGCCGCCGTTGCCCGGCGCGGCCGCTTCGGCCACATCGTTGCCGGAGAAGTCGGTGTCGGAGATGTCCATCACCGAGCCGGCGTTCTCGATGGCCCCACCGGCACGGGCGGCGACGTTGGCGTCGAAGCTCGAGTCCTCGATGCTCATGACGGAGTCGCCCTCCTGGCCCTCATTGTTGAGGTTGAGGACGGCACCACCGGAGCCGGCTGCACCGGTCGCCAGATTGGCGTCGAAGGTCGAGTTCACGACGGTCATCGTGCCGGCGCCCTGGTTGAAGAGTGCGCCACCGCCGTTGTCCGCCTCGTCACCCGTTCCGACGTTGCCGGTGAAGATGACCGCGTCCACGGCGAAGGTTCCCGCGGCGTTCCAGAACGCACCGCCCTCGATCGCCGTGTTGTCATCGGCGCTGCCGCCGAAGACCGAGACGGTGCCTCCGCCGCTGTGGATGGCGCCCCCGTTGCCCGGGTTCGCGCCCACGGCGACGTCGTTGCTGTCGAAGGTGGAGTTCGAGACGTCGAGGATCGAACCGGCCGCCACCTCGATCGCGCCACCAGCGCGGTTTGCGCTGTTGCCGTCGAATGTGGAGCCCTCGACGGTCACCGTCGAGCCGTCGTCGACGACGATGATGGCGCCACCGGAGGCCGCGCCCTCGGTCGCGGTGTTGCCCGTGAAGTTGGAGCCCTCCACGGCCACCGTGCCGGCGCCCTGGTTGAAGATCGCGCCGCCGCCCATGTCGGCCGCGGTCCCGGCGGTGGTGTTGCCGTCGAAGGTGACCGCCTCCACCACGAAATCGCCCGTGCTGTTCCAGAAGGCGCCCCCCTCGGTCGCGGTGTTGCCCGCTGCGGTGCCGCCGGTCACGCTGACCGTGCCGTTGCCGCTGTGGATCGCACCGCCGTTGCCGGGGTTCGCTCCCGCAGCGACATCGTTCGCGGTGAAGTCGGAGTCGATGATCGTGGCGCTGGTGCCAGCAGCGACCTCGATCGCACCACCCGCGCGGTTGGCTGCGTTGTCGTCGAAGCTCGAGTCGGTGACCGTGATCGACGTTCCGTCGTCGACCAGGATGATCGCGCCACCGGAGGCGGCGCCGTTGGTTGCGGTGTTCGAGTCGAAGCTCGAGTCAGTCACCGAGATCGTGCCGCCGGCCTGGTTGAAGATCGCACCGCCGCCCATGTCAGCCTCGGTCCCGGTTGTGGTGTTCTGCGTGAACGTCACGCCATCGACGTCCATCGTGCCGGCTGCCAGCCAGAGGCCAGCGCCCTCCACGGCGGTGTTGTCCTGCACGGTGCCGCCCGTGATCGTGGTGGACCCACCGGCTGCGTGGACGGCCCCGCCGTTGCCGGCCGCCGGGACGCCGGTCGCGACGTTGTCGCTGAAGTCCGTGTCGGTCACGGTGACCGTGCCGCCGGTGTTCTCGATGCCGCCACCGGCCAGCGGCGCGGTGTTCCCGATGAGGGTCGAGGCGGAGATGTCCAGTGTGGAGTCGGCGTCCGCTCGGATGGCACCGCCGCGATCGTCAGGTGCAACACCTGCCGCGCCACCGGTGATGGTGAGGTCGGTGATGACCGCATCGCCGGCGATCAGGTCGACGGCACGGTCGCCGATGACCGTCGCGTCGATGGTCGAGCCGTTGCCCGTCAGGGTGATCTCGCTGGTGATGTCGAGGTCGCCGGTCCCAGCGATCTCCTCGCCGCTGCCGATGATCGTGAGCGCGTAGGTCTCATCCTCGCCCAGCGTGACCGTGTCTGCGCCAGGCAGGGCGTTGGCTTCCTGGATGGCCGCGCGCAGCGAACAGTTGTCCATGGCGTCGGCGCAGTCACCGTCGCCTGGACTGGCGTCCACCGTGTCCAGTGCGGTGTCGACGTCGAAGGTGGCGGCGGCGGCGGGGGTGGCGAGCCACACCAGCGCCATCAGGGCGACGCCGAGCGTGGTGATCACCAGCCCGGGCCTGTGGATCGGCAGTGTTCGGGACATGCGGAGAGCTCCTGTGGTTGGCTGCGACACCCGGCCGAGCTCGGTCGGGTCGTACAGGGGTGTACGCAGCAGCCCCCCGCGACGTTCAATCGCCGACCGAGGTCCTGGGGACCGCTGGTCAGGCCGGGCGAGCCAGGAGGTCCACCCCGTCCGTGCTGGTCACCACGACCGGCGCGAGACGTCCGACGGGGGTGCCAAGACCCTCGACCCGGATCTCGCCGTCGGTCTCCGGCGCCTCCCGGTAGCTGCGTCCGATCGCCGTCTCGGCCTCGTGGTCCTCCACCAGCACCTCGAGGCGCCGCCCGACGAACGCCTCGGCCTTCTCGAGCGCCACCGCCTCGATGATCTGGGTGATCTCCTCGGCCCGTGCCCGCGCCTCGTCATGGGGCACCTGGTCCGGCATGGTCGCCGCCGGGGTGCCGTCCTCCGCGGAGTAGGTGAAGACCCCCGACCAGTCGAGGCCCGCGGCGTCGACGAACGACGCCAGGGTGTCGACGTCCTCGTCGGTCTCGCCCGGGAAGCCGGTGATGAACGAGGAGCGGAAGACTGCGCCCGGATCGCGCTGCCGGATGCCCTCGATCAGCCTCAGGAACCGCTCGGGACTCCCCGACCGGGCCATCCGGTCGAGCACCGGAGCCGAGGCGTGCTGGAGCGACAGGTCGTAGTAGGGCACGACCGTGTCGCTGGCCGCCATGGACTCGAGCAGCAGTGGCGTGATCTCGGCGGGCTGGAGGTACATGAGCCGAACCATCTCGAGGCCCTCGACGCGGTCGAACATCTCGATCAGGTCAGCCTGACCGCGCCGGCCGCCCGGCAGATCCTTGTGGTAGGAGGTGGTGTTCTCGCTGACGCACACCAGCTCGCGCACGCCCTGCTCCACCAGCCAGCGGACCTCCGCCTCGAGCTCGGTCACCGTCCGCGAGCCGAACCGACCACGGAACGACGGGATCGAGCAGAACGTGCAGACCCGGTCGCAGCCACCCGCGATCTTGAGGTACGCCCAGGGGCCCTTCGGCACGGTTCGGAGCGGGAACGAGGCGGTGGGTGGTGCGTCGGGGCCGGATGGTCCGGTGCCGAACAGCGGCAATCCACGCCTGCTGGCTGGAGCCTCATCGGACGCAACGGCGTCCCCGTTCGGGTCGCGGACCCCGAGGGCCGACCCGACGATCTGGGGCAACTCGCGATACCGGTCGAACCCAACGACGGCGGCGGCTTCGGGGACGGCGTCGGCCAACTCCTGCCCGTACCGCTCGGCCATGCAGCCCACCACGACGACGGGCTTGGTGGTGTCGGTTGCACCGAGCACCACGTCCACGGACTCCTCGCGGGCGGGTGCGATGAAGGTGCAGGTGTTGACGACCAGCAGGTCGGCGTCGTCGGGCTCGGTGACCATGTCGTACCCGTCGGCCGTCAGCAGGCCACCGACGTTGTCGCTGTCGACGTCGTTGCGCCCACAGCCGAGGGTGATGATCGCGACCTTGCCCTTGCCGTCACTGGGCCGGATCTGCCCCGCGTCCACCTGACTCACGCTGCCCTGCTCATGCGGTGAGGCTCACGACGAGACCGCCTCGGCCGAGCACTCCGTGGCCCCGATCACACAGGTGATCTGCACCGGGGCACCGAGGAACTGCGCCGGAGCCGGCAGCATCAGCCCGTTGACCAGCACCTCGACCGACCCGTAGTCCCCGACCACGAAGGACACCCGGTCGCCGCTCGGTGCGAGCTCCACCGACTCGGCCGCCGCCAACTCCCGATCCACCACCGGCTGACCTTGCAGGACGTTCACGCGGACGGGTGTGGTGGCATCGATCTGCACCGCCAGGGTCTCGAAGACCACGGCGTCGGGCGCCGGCGCCGGCGCGGCGGAGGGCTCGGAGGGCACCGTGGCCGCGTCGCCGGCCGCCGCGTCCTCGGTCTCCGCGACCTCCTGGGTCGCTGCCGGGACCGGGCCGGGCGCGTCCTCGTCGAGCTCGGCGGCGTCATCGCCACCGCCACGGAAGAGCAGGAACAGCACGGCCATCACCAACACGATGGCGACGCCGGCCACCGCCGGCTGGTTCAGCAGCTGGGCGATGCCGGGCGGTCGGGCGGGCAGCACCTCGTCGATCGTGGCCCCCGGGATCGCGGTGACCTCGGCGGGCTTCTCGTGATTGTCCCGGAACTCCTGGACCAGCGCCTCGGCGTCGAGCCCCAGGTACTTGCCGTACAGCCGGATGAACCCGCGCGCGTAGACATCGCCGCCCAGGACGTCGAAGTCCTCGGTCTCGAGGGCCGCCAGGTAGGACTCCCGCACCCGTGTCTCGGCAGCAGCATCGGCCAGCGTGCGTCCTTGCCGCCGCCGCTCGCTGCTGAGGGTCTCGCCTATCCCGGCCATGTCGTGCCCGAGGGTAGCGGCGACCGAGGACAGCCCGACCCCACCACCCTGGTCAGACGACGGACGCGCGCGTCCCGGCGTCACAGGTCCTGGCCCGAGGGACGCGCTCAGAAGACCGACAGCCCGGTCCGGTCGATCAGGGCCTCCAGTGCTGCTCGTCCCTGAACCGAGTTCCCGGTCTGGTCCAGGCGAGGCGACCACGCGCAGGCCGAGAGGTGATGCGGGACGATTCCCACGACGCCCCCTCCGACGCCCGACTTGCAGGGGATGCCGACGCGGAAGGCGAACTCGCCGGCGGCGTCGTAGGTACCACAGGTCAACATCAGCGCATTGACCCGGCGGGCCTTCTCGGCGGAGAGCACCCGGGCGCCCGACCGCGGATCGACGCCGTCGTTGGCCAGGTAGCCCAGCGACCGGGCCAGCTGGGCCGGCGTCATGGCGATGGAGCACTGGGCGAAGTAGATGTCGAGCACGGCTTGCGGGTCGCCGTGGATGTTGCCGAAGCCCGTCATCAGGTTGGCCAGCGACCGGTTGCGGAAGCCGGTCTCCGCTTCGGACAGGGCGACCTCCCCGTCGACGGTCACCGGCTCGCCGCAGAGCTCGGACACCAACTGCACGAGTTCGGAGAGTGGATCGTCGAGGCACGTCCGCAGGATGTCGGCCAGCACGATCGCGCCGGCGTTGATGAAGGGATTGCGAGGTTTGCCGTTCTCGTACTCGAGTTGGACCAGCGAGTTGAACGGGTCGCCGGAGGGTTCACGCCCCATCCGCTCCCAGATGTCACCGGCGAACCGCTGCATCGCCAGCGTCAGGGTGAACACCTTGCTGATCGACTGGATGCTGAAGGTGGTGTCGGCATCCCCGACCGCGGCCGGCGGCCCGTCCAGCGGTGCGACGGCCAGGGCGAAGTGGGCCGGGTCGACCCGGGCGAGCGCCGGGATGTAGGTCGCGACGGCGCCCTGGTCAGCCAGTCCGGCCACATCCTGGGCGACCTGCTCGACCACGACATCCAGGTCGGCTCCGGTCGGGCCACGTGAAGCGGTCACATTCGTCCCCATTCAAGCACCAGTTGGATCGTGCAGCGGGCCGGAGCATACGGTGGGCGCGCAACTGCAGCCCGACGACCCAACGAGGCGATGACGTGTCCCGACCCGGCCCCCTGAACGGCCTGCGTGTGATCGAGATCCAGGGGATCGGTCCCGGACCCTTCGCGGCGATGGTCCTGGCGGACCTGGGCGCCGAGGTCATCCGCGTCGACCGGACATCGGCCGGCGGGCTGAGCATCGGCGAGGGACCGCAGGGCCACGACGTGATGAGCCGCAGCCGTCAATCGGTGGCCATCAACCTGAAGGACCCGAAGGGCGTCGAGGTGCTGCTGGCCCTGGTCCGGACCGCCGACGTGCTGATCGAGGGCTTCAGGCCGGGGGTGGCCGAGCGCCTCGGCATCGGACCCGACCCGTGCGCGGCGGTCAACCCGGGACTGGTCTACGGGCGCATGACCGGGTGGGGGCAGACCGGCCCGTGGGCGACGATGGCCGGCCACGACCTGGACTACATCGCGTTGGCCGGCGCGTTGCAGCCCATGGGTGAGGAGGGCAAGCCGCCCCCCGTGCCTCTCAACCTGATCGGCGACTTCGGTGGGGGTGGCATGCTGCTGGTCGTCGGCGTGCTGGCCGCGCTCGTCGAGCG
The DNA here is from genome assembly GCF_003074135.1 of Euzebya tangerina. Lineage (NCBI taxonomy): Bacteria > Bacillati > Actinomycetota > Nitriliruptoria > Euzebyales > Euzebyaceae > Euzebya > Euzebya tangerina. The sequence continues at coordinate 227,136 of NZ_PPDK01000002.1, read as the reverse complement.
GCAGGGCAGCGGTCAGGGCCAGGTGGTCGACGCCGCCATGGTCGACGGGTCAGCGCTGCTGATGAACATGTTCCACGGCATGCGGTCGATGGGGTCGTGGGACGAGACACGTCGTGCCGCGAACCTGCTGGATGGTGGCGCGCCCTTCTACCGCAACTACGTCTGCGCTGATGGCGGCTACGTCGCCGTGGGCGCGCTGGAGCCGCAGTTCTACGCCGAACTGCTCTCGTTGCTGGATCTGGACCCCGCGGAGTGGCCGCAGTTCGACCGGACGCGGTGGCCTGATCTTGCGCGTGCGCTGGCCGAGCGGTTCGCCGCTGCGCCCCGACGCCACTGGGAGGAGGTCTTCGAGGGAACCGACGCCTGCGTCGCCCCAGCTCTGACCATGGCGGAGGCTGCCACCCACCCGCACCTGGCCGATCGCGAGACGTTCATCGAGGTCGACGGCGTGTCCCAGGCTGCCCCCGCACCTCGGTTCTCCCGAACCCCCTCCGGCCGTCCGTCGGCCCCTCCCGGTCGGGGTGCTGACACCGAAGCGGTTCTCGCCCGGATAGGATTCGACCTCGATGAGATACGGGCCTTGGCTCGTGCTGGGGCGATCGCAACGGAGGCGAACTGAGCGGGTGAGTGATGACATAGGTGCCTCCTCGACCGAGACCGGGGTCGAGGACCTGGCTGCGATCCGCAGCCGTGTGATCAACGTCGTGGGGCACGAGCTGCGCACGCCCGTCACCGTCATCCACGGGTTGGCGGAGCAACTCGCCCGCGCCACGGAGCTGGACGCCGTGACCGAGGAGATCGCTCCGGCTCTGCTCCGCAACACGCGGCGGTTGACTCGGCTGCTCGACGATCTGCTGGTCGCCTCCGGGATCAGCACGGCCGTGCCGACGGAGGATCCGGCACCGGTTGATCTTGCGGCGTTGATCGCCGAGCGCTGGTCAGGCATGTCGGACCGGTCACTCGCGCTCGGTGGGGACGTCCAGACGATGAACCTGCTGCCACAGTCGGTGGTGCTGGCCCTCGACGCCGTCCTGCACAATGCCGCGCAGTACGGTACCGACACGGCCGTGCAGGTGGCCAGCACCGACCGGGGTGCGCGGGTCACGATTGCCTCGACCGGCGGGAGGATCACCGATGACGAGTTGCGACTTGCCACGCAGCCCTTCTTCCGCGGCGAGTACGCGGTGACGACCCGTCCCGGGCTTGGTCTGGGACTGGCGGTGGCCGATCAGGTGCTGCGGCACATCGGTGGTCGGCTCGAACTCTCGCGTGACGGACAGGACACCCTGGTCACGGACGTGTGGGTGGTCGGCACCTGATGAGCGAGCCCATCCGCGTGGTCATCGCCGATGACGAACCCGACATGCGTCTGCTGCTGCGGATGCAGTTGGGGGGTCGGCCGGACTTCACCGTCGTGGGCGAGGCGGCCGACGGCGACGAGGCGGTAACCGAAGCCGTCGAAGGCGCCGCCGACGTGGTCGTCATGGACCTGTTGATGCCCGGGACCAGCGGGTTCGAGGGCATCGCCATGCTGACGGGTGACCATCCGGACATCGCGGTCGTCGCCTACACCGCCGTCGCCGGTGAGTACGTGCGCGAGGAGATGTCGCGTCTCGGCATCGATCTGGTCCTGAAGAGCGGCGACATCGAGCCGTTGGCCCAGGCGCTGCTCGGTGCGGTCGGTACGTCGGATCGGGCACTGCCCGTCGACTGAGGTCGGGCGCCCCCCGTGGCCAAGGGCGTGCCACCTGACCGGGCCGCCATCCCGTGCCAGCATGGCCTCATGCTTCGCGTCTCGCTGGCAGGCCGCCGCCCCGACCGTGGTCGGCGTGTCCTGCTGCGTCTGGGCGGTCTGGCGGCGTTGACCCTGGCGGTGATGCTGGCGCTGGCGCCCCCGGCGCTGGCGCACGCCTCGCTGGAGGGCGGGTCGGTCACCGATGGGCAGGTCCTCGACGTGGCCCCGGAGGAGCTGTTCCTCGAGTTCAACGAGCCGGTGGAGGCAACCACCTCCGGTCTGCGGGTCTTCGCAACTGGCGGGGAGCGCGTCGATCAGGGCGGGACGTTCCAGACGGCGGACGCCCCGGATCTCGTTCGTGTCGAGCTGGATCGTGATCTGGCGAACGGCACCTACGCCGTCACCTACCGCGTGACGTCGGCCGACGGCCACCCGATCGACGGCGCCATGATCTTCAGCGTCGGTCAGGAGGCCAGCGGGGCCGAGGATCTGCTCGAGCAGGTCTTCGGTGGCGACAGCGAACAGGCCTATGCCATCGCCGCCATGATCACCCGGTGGGTCGGGTACGTCGCGGTGCTGGTCGTGGCCGGGGTCCTGGCGGCGGCCTGGTGGCTCTCCGGGACTGCCCGCGACGCGCTGGTCGCCCTGACCTCGTGGCTCAGGCGCGGGGCGATCGCCGTGGTCGTCACCGCGGTGCTGACGGTGGTGTGGCAGACCATCCTGGTCGGCGGGGATGGCTTGGGATCCCTGGCCGACACCGCCTCGCTGTCAGCCACGCTGACCAGCTTCGTCGGCTGGTCGGCGGCCGCCCGGGCCGTCGGCGGGGCGCTGGTGTGGATGGCCTTGCGTCGCTGGACCGATGAGGGCGCCGTCGGCGTCAGTGGCCTGGCTGCCGTCGGAGCAGGTGTTGCCCTCGGCTCGTTCCTGTTCGAGGGGCACACGCTGACCACCGAACCGGCCGCCGTGGTGTGGTCGGCCGCAGCGATCCACCTGGCCACGACCGCCCTGTGGACCGGCGGACTGGTGCTGCTCTTCGTGGTGCTCCGCATCCGTCGTCGTGCGGACGACCCCGTCGGTGCCGGCCGGACCATCGCGCGGTTCTCTGCCCTGTTCACCGTCTCCGTCGTCGCCGTGCTCGGCGCGGGGGCGGCGCTGTCCTGGGTCGAGGTCCGCGCGGCCCGGGCGTTGTTCTCCACCTCCTACGGACTGGTGCTGGTCGCCAAGGTCGCGTTGGTCGGAGTCCTGGTTGCCATCGGGGCATACAACAACCGGCGGCTGGTGCCCGTACTGACCGCCAGACGGGCCCGGCAACGGGCCGGCAAGCAGCCGGTCATCGCGGGTGGATCGGACGAGGTGGCCGACAAGGCGACCGAGCGGGACCGGGCGTGGGCACACCTCGGCATGACCGTCTTCACCGAGCTCGGGGCCATCGTCGCGGTGCTGGCCCTGACCGGCGCGCTGGTGGCGCTCCAACCCGCAGCGGAAGCTGCCGGTGTCACCGGGGCCTACTCCGAGACGGTCGAGTTCGACGGCATCGGTCAGATGACGTTCACCGTCGACCCCAACGTGGCCGGGCAGAACGAGATCCACATCTACCTGCTGGGTGAGACCGGTCGGCCGGTCGACGTGGCCGAGTCGGTGACCCTGTTGCTCTCCCATCCCGAGCTGGACATCGGGCCGATCGAGCGGGAGCCGACGATCGCCGGCCCCGGCCACTACCTCCTGGCCGGACCGGAACTCAACCAGCCGGGGGTGTGGGAGATCACGACGGAGGTGGCGCTCACACGGTTCGACATCGTCTCCGAGACCATCTCGGTCACGGTCAACGAGTAGGACCGCCGTCCCGGCCACTCGCCCGGGCCGCGGCCAGCACGTCGTCGATCGGCGTCGTCATCGGGTCCGGCAAGTTCTGGACGTAGTCGTAGCCAAACCGGCCCTTGATGCACAGGTGGCCGCTGGTGACCTCGTGGTCCTGGGGTGAGGTGACCTTGACGATCCGGTTGTCCTGCACGTGCAGTTCGAGGTTGCAGCCCACCCCGCAGAACGAGCAGACCGTCCGCGTCACCTCCTGCACGTCCTCGTCCCACAGCCCTTCCTCACGCAACTGATGTTCGGAGGAGAACATGATCGCTCCGGTGGGGCAGACGGCGATGCAGTTGCCGCAGAACACACAGGCGGAGTCGCCGAGTGCCACGTCGTACTCCGTCGACACGCCGGCCTCGAAGCCCCGACCGGCAACCGTGATGGCGAAGGTGTTCTGTGCCTGCTCGCCGCACGCGTCGACGCACTTGTAGCAGGTGATGCAGCGGCTGTAGTCCCGCATGTACAGCGCGTTGTCGATCTTCGCCGGCTGCTCGACGGTCCGGGCCGCCTCGCCGTAGCGGTCGGGGTCGGCCTCATAGCGCTGCGTCCAGTCGATGATCTCCGACGAGGCGTAGGACATGTCCACCGACGACCCGAGCAGCTCCAGGACCATGCGCCGGCTGTGGCGGACGCGCTCGGAGTTGGTCTGGACGACCATGCCGTCCTCGACCTTCCTGGCACACGACGGCACCAAGGTCCGGGATCCCTCCACCTCGACGACACAGACCCGGCAGGCGGCAGCCGGCTCGAGCACGTCGGAGTAGCACAACGTCGGTGTGTCGATCTGCTGGCGGTGGCAGGCGTCGAGCAGCGTCGTCCCGGCAGGCACGTCGACCTGCTGGCCGTCGATGGTGAGGCTGACCGGAGGCGGCTCAGGCGGTGCGGGCGGACGTCGGGGGATGACCGGATGCGTGCTCACGCCGGGACCTCGCTCTTGCCCAGCAGTCCGAGATCGAGCGCCGAGCGGATCGCGGTGCCAGCGGTGTGGCCCAGTCCGCAGATCGATGCGTCCTTCATCACCAGGTCCAACTCCTCGATCAGTCGTCGTTCGCGCGTCCCGGCCCCGTTCGCCCGTGGGCCGGCGGCGAGGAAGCGACCGAGCGCCTCCTCGACCCGAACCGTTCCCACGCGACAGGGGACGCACTGACCGCATGACTCGTCGCGGAAGAACCGGGCTATCCGGGTGGTGGCATCACCCAGGTCGGCGCTCGGCCCGAAGACCATGACCACACCGGATCCCAGGCCCAGCCCGGCCGACCTGGCGTCCTCGAACGTCAGCGGCAGGTCCAGGTCCCCCGGCCCGACGAAGGCCCCGGCGGCCCCGCCCAGGAGAACGGCGCTGACCTGGGCCGGCTCCCCACCCGCCAGGCTGATCAGATCGCGCAGGATCATGCCCGACTCCACCTCGTACACCCCGGGTGTGTCGACGGCACCGGAGAGGCAGAACAGCCGCGTGCCGGTCGAGTCGTCGGTGCCGATCCGGGCGAACGCGGCGCCGCCCTCCTCCAGAATCGGCAGGACGTTCACCAACGTCTCGACGTTGTTGACCACGGTCGGGCGACCGAACAAGCCCACATCGGTGGGGAACGGTGGCTTGCTGCGCGGCTCGCCCCGATATCCCTCGATGGAGTTCATCAGGGCCGTCTCCTCGCCACAGATGTAGGCACCCTGGCCGCGGCGGAGGTCGATGTCGAAGCTGAACCCCTCGCCCAGCACGTCCTCGCCCAGCATGCCGGCGGTGCGGGCCGCCTGCATGGCGCCGCGGAGCCGGGCGGTGGCGATGGGGTACTCGCCACGGATGTAGATGTACCCCTGCTCGGCACCGACGGCGAAGCCGGCGATGGTCATGGCCTCGATCAGCGCGAAGGGGTCCCCCTCCATGATCGTGCGGTCCTTGAACGTGCCGGGTTCGGACTCGTCGGCGTTGCAGATCAGGTAGCGCGGCCCCTCGGCGTGCGCGGCGACAGCGGACCACTTCACGTGTGCCGGGAAGGCGGCGCCACCGCGGCCGCGCAGGCCGGATGCCTTGACCTCCTCGATCACCCGATCAGGGCCGAGTTCGACGGCGCGGCGGAGGGCGGCGTACCCACCGGCGTCGCGGTAGGCATCCAGGTCGGTCGGGTCGACCACCCCGACGCGGCGGAGGAGGCGCATGCCCTCGACCTGTGGCGGGAGGACGTCGGGCGCACCGCCCGGCGAGGAGCCGGTCAGCACGGCCACCGCCTCGTCAGTTCCGGTCTCCACCAGGACCGCGTCGTCGGTGCCGGCCAGCTGGGCGTAGCAGGCGGGTGCCCGGTCGCACTGGCCGATGCAGGGTGAGCGGTGCCAGGTCGCTGACTCTCCGTCGGACGTCTGCACCACGGCACCCTCCGGCCCGAAGTGCTCCTCGACCCCCGCGATCAGCTCGGTGCCGCCGAAGCCGCGACAGCCGACGTCATCGCAGACGTGCAGAACCCGGGGCGGCTGCTCGGTGACGCTGAGGAGCTCGTAGAAGGTGGCCACGCCGTAGGCCTCTGCCGGAGGTACCCCGAGCTGCCGACAGATGTGCATCAGCGCACCCTCGCTGATCCACCCGATGGCGGACTGCACGGCGTCGAACGCCGGCAGCAGCTCGTCCCGCCGCTCCCTGCTTCGCCCGGTCCGGGCAACGCGGAGATCCTGCTCGGAGCGCTGCTCGGCACCGGTCCAGACGGAGTCGGGCGCACCCAGCAGTCCGTCGATCACGGCGCGCTCTGCGGCGGTGGGCTCGGCGTCGGAGAAGGTCAGATCCATCGGACGCCCTCCGTTGGGCAGAGGCTGGTCACCCGGCGTGCTCCACCCGGACCGCCGTGGCCTTGAACTCGGCCGTGCCGCTCTGAGGGTCCCACGCCTCGATCGTCAGCTGGTTGACATCGGTCGAGTCGGGATAGTGCATGGCCATGAAGACCAGGCCCTCGCGAAGGCCTGGCGCGACGTTGACCATCGCCTCGATCGAGCCACGCCGGCTGGTGACGGTGGCCAGGTCGCCGGTCGCAAGACCCAGACGCTCGGCGTCCTCCGGTGAGAGGTCGACCATCGCCCCGGTCCGCCCGGACTCGCGAAGCGGAGAGGCGTAGCCGGCGGTCTGCACCCCGGTGTTGTAGCTGTCCAGATGCCGCCCGGTCGTCATGCGCAGCGGGAACTCGCTCGTCAGCTCATCGACCGGCGGCGCGAACTCGACGGGGGTGAACGGCGCCCGCGCACCTTGGATCGGGTCCTCCCACAGCCGGGCGTGGAGGAACAGCTCGCCGGGATGGTCCTCGTCGTAGCAGGGCCACTGCAGGCCACCCTCGGCCTCCAGTCGGCGGTAGCTCATGCCGGCGTGCATCGGCGAGAGGCTGCGCAGCTCGTCCCACACCTCCTCGGCACTCGGCCGGCCCCAGTCGTGACCGAAGGCCCGGGCGAGGTCGGCGATGATGTCGCGGTCGGCCCGCGCCTCCCCCGGTGGTTCGAGAGCCTTGCGGGTCAGCTGGACCCGCCGTTCGCTGGAGGTGACCGTGCCGCTGGACTCGCACCAGTCGGCCGCCGCGGGGAGCACGACGTCGGCCATCTCAGCCGTCTTGGTCAGCATGATGTCCTGGACCAGCAGGAAGTCGACGGCGTCGAGGAGCTCCCGGGTGTGGCCGGCGTCGGCCTCGGCCTGCGCGGGGTTCTCGCCGATGACGTACAGGCCCTTGATCGCTCCGGATTCGATGTCCTCGAACATCTGACTGAGGTGCCGGCCGGGCGTGGCGGGGATCTCCGTCCCCCACTCGGCCTCGAACTTGCCGCGTCGCTCGTCGTCGGCGAGGTCGGCGAAGCCGGGCAGCTTGTTGGGCAAGGCACCCATGTCGCCGCCGCCCTGCACGTTGTTCTGCCCGCGGACGGGAACCAGGCCGGAGCCGTACCGGCCGACGTGGCCGGTCAGGAGCGCCAGGTTGATCAGCGCGAAGACGTTGTCGGTGGCGTTGTGGTGCTCGGTGATGCCGAGGGTCCAGCACAGCTGCGCACGCCCCGCGGTGGCGTAGTCGTGGGCCAGGGCCTGGATGGTCCCGGCGGGCACGCCCGTGATCCGGCTGGCGTGCTCCAAGGTGTAGGGCTTGACCGATGCCGCGTAGGCCTCGTAGCCGCTGGTGGCCCGACCGATGAACTCGGGGTCGGCAAGACCGGCCTGGATGATCTCACGGCCGACGGCGTTGGCGAGCGCGATGTCGGTGCCGACGTCCAGGCCCAGCCAGACCTCGGCCCACTGGGCGGACTCGCTGCGACGGGGGTCGACGCAGTACAGCTTGGCCCCGTTGTGGACACCCTTGAGGACGTGGTGGAAGAAGATCGGGTGCGCGTTCCGGGCGTTTGAGCCCCACAGGATGATGAGGTCGGCGTGCTCCGCCTCCTCATAGGAACTGGTGCCGCCTCCGGCACCGAACGCTGTCGCCAGACCGACGACGCTAGGCGCGTGTCAAGTTCGGTTGCAGCTGTCGATGTTGTTCGACCCGAGCACGACCCGGGCGAACTTCTGGGCCATGAAGTTGGTCTCGTTGGTGGCCTTCGAGCACGAGAACATGCCGAGCGCCCGACCACCGTGGGTGTCTCGGATCGCCCCGAGCCCGGTGGCCGCTGTGGCGAGCGCGTCCTCCCATGAGGCCGGTTCGAGGACGCCATCCCGGCGGATCAGTGGCGTGGTCAGGCGGGTCTTGTTGCGCATCGTGGACACCTCGGCGGTGAGTTCGTGAGGGACCCGTTCGGGTCCCGGTTCCAGTCTACGGGATTATGCCGCCTAGCGGACCGCCGTCCCGTAGCACAGCACCTCGGTGCCGAGCGCGGCGACCGTCGAGGTCTCGAAGCGGACGTTGATGACCGTCCGGGCGCCGATGCGGTCGGCCTGCTCGACCATCCGCTGCCGGGCCTCACGGCGGCCCCGGTCCATGACCGTGCGGAAGCTGGTCACCTCACCTCCGACGAGGTTGCGCAGCTGTGCAGCGAACTGCTTGAAGTAGTCGCTGGCGATCACGACCTCACCCATCACCATCGTGCCGGCGGAGGCGTCGAGGCCGAGAGGCAAGGACCGCAAGTCGGTGACGAGCACGTGGGCCATGGCCTGTTCTCGTTGGGCGAGCTCGGCCAGGTGACGCCTCTCGCGCCAGCTGCCGACGAGGAAGCCGATCCCGACGAGGAGCGCGAGGATCAGGATCGAGAGGACGAACTCCATCAGGCGGAGGCGTTCCAGCCCTGGGGGTGGGCTTGCTGCGGTGTGCTCCCGAACTGCCCCTGCGCGTCGGCCTGCTGCGGGGCGCCCCCGGTCGGTTGCACCGTCACCGCGGTCCCGTAGGCGTACAGCTCGGCGGCCCCGCCGGCGACCTGTGAGGTGGTGAAGCGCACGTTGACGATGGCATTGGCCCCCAGCTGCTGGGCCTGCGCGACCATGCGGCTGACGGCTTCGTCCCGAGCTTCGGTCATCAGCTCGGTGTAGGCCGTGAGCTCACCACCCACGAGGTTCTTCAGCCCGGCGCCGATGTCCCGGCCGATGTTCTTCGCGCGGATCGTGTTCCCCTGGACCAACCCACGGAGTGCCACGATCTGCTGACCAGGAATGGTCTCGGTGTTCACCAGGATCATGCGGGCAGGATACTGGAGCCTAGGCTGCACCCAGATCAGCTGGAACCACGATGCGATCGGAACCACGATGAAGCCCTGTGTCTCGGTGTTGTTCGAGGGATACATCCGACCGGGCAGGGGCGGGAACCACGTGGGAGGGACCGTGTCGTTGATCGTCTCTGGCGACCACGTCGTCGTCGTCGATCCCGGCCTGTGCCCGGGGCCGGATTCGATCCTCGGCCCACTCGCGGACGCCGGCTACGCCCCCGCTGACGTCACCGATGTCGTCCTCAGCCACCATCACCCCGACCACACCCGCTGGATGGGCCTGTTCGGACACGCCACGGTCCACGACCACTGGGCGACCTACGCCGGGGACCTGTGGACCGCTCGTCCCGCCGAGGGTGCCGAGGTCTGTCCCGGTGTCACGCTGCTCCACACCCCTGGCCACACGATGGAGGACATCTCGACCGTCGTGGACACCGAGGAGGGGGTCGTCGTGTTCTCCCACCTGTGGTGGACAGCCGAGTCGGAGTCGGATCCGCGAGCCGTCGACCTCGATCTGCTCCACGAGCACCGAGCCCGGGTGGTGGACATCGCCGACCGCATCGTCCCCGGCCACGGGCCGGCCTTCGCGGTGACCGCGGAGGTGCCGCGCTGATGGGACGCTTCGATGCCGTGATCGCCCACGGTCGAGACGATCTCGACCTGACCGATCCAGCTGTCCAGCCTGCCGTCCGGGGGTTGGCCGAGGAGCTGCTGACGCTGGTCGAGGACGAGGATCCGACCGCGGCGACCGATCTCCTCCGGACGCTGGGCCGCTCCACCGAGGTGCCGATCGACGTGCGGATCGCCACCAAGCTGGCCGAGTCCCGACGTCGGCTGCGTGCGGTGGGCGAGATCGAGGTCGCGGTCCAGTTCGCCATGTGGGGTGAACACCGCCGCTTGCGACCGCGCGACCAGGGCAACCCCCTGGGTGAGGACGCCCTGGGCGTGAAGCTGGATCAGCTGGACTGGCTGCTCGACGGCTCGACCGTGCGGTGGCGGTTGGTCGCGATCGACGACGGCTGTCCCGACGGCAGCGCCGACGTGGCTGAGGAGATGGCTGCCGGCCACCGCATGGGCGACCGTGTGCAGGTCCTGCGGCTGGCCGACGTGGTGCCGGCCACGGACGGCCCGCTTTCGGGTCTGGCCGACGTCGACGACTCGCGCAAGGGCGGGGCGATGGTGTACGGCGCCTCGGTCGCCGTGGACGGTGGAGCCGACGCCGTGGTCCTGACCGACGCCGACGTGTCGGTGGACCTGGGACAGCTGGGTCTGCTGCTGGGACCGTTCGCCGACGGCGCCGGTGTGGTCATCGGCGACCGCAAGCAGCCCGACTCGGTGCTGCGCAAGGCCGAGGCCCGCTGGGGGCCGGGCATCGTCGTCCTGCGCCACATGCAGCGGATGGTCGGGCGGGCGCTGTTCTCCCGGGGCATCGCCGACACCCAGGCGGCGTTCAAGCTCTACGGCGCCGCCGCGCTGAGCGAGGTGCTGGCAGCACCGTCGACCTTCGGGTTCTCGTTCGACTCCGACTGGCTGTACGCCGCCATCGGTGGCGGACACGAGGTCGCGACGACCCCCTTCGCCTTCGTCGACTCCTTCGAGGAGTCTGCCTCGATCACCCAGGGGCCGATGACCACCTGGGAGAGCCTGCTCGTCGGCCTGACCCAGTCGGCACGGGCCCGCGGGGCCGACCACGACGCCGGGATGGCCGCGCTGGTGGACGAGTTCGGCCGTGCGGCGGTGCTCGAGCAGGTGATCACGCGCGTGCCGGAGGCGCTGGCGGACGTCGAGCCGACCAATCTCGGCGACCCGGCCGTGATGTCGCCGGCTGAGCTGGGTGCGTGGCTGCGCGCTGTGACCTCGTAGGGTCGGTGTCCACCACGACCGACGACGCCCTGACCGAAGGAGCCGTGCCATGCCAGTGACGATGACCAAGGACGAGTTGGCGGCAGCCAGCGACGTCGACCTCGGCACCTCGGAGTGGATCCGAGTCGACCAGGCCATGATCGAGCTGTTCGCCGACGCAACCCGGGATCACCAGTGGATCCACGTCGACCACGACAAGGCAGCCCAGGGTCCCTTCGGCCAGACGATCGCCCATGGCTTCCTGACCGTCTCGCTGCTCCCCGAGATGCTCGGCCAGATGCTCTCGGTCGAGGGCAGCGTGATGGGCGTGAACTACGGGATGGACCGGCTGCGCCTGACCTCCCCGGTTCCATCCGGTGCCCGGATCAGAGCCCGCGGGACGATCCTGTCGACGGAGCCGAAGGGTGAGGGGATCCTGGTCAGGACGGAGATGACCGTCGAGATCGAGGGACAGGAGAAGCCCGCGATGATCGGGGTGTTCCTGACGTTGCGCTACTAGGCGGCCGGTCCGTCCGCCGCGCCGGAGGCCGTGCGGCGGACCGCAGCCAGTTGCAGGGGGACAGCCTGAAGACCCGCGAAGGCCAGGACGAACACGACCAGGGCGACTCGTGAGAGCGCCAACTGGCGCCCCAGGTCCGCGGTCGCCTGATCGACCAGGCTCGTTCCCTGCTGGATGGTCTCGTCGTAGGTGCCGAGCAGCTCGCCGGTCTGGGTGAGGGTTGCGTCGAACGAGGCCAGCTCGGCGGCCAGGCGCCCGACCCCGTCACCGACGTCCGTCAGCGACCCCGCGGTCTGTTCGATCAGGTCGGCCTGCTCCTCCAGGCGTTCGGGGAGACCGTCGATCGACGCCTCCAGCTCCCCCAGACCGGCGGCGAAGGACTGCTCGGGATCGTAGCTGAGCCCGATCGGGAGATCGCTGAGGGCGCCGAGGGTGGTGTCGACCGTGCCGGCCACCTCGACCAGGCCCGGTAGCGAGTCCTCCACGGCTCGGATGGAGGAGGCCACATCGGTCCGGACGACCTCCCCGAGGTCGGTCATCAGGCGTTCTCCGTCATCGAAGGCGCCATCAAGATCGGCTGCGGTCGCCTCCAGCGTCACCAGCGAGGCCGCAAGCGCGGCCACGGTGTCCTGCGCCACACCAGCGGAGGCATCGAGGGACTCCAGGGTGTCGCTGGTCAGCTCCAACGACGCCTGCAGGGCGTCGCCGGTCCGGGAGAGCAGCAGCCAACCGGCCACGCCGCCGAGCAGCGCAGCGACCAGGCCCAGCACCGCAACAGCCCGGAAGAGCGTGGCGACAGCAGCATGTGGGAGTGGAAAGACGGCCATGGGTTACTGCGCACCCTAACCGGATATGACCACGGCGATGCCGAGCCAGCAGTCCGCCGACGGCGCACCCGCGGTCACCGTCGAAGCCAGCGGGGTCTCTCGATCCTTCGGGGACGTTGCCGTCATCCACGACCTCGACCTCTCCGTCGCACCGGGAACGATCCACGGTCTGATCGGCCCGAGCGGCAGCGGGAAGACGACCACCGTCCGGATGCTGACCGGATACCTGCAGCCTGACGCCGGCACCGTGCGGATCTTCGGCAGCGACGTCGACGCCCACGACACCGCAACCCGGCAGCGCATCGGCTACATGCCGCAACTCGGTGTGCTGTACCCCGAGCTGTCGGTCCGAGAGAACCTGCTCTTCGTCGCCTCCCTGTACGGCGTCCGGAACGCCTCGACGCGGATCGAGGAGGTGCTGCGCCACCTCGACCTGGCCGGCACCGAGTCGCAGGCGCTCGGCTCCACGTCCGGCGGCATGCAGCGGCGCGTCGCCCTGGCGGGTGCGCTCCTGCACGAGCCGGACCTGCTCTTCCTGGACGAGCCGACCAGCGGCCTGGATCCCCGTCTGCGCCGGCAGGTGTGGTCGCACTTCCAGGCCCTGCGTGATGACGGGCGCACACTCGTCGTCACCACCCAGATCGTTTCTGAGGCAACGATGTGCGACACGGTCGGACTGATCGTCGAGGGTCGCCTGGTGGCCGTCGGGACACCTGCCGAGTTGCGTCGGCGCGCCGAGGGCGGAGACGTCGTGGACGTCCAGACGTCCAGCCGCATCCCACCACAGGCCATCGGCGCGCTCCAGCAGAACGACGTGGTGCGAAAGGTGTCGCGCAATGGCGAGAATGCGCTCCGGCTGGTCGTCGCCGACGCCGAGATCGACTTGCCGGCCCTCGATTCGGTGATGGCCGACGCCGGACTGGACCGGCCGCTGGCCGAGCGGTACGTCCGTCCCTTCGAGGATGTCTTCGTCACGCTGCTGGAGCAGGACGATGCGTGACCTGCTCCAGCGCCTCTACGGCGTCGTTCGCAAGGAAATCGTCCAACTCCTCCGCCAGCCGGGGCTGCTGACGATCCTGGTCATCGGACCCCTGGCGATCCTGCTGCTCTTCGGTGCCGGCGTCCGGCCCGTGGACCCGGCCGTCAGCGTGGCCTTCGTGGTGCCCGAGGACAACCCTGACCTGCAGGGCCTGGTCGAGGAGTTCGCCGAGGCGCAGGAGGGTCGACTGCTGGTGCACGACATCGGCAGCAACGAGGCAGCCGCCGAGTCGGCGCTTCGACGGGACGAGGTGCAGGTGATCATCTCCGTTCCGGACGTACGCCTCGATGACCTCACCTCCAGCGAGGAACAGCCCGTGCTGCGGGTTCGGCACAGCTTCCTCGATCCACTGGAGGCGCAGGCCATCAGCCTGCTGACCGACGGCGCCGTGTCCGACATCAACGACCGGATCGTCGAGGCGGCGATCGCCGAGGTGCAGGGTGTCGCCGAAGCGCTGCTGGAGGAGTCAGCACAGCAGGAGGAGGCGGCCGCTGCCGCTGCGGAGGGAGGACTCGACGAGCGCGAGCAGGCGCAGGTCGAGGCCGGGATCGAGGAGGCCCAGGAGTTGTTCGATCGCGACCCCGCCCTGCTCGCGGCCCCGCTGGACGGCGAGGCCGAGGCCGCCGGCGGGGCGATCACGACGTCGGAGTTCTACGCCCCTGCGGTAGTGGCGCTGATCCTGCAGCACCTGACGATCACCTTCGTCGCCCTCTCGATCAGCCGTGAGCGAAGCCAGGGCACGGTCGAGTTGCTCGCCGTCTCGCCCCTCCGTCCCGCCGAGCGGTTGGCTGGCAAGGTCCTGGCCTACCTCCTCATCGGACTCGTGCTCGGTGCGGTTCTGCTGGCCGCCGTGGTGTTGGTGTTGGGAGCGCCGATGCGCTCCGGTGTGCTCCCGGTGGCGGGTGTCCTCGGCCTGGCCCTGGTGGCGAGCATCGGCGTCGGCTTCGTGCTCTCGGCGATCAGCCGAACCACGACGCAGGTCGTCCAGGGCGCCATGCTGATCCTGCTGCTCAGCGTGTTCTTCGGCGGACTGCTGCTCTCACCCGAGCGGCTCTTCGCCTGGGCTCGACCGGTGGGCTGGCTGCTGCCCATGTACCACGCGATCCCCGGGCTCCGTGACTCGATGCTGCGTGGTGTGCCGATCGCAACCACGCCGTTGCTCGCCCTGGCGGCCATCGCCGTGGTCACGTTGGCCGGCGGTGGGATCTGGAGCGCGAGGCGCCGCGAGCCGACGGGGTAGGCGGGCTCAGCGGCTGCCCTGCAGCCGGATCGTCAGCGCGATGAGTCGGGGCGGCCCGTCACCGCCAGGCCCACACCCAACCCGATCATGGCAAGACCGCTGGCGCCGCCCAGCCGGGCGAGACGGCGGGGTGAGCGCAGCAGCCACGCTCGTGCCGAGCCGCCAGCCAGCGCCCAGACGCCGTCACAGACCAGGGCGATGACAGCGAAGAGGCCACCCAACACCGCCATCTGCGTGCCCGCCGGCCCGATGCCGGGGTCCACGTACTGCGGGAGGATCGCCGCGAAGAACACCAGTGCCTTCGGGTTCGACACGCCGACGATGAAGCCCTCTGCCAAGAGTGAACGTCGAGTTCTCCCCATCTCCGTCACGTCCACGACGCGGGCGGCCTCGTGACGGTTCCTGATCGCCTGGATCCCCAACCACCCGAGGTAGGCGGCACCGATCAGCTTCATCGCCGTGAACAGTGTCGCCGAGCGCTCGAGCATCGGGCCGAGCCCCGCGGCGACGAGGAGGATGAGGACCGAGACGCCGATCGTGTTGCCGACGACCGAGAGCAGGCCGGAGCGGCGGCCGAGAGCGACTGATCGGCTGAGGACGAAGATGACCGAGGGGCCCGGGACGATGATCAGGAGCAAGCTGAGCAAGCCGAAGCTCGCCAGAGACGAGAGTGGTGGCATCGGCGCCATGCTAGTCGTGGTTCTGCTCCGAGCGTGGCCCAGGTGACAGCTTCAGCTGTCCGGGACCGCTCCTCGATCGACTACTCCATCGATGAGAGCAGCCCGGCTGCGCTGGGCTCGTTGGTCAGATAGGTCACCTCGTCGAGCGTGGCGCCACCGACGATGCGACTGGTGATCGTGGCTATCGTCTCGGCGCGGAGCCAGCCGCCTCGACCTTCCGGTCGGTCCCGTGTGAGGACGGGCGTCATCGCCACCAGGGTGGTGACGCGAGGCGGTCCGTCTTGCTGTGCGAGTACCCGGCCCAGCATGAGCTGGGCGGCGGCGGAGATCGAGACGGCTCCAGATCCAGGCACCGGGTCCACCCCGCCACCGCCGTTGATGAGGGTGTAGGTGGCGTCTGCTGTGTTCTCGAGCAGCGGCAGGAACGTGTTCGCGGTGTGGAAGTGGGCGCCGAGTCCCATGGCCAGGACACGATCCCACTCCTCCGGGTCCAGATGACCGATGTCCGGTCCGGACCACCACGAGCCGAGTGAGGCGATGACGTCGGTCGGGCTGAGCCCTTGGCTGGTGATCGACTCGCGAACGGCCCCTGCGCTGGCTGGGTCGCTCAGGTCCCCCTCCATGACGTGGGCGTTGGATGGGAGCAGCTCCCGGGCCTTCTCCGGCCGACGGCTGGGGACCACGACCGTCGCGCCGTCGTCGAGCAGCTGGCGGACGATGGGCTCACCCACCTGACCGGTTCCGCCGGCCACGAGCACGGTTCTGGTGTCAAGATCACTCATGCCTCAGGTTTTCCCGACTGCGGACCGACGCACTCCCGGCGGGTGCGATCGCCACCAGCAGCTGGATGATGCCGGCGGTGACGACGACGATGGTCATGATGGCTCCGGGAACGTGTTCGTCGGGCTGCGGAAAGAGCCAGGCGTAGGTGAGCAGGCCAACCGACAAGGCCAGTTCCAGACCGGCGTGCGTGCGCAGTGCCGTTCGTGCCCGGCCGCGGGCCAGACTGCTGGCGCGGAGAAGGATCGTGGCCGTCAGGAGGACCAGCCAGACGTGGACGGTCCGCGGGAAGGCGTAGGCACCGAACTGGACGATGAAGCTGACCGTCCACAGGATCAGCACCAGACCGACCGGGACCGAGCAGACGTAGGCGATGGCTCGCAGGGCCGCTCCGAGGCGTCGGGATCTCATGGGTCTGGAGTGTGGGGCCGCTCCGTCGACGTCAGTCTGGTGTTCGGTGCGGGTTGGCGGCGCTCTTCCCGGAGGTTCGGTGCACGTCGTCGTCTCTGGCGGCTCCTTGGAGTCGCCTGACGACGTGCGGCGTCCTAGTCTGGGCATCGATCGGACCAGGGGATCACATGGCGACCAGTCGGCACAGGCTTCTCGTGGCGAGGCTGCTGGTGGCGGTGGTGGTCCTGGGCTCGGCGTGCGGCGGCAGTCGGTTGATGCGAGGGGACTGTCTCACCGCGTGGAACGAGTCGTCGGGACCGACACAGATTGCGGGCCTTCTTGGCGGCCCGACCGAACGGGCATGGCTGTCCTACAGCAATAAGTACGAGAACAACATGCGGGTGTCCTCCTGCACCTTGTTCGCGATCGGCCCCGACGGTGCCGCCAGCGGATACCTGACTGAGCACGACGTCGCTGTCGAGGCTGCTGCATCGCCGCCGACCGATGGCGCCCGAGCTCCCGGCCGAGCCGTGTTCGTAACTGGTGCGGGTCACGTCGTGGAGCCTGAGGACTGACCACATCCTGCTCGATCACACGATGGTCAGCGGCCGACCTTGAGCTCGGCGACCAACTCCCGCGCCTTGCGCCTGCGGGTCTCCGGCCGCTTGGCCCGCGTGACGCCGTACGCCAGGGTCCGCCGTCGTCCCGGGGTGAGTGACTCCCAGGCGTGCTCGGCGACCGGGTCGGCGGCCAGCGCCTCTTCCAGCTCGGGTGCGAGCTCGACGTAGTCGGGGTCGGGGTCGGTCTGGAGTGTGAGCTCGATGGTGTCGCCGACGTCCAGACCCAGCTCGGCCAGCCATCCCTCGCCGAACTTGAGACGGCGGGAGCCATCCGGGTGGTCCCACACCACACGGCTGAAGGTGCGGCCGACCAGCTCGCCGACCAGCCGGTCACCCTCCACCGCGGCGAAGGTCTCGGGCAGCACGATGAAGTGCTTCATGTAGCCGTCGCGCTCATGGGTGTCGAACTCGATGGTGACCGGGAAGGTGACGCTGTCGCGCATCCCCTCGTACGATGCCACATGGCGCCGGGCGCTTCGGCACCATGGGACCCATCAGAGCGACCGGCGTGGTGCTGCTGCACGGCTCGAGTGGTGTGCCCCACCACGGCCGCGCAGCGCTCCTGCGACGACACGGGCTCCTCGTGCGGGCGCCACGGTGGTTCGGCGGACCGGGACAGCCGTCCATCCCCCGTCGTGTTCGATTGGAGAGCGTCGTCGCCGAGGTGAAGATCCTGCTCCGCTCCTGCGATCGGGTTGTGCTCATCGGCACGTCGTTCGGGGCGGAACTCGCGTTGCTGACGGCTGCTGTCGAGCCGCGGGTGGCCGGCGCTGCCCTTCGCGGAAGCCATCCGTGCGCGGCGGGGGGATCTCCCGACCACGGTCATCGGGCACCCGGACGCCGGTCACCGCGCCGTTCTGCCGGGAGAGGCCAAGCCGGCCGGCGGCCAGCGGATGGCCCGCGGCGGGACGCCCGAGGCTGATGCGGAACTCGGAGCCGTCGCGTGGCCGCACATCCTCAGAGTGCTGCGTCCAGATCGTTCCGAGTAGCTCCCGCGTGTGACCCGGAGGCGCGGATCTGCTGCGGACTGAGCCTGACCCCGACCGTCAGGTGACGCGGAACGAGGACGCTGGTGACGTCGACCGGAAGACGGGCGTCGGTCGTGAGCACGCCGACAGGCCCGTCAGCGCGAGGTTGGCTGACGGGCAGAACCGTCGGTCAGGGCCGCTCGGATGCACCATCTGAGCGATCGCGTGAGCGGACTCAGAATGGCAACTGATCGGCCATCTTGGGGTTCGGTTCTCGATGGGTGGCAACTGACCCGGTTGCAGGACTACCGCGCGCCTGTCCAGAATCCCGAGGAGCAGCGGCGCGGGTGGGCGGTGGCGGCCGGAGTCGCGGCTGGCTGGTGAACTGCCAGCGTCCGTGCCGGACCGTCAGGACTCCGTCCGTGAGGGTGAGTCGCCAGTTGTGCTGATGGACTGTGCGATGGTGCGGTCGGCAGAGAGCTACCAGGTTGCCCGGTGTGGTCGGGCCGCCGTCGGCGCGGTGGACGACGTGGTGCAGATCGCTGTGGGCGGAAGGCGCGCCACAGCCCGGGAAGCGACACCCCTGATCGCGGGCGATGACCGCCCGGCGAAGGGACGTCGTGATGGGATTGTGCGCGTCCCCGATGGCGAGCAGCTGTGGCCCGTCGGTAAGCATTGGCACGTGGTCGGCATCGCAGGTCAGCATCCGGACAGCGGCCGAAGAGAGCGGTCGTCGACCTCCGGCCAGGTTCCACAGGAGGCGCGATGCGGCCCGCGTACAACCTGGGTCGTTCTCTGATTGGGTGATCGTGGTCAGGTCGGTGACGACCGTCACCGAGGGTCGTGCCGGACCGCCATCAGCGCCTGCCAGGTAGGCGGCGGAGATGCGGCGGAGCCCCTCCATGCGCTGTGCGCCTCGCGCGGTGTGCCGGAGCCACGCGGCAGGGATCGGCTTGCCATCGACGTCGACCGGCTGCTCGTCATCGGCTACGGGTCGGTCGGCGGCAGCGTCCAGTGCGGCAGTGAGCGTGGCGATCTGGTCGTCATCGCCGTGACCGTGGAAGTCGGTCCCGCCGGTGAGGCGCGGCTGGAAGTGGATGTAGGACCGGTCCGCCGTGGCCTGTTCGCGCTCGGCAGTGCGGCGGTCGTCGAGTCGGCAAGCCATGTCCTCGGCGAGCTCACAGATGCGGTCCGGCTCCGCCCGGTCATTCTGGTCGATGGCGCCTGACAGTTGGTGGTCGAGGGTGGCTCGGTCGGCGATGCAGAGGCGTCGGGCGGGGCCGACGATGCGACGCAGCTGGGACCAGGAGATGCGCCCGTCGTCGAACGCGGCCCACGTCAATGGCATCGCCTGGAGCGTCTCGATGCAGCGGCGGAGGTAGGCGACGTCCCAGCCGGTCTGGTGGGCCGCCAGCCCGACCAGCCGGGCGGCGGGCAGCCCTGCCGTCGGTGGGGCGTCAGCCAGTGCCCGCAGGACGGTGGCCATGCTGCGGTCGACCTGGACCAGGGCATCGATGGCGGTGCGGCAAGGGTCCGGCGCCTGCGCCCTCCCCTTACTCCCACCACCGATGGTGGTGTCGGTGCCCACAGCCGTGACCTTCATACCTGCAGTCTAGGGAGGGGGTGTGACATGAGGGCCCCTTGAAATGCCACCATGTCTAGCTTTTTCGAAGACGTGTTTGGTGACTGGTTTCCACCAGGCGCCCCTCGTCGCGAGCCCGCCCGGTCAGGCCACCAGGTCGTGGAGAGCTACCGGGATCTGCCGCGGCCGCTGGACCACCCGGTCGGCCCCGAGGGCCATCAATTCCTCCGGCGATCCGCTCCCCCACGTCACACCGATGGTTCGGGTCCCGCACGAGTGGCCCGCCTCGATGTCGTACCGGGTGTCCCCGATCATGACGGTGTCCGCCCGGTCGCCGTCGGCCCGGCCGACGAGGTGCAGGGCGCGCTCGAGCCCGACCTGCTTCGGCTCGGTCAGCGCCGACAACTCGGGGCCGACCACCTCCTCGAACTCGTCCAACAGCTCGACGTGCTCGAGGAGCGGGACCGCCACAACCCGAGGCTTGGAGGTGACGACGACCAGCCGGATGCCGGCACTCCGCAGCGACTGCAGTGCGGCCGGGATGCCCTCGACGACCGTCGTCCACTGCCGCGCCAGCCCACCGTAGACGGCCCGATAGCCCTGGACGGCCTCCTCGGCCCGACCTGGGCTCTCACCCTGTTGACTCAGGAGTTCACGGTAGGTCGCTAACAGCGGGGGGCCGACGTACTGCACCAACGAGTCAACCGGCTGGGGGGCGAGCCCGACGGACTCCAGACCTGCGTTGATGGCGAACGGGATCGCACGGGAGGAGTCGACCAGGCAGCCGTCGAGGTCCAAGAAGGCGGCGTGCACGGTCGAACGGTAGCGCGCCATCAGTCAGGGTCGGCTCCCCTGGTGAGCGATCTCATATCAAGGGCATGGGAGACTGACACGTCCCTGCGAGCGATTCTCCTCCACATGGTCCACGAGCACGCGCGGCACGACGGCCACGCCGACCTGCTGCGCGAGGCCATCGACGGCTGCGTCGGCAGCTCGCAAGCGAGAGACGGCCGGCGCGGCAGCCTCAGGCTCGACGACGCAAGAGCTGGCGAAGCTCCTTCAACCGAGCTCGGGCGTAGCTGGGTTCGACGAGCCACCCGTTCGCAACCTCCCAGGCCAGCATGACACGCAACGCCCGGGTCAGTTCCTCGCCCTCCAGCAACGGGTCTTGTACCCCTGCACGGTCGAGGAGCGGCACGTCCACACGGCTCTCATCCCAGTCGAGGAGCACGACCGACCCATCGGGCTGGAGGCGAGTGTTCGACGGGCTGGGGTCCCCGTGGATCACAGACGTCGGCAGGCCGTCGGCCTCTCCGAACACGGCCTCCACCAGCGATGCAACGTCAGGTGGCATCCGGTCGAGGTCGGCGTCGACGCTCCGTCTCGCCCACGTCAGCTCCCGAACCGTCACGCAGCCCGGCCGTTGCGGGTGGTCTGCCCATTCGCTGTGGAGCGCCCGGAGCCCGGCCGCGACTGCACCTCGCTCATCGGCTGTCCTCGGTTGATGACCCTCGACCCACTCGGTCACAACGACCTGACCGACTCGGCGAGCACCGTCGGCGGTCGGCACGATCTGCGGTGGCCGGAAGACGGCCATGTCCAGGCGGGCCTGGAGGTCCAACTCCCAGTCCAGCGACGCCGCCGACCGTCGAGCGTGGCGGACAGCTACACGGTTGCCGTCGATCCGCCCGCGCCACACCTGGCTCCGGGTGCCGCCGTCGACCTGGCGTTCGAGGACCAGGTCTGGCCACGACTCGAGGATCTCTGACCTCAGCCGACCGCACCCTCGGTCCACAGCCGGTCGACCTCCTCCGCAACCGCCTCGACGTCCCCCGGTTCGCCCGCCAGTGGAATCACCACGGCCGGCCCAACCCGCACCCCGCCGGCGGGCAACGTCGCCGGAGGCACCTCGACGATCGACACCTCCACCCGCTCGGTCCCCCGGCACGCCTCCACGATGCCGACCGCGGCAAAGCCCGACCGGGTGGCCGCGAGCGGTCCCGTGCAGGCCATCCACTCCTCCGGCAGGGGCACCGCCACGCCGAACGCCGACCCCGCCTCGACGCCGGTCGTCCGCAGCAGGCTGACCCGCTGCGCTGGGGCCAACTCGGCGAACTGCGCCGCGTAGAAGCCGAACGGCTGGGCCACCAGCCGGCTGGGCCGGCCATCGAGGACCACCGAACCATCGACCCGCTCACCGGTGGCCTGGCCAGCGAAGGCCTGACCGCTGGCCAGTGGCACCTCGACGTACTCCGGCAGGTCGGGCGCGCCGGGGACGAGGCCACCATCAGGGGCATCGAACTGCCGCAGGACGCGGACCAACGCGCCCTCCGCACCCTGAGCCTCCCACGCCACCACCCCCTCCCCCAGCCCCAGCGTGATGTGGCAGGCGACCAACGGCAGGTCACGACGCACCAACGGCAACGACGTGGCGACATCGTCCAAGGCCACGTCCTCGATCTCGTCCGCCGTCCCGAGCACGTCCAGCGCCCACGGGCCCAGGTCCGACACCTCACAGCGAGGCAGTTGGTTCAGCTCGGCGAGGAAGGTGTTCGGCCCCTGCTCGACCCGTTCCGACGGCTGGGGTCCGGGGGACGGCGACTCGCTGGGCGCTGCCTCGGTCTCCGAGGGCTGGCCCAGCATCGAGTCCGGCGATCGACTGTCCTCGACGTAGGTGTAGGAGCCGAACGCCGCCAACCCGATGAGGACGACCCCGGTGACGACCCGGATCGCCCCCTGCCGGGTCCGGTCCCTCAGACGCTGGTTGACTGCTGCTCCTCCAACTGCTCCACGGTCATCAGCACCGTTCGGGCCTTCGGTCCCTCAGAGGGGCCGACGATCCCCATCTCCTCCAGCTCGTCCATCAGGCGGCCGGCACGCGCGAACCCGACCTTGAGCTTGCGCTGCAGCATCGAGGTCGACCCGAGCCCGGAGCGGACCACCAGTTCCATGGCCGCCTTGGTCAGGTCCTCGTCGGTGGCGTCGTCCCCGGTGACGTCGGCCATCACGGCCTCCTGACCGGTCTTCACGACGTTCTCGGCGTACGTCACCTCGGCCTGGGCCTTGCAGTGCTCGACGACCTTCTCGATCTCGGTCTCGTCGACGTAGCAGCCCTGCAGCCGGTGTGGCTTGGAGGCGTTGGCCGGCATGTAGAGCATGTCGCCCATGCCGATCAGCTTCTCGGCGCCATGCTGGTCCAGGATCGTCTTGGAGTCGTGCCCGGTGGCCATCGACAGCGCGATGCGGGAGGGGACGTTGGCCTTGATCAGCCCGGTGACGACGTTCACGGACGGCCGCTGGGTGGCGATGATGAGGTGGATGCCGACGGCGCGGGCCATCTGGGCGATGCGGACGATCGCTCCCTCGATGTCACGCGGCGCGACCATCATCAGGTCGGAGAGCTCATCGATCACGCAGAGGATGTAGGGCATCAGCTCCTCGGCTGGCCCCTCGTCCTCGCCCAGCCGGTCGGCCACGACCTCCTCGGCATCTTGCTCGAGGACCGGGATGTCCCGCAGCTCGTCGCTGGCGACGGCCTCGTTGAACCGGTCGATGTTGCGGAAGCCGTACTTGGCCAGCAGGTCATAGCGGCGTTCCATCTCCGCGACCACCCAGTCGAGGGCGTCCTTGGCCCGCTTGGGGTCGGTCACGACCCGGGTGAGCAGGTGGGGGATGTCCTCGTAGGTCGTCATCTCAACCCGCTTGGGGTCGATCAGGATCATCCGGACTTGGTCCGGGGTGTTGCGCATGATGATGGAGGTGACGATGCCGTTCATGACCACGGACTTCCCCGACCCGGTGGCGCCGGCGATCAGGAGGTGGGGCATCTTGGCGAGGTTGATCGTCAACGGGCGCCCGGAGATGTCCAGCCCGATACCGGCCGTCAGGGGGTGGGTCTGCGCGGCGGCCTCAGGCGAGCGGAGGATGTCGCCCAAGGTGATGTGGTCGCGCTCCACGTTCGGGACCTCGATGCCGATGGCGACCTTGCCGGGGATCGGGGCCACGATGCGGATCTCAGGTGTGGCCAGCGCGTAGGAGATGTCCTTCTCGAGCTTGGTGATCGCGTTGACCTTCACGCCAGTGCCGAGCTCGAGCTCGAAGCGCGTGACTGTCGGGCCGCGGCGGACCGCGACAACCCGGGCGTCGACGCCGAACTCGGCGAGCATCGTCTCGAGCGCCTGGGTCATCCGCTCCATGTTCACGGTGTTGCCACCGGCTGCCTTGCCGGTGCGGAGCAGGTCGAGCGAGGGCAGTTGGTAGTCGGCGTGGTCGGGGTTGAGGACCAGCTGGCGTGCCTGGCCGGAGGCCGGCGAGCGGTAGCTGCCGATCATCTCGGGGCCGTCAGCCTCCTCGCCACCGTCGAGCTCGGCTCGCTCGGCGGCATCGGCGGCCGCCCGGTCCCCCGCGTCGGTGGAGGGCGCGTTCTCGCCGACCACATCGTCCGAGGGCGGCGTCGCCTCCTCGAGCACCACCGTCTCTGAGCGGGCCGGGTCGACCAGCGTATCGCCCGCGGTGTCGGAGGAGTCGGCGCCGAAGTCCTCGACGAAGTCCTGGGCGGGCGGCTCGTCGACGTCATCCAACACCGGCTCGTCGGCCCCACCGAACCAGCGGTCGAAGGGGCCCGCGGTGGTCTGCCCGGGATGGCCGACGAAGAAGCTCTTGACCGCGTGCGCCGCGACGGGGACCGGGGTGTTGGTGAGGATGAGCAGCCCGATGGTGAGCAGCCCCATCAGGATCACGAACGCCCCGGGCACAGCGGCCACCGTGCTGAGGGGGACACTCAGCAGCATCCCGACGACCCCACCCGCGGCGTGCATCGCCTCCCGGGTGGAGTCCCCGTCGGGGGCGCCGGCGGCCAGGTGCCACAGCCCGATCACGCTGACGAGGAAGACAGCCGAGCCGGCCACAAGACGTGGATTGCCGGGCCGGGCATCGCGGAGCAGGAGCACTGCCCCAGCAGCGACGACCAGTGGCACAGCCAGGCCGAAGACACCGAAGGTGCCGCGGAACACATTGGTGAGCAGCTCACCGACCGGACCGGCCGCTTCGATCCACAGGCCGAGTCCGGACAGGATGGCCACGACCATCAGCCCGACACCCCACATCTCGCGGATCCGCTCGGCCGGCATCGGCTCGGGCGGCGGCTTCGTGCTGGCGCGCGTGGCGGTGGACCGCTTGGATGCCGACCCGGCGCGCGAGGCAGGCTTCTTGTTGGTCTTCTGCTTGGTCTTGGAGGAGGCCACGCGGCTCACACCTCCATCAGGACGGGCACGACGACGGGCTTGCGGCCCAACTGCTCACGCCAGAACCGGCTGAGGGACTCATAGACCTTCCGGCGAACCACGTCCTCCGAGCTGGAGCCCAGGCCTCGCACGTCCTCGCCGAGCGCCTTGGCGGCCTGCTCCAGCAGATGCGCGTCATTGGCCTCATAGATCAGGCCCTGCTGCATGATCTGAGGCTCGCCGTCCAGCCGGTACTTCGAGTCGAGCTTCAGCACGGCGATGCACACCCCCTCCGAGGAGAGCCGTGACCGGTCGCGGAGCACGGCGTTGCCGACATCGCCCACGCCGAGCCCGTCGACGAACACCCGGCCGCTGGTGAAGGATTCCCCGCGCTCCAGCCGGCCACCCTTGAGGATCACCCGGTCCCCGTCGCTGCAGACGATCACCTGGTCGGGCGCCGTTCCGGTGGCCACAG
The DNA here is from genome assembly GCF_003074135.1 of Euzebya tangerina. Taxonomy (NCBI): domain Bacteria; kingdom Bacillati; phylum Actinomycetota; class Nitriliruptoria; order Euzebyales; family Euzebyaceae; genus Euzebya; species Euzebya tangerina. Next base: position 201,713 of record NZ_PPDK01000002.1, on the reverse strand, counting down.
CCAGCTGGGCGTGCGCCACCAGGTGGCGGTACTCCCCGTGGACCGGGACCACGGCCTTGGGACGGATGATGTTGTGGAAGAACTTCAGCTCCTCCGCAGCGGCATGGCCGGAGACGTGGACGCCCTCCTCACGACGGTGGACCACTCGGGCGCCCTGCCGCACCAACCCGTTGATCGCCTTGGAGATCGCGTCCTCGTTGCCCGGGATCTGGGAGGAGGCCATCACCACCGTGTCCCCCTCCACCAGCGTGACGTGTCGATGCTGCCCGGCGGCCATCAGGGACAGCGCGGCGTACGGCTCGCCCTGTGATCCGGTGCAGATGATCAGGACCCGCCGCGGGTCGTACTCGGCCGTCTCGTGGATCTCGATGATGTCATCGTCGTCGTAGCGCAGGTAGCCGAGGTCCCGTGCGATCGGCATGTTGCGCACCATCGAGCGGCCGACGAAGCAGACCTTGCGGCCGAGCGTCGTGGCAGCGTCGATGGCTTGCTGGACCCGGTGCACGTGGCTGGCGAACGTCGTCATGACGATGCGGCCCTCGGCCTGTTCGAACTGATGCCGTAGCGTCGTGCCGACCGTTCGTTCGCTCTTGACGTGACCAGGGACGTCGGCGTTCGTCGAGTCGCACAGCAGCAAGTCGACACCGTTGTCGCCGAGTTGCGCCAGGTGAGGCAGGTCGGTCACCCGGCCATCGATGGGCGTCTGGTCCAGGCGGAAGTCACCGGAGTGCAGGATGGTCCCGTGCGGCGTGTGGACCGCAACCGCCATGCAGTCGGGGATCGAGTGGGTGACCTGGACGAACTCGAGCTCGAAGTCGCCGACGGTGACCCGCTCGCCGGGCTCCACCTCGACCAGGTTCACGTCGGTGTCGGGGTGTTCGGTCAGCTTGGCCTCGAGCAGCCCGAGGGTCAGCTTGGCGGAGTAGACGGTGATGCCGGGGAAGTCGCGCAGGAAGAAGGGCAGTGCGCCGATGTGGTCCTCGTGCCCGTGGGTGAGCACGACGGCCTGGATGTCGGGGGCGCGCTCCCGGAGGTCGTACCAGTCCGGCAGGATCAGGTCGATGCCGTGGTGCTCGGCGTCAGGAAACGTGACGCCGACGTCGACGATGACAGCCTTGCCGTCGGTCTCGATGGCGGCCATGTTGGCGCCGATCTGCCCGAGTCCTCCGTAGAAGGAGATGGTCGCGGCGTCGGATTGGATGGTCATGAGTCCTCGATGGTGGGGTGCAGTCCGACGGCCGTCATGGCGTCGGCGACTTGGGCGGCGGTGTCATCGCCGATGGGGATGAGTGGGAGGCGCAGCGGCCCGCCAGGTAGACCGAGCCAGCCCAGCGCGGCCTTGAGCGGCGCCGGACTGGGTTCGATGAACAGGGCGTCGAACACGGGGAGCAGGCGGTGGTGGAGCGATCGTGCGGCCGCCGGGTCGGTGGGGAAGAGGCGGATCATCTCGGCGAGATCGTCGCCGACCAGGTGTGCGGCAACACTGACCAGTCCCGATCCGCCGACCGCCAGCAGCGGCAGGCAGTTCTTGTCGTCCCCCGAGAGGATCTGGAAGCCCTCCGGAGCCCGGGAGGCGAGCCACGAGGCCTTGGCCATGTCGCCGACCGCATCCTTCACCGCGAGGATGTTGTCGACCTCGGTCGCCAGGTCGAGCAGCGTCTGTGGTGTGACCTCCACCGCCGTACGGGACGGGATGTTGTAGAGCATCACCGGCTTGTCCGTGGCCCCGGCTGCCGCGGCGAAGTGGGCGTGCAGCCCGCCCTGGTTTGGTCGGTTGTAGTACGGCGCGACCAGCATGATGCCGTCCACACCGGTGTCGCTGACCCGCTCGGTCATGGCCACCGTGGCGGCCGTGTCGTTCTTGCCGGTGCCCGCGAGGACCATGGCCCGGGAGCCCACGGCCTCGACGACCGCACGACACAGGTCGAGCGTCTCGGAGGTGGACAGCGTCGGTGACTCGCCGGTCGTCCCCGCCACGACCAGACCGCCGCTTCCGTGATCCACGAGGTGTGCTGCCAGGGCTTGCGCACCGGGCAGGTCAAGACCGCCGCTGGCGTCGAAGGGTGTCGCCATGGCCGTCATGAGGGCAGGGAAGGTCATCAGGTGTTACTCCTGAGTAGGGATTGTACTGGCGTGGGCAGTGTGCCCATAGGGATTGATGTGGCCAGAGAGGCTCGTGAGGCTCGACGCCCCGCGCTCACGGCTCAACAGGGGTTACGGCTCCCTCCGGCTGCCGCTCCCCGTCCGCCCCACGGTCCGGATGAGGCCCGTCCGAGCTGGGGGCATCCCGCGGTGCCAAGCGGAAGCCCACCAGGATGATCGAGCCGCCCTCTCCCCTCGCGGTGTACGTCATCTCCGCCCCCATCGCGTCGACCAGTTCGCGGACCAGGGGCAGGCCAACCCGCCGCGTGCCCGCCCGGACCGCTCGCACGTCGCTGGACTCGAAAAGCTTGCGCGCCACCTTGGGCGGGATCCCGGGACCGTCGTCGGTCACGATCAGGACCCCTTGGCCACCCGTCTGGCGGCCCTCGATCCACACCCGGGTGCCCGGCGGGGTGTGATCGACGACGTTCTCCAGCAGGTTGTAGGCCACGCGACGGGCCATCCTCCGGTCCCCGGACACGCGGATGGGTGGGACATCGACCTCGACGACGTACGCCGCCAGACGCGGGCCGAGGTCGGCCAGGCAGTCCTCGATGACGCGGGAGAGCAAGACCGGCTCGGGCTTGGCATCCCGCGCCTCGTCGAGCTGCCCCACGTCGATCAGCTGCTCGACCTCCCCCTCCAGCTCCGCGGAGCGCATCCGCAGCTGCGAGGCCAACTGTCGTCGGGTCTCGTCGTTCAGCGGGCCGTCATCGTCCAGCTGGGCCGCCACCTCCTCGACCGCCTTCAGCGGCTCACGAACGTCGACCGAGGCCTGGCGGACGAACGAGCGACGACGGCGGGTGCGCTGCCGGACTGCCTCGGCCTCCACGTCGGCGGCTGCGATGTGCAGGTGCAGTCGGCTGGCATAGGTGCCGCTGAGGTAGCCGACGCTGATCAGCACCGACGTCATGATCAGCAGCACCACCAGGCGGTCGCCCATGTCCGGCCGGAAGAGGATGGTCGGCTCGAGTCCCATCTCCTCACTCAGCAGCTGCAGCCAGGCGAGGGCGACGGCCAGGGCCGTCGAGGCCCCGGCGGCGAAGGGCCCCAGGATGATCCCGGCGGAGACGATCGGGATGACGTACAGCGCCGCCGTGCCCGAGCCGGTCCCGCCGACGAAGGCGCTCGCGCCGCCGAGGACGATGGTGTCGGCGAGGAGCGAGAGCGCCACGGCGCTGCGCGGGAACTGCCGTGAGCGGATGAAGTACATCAGGGTGACGACGACCAGGACCGGGACGCCGATCACGAGTGGCCAGGCGTCCTGCCCGTAGATCCGCGCGAGGATGATGACCGCGATGATGTAGGCGGCGCTCCCGACTGCGCGGACGATGCCGAACCGCCGCAACAGCGGCTCGTCGGGCAGGTAGACGCGCCGCGCGTCGCTGGTGGTGCTCACAGCGTGGATGCTACGCGCCGAGGTCGGCCAGGTTGAACACGCCGGTCGTCCGGATCGTCTGGGTGTCGCGGTAGTTGATCGAGCCCGCCCGCGTCGGCGCCTGCTGGACGTTGGCTGCGGTGGCCCACAGGACCGTCTTGAGTTGGAACGGCCGGAGGTCGGTGTGCTTGGACTTGATCCGCGCAGCGATGCCGGCGATGTGGGGCGCGGCGTAGGAGTTGCCGGTCCCGCTTATCCGCTCGCCGCCCCGCCACGCGACGTCCACGTTGACGCCGTGGGCCAGGAACTCCGTGGGCGGCTCGGGGTTGTAGTGGAAGCGCTCGGGGTTGTCGGACAGGTTCGAGGCCACGCTGGTGACGCTGGCGATGAGGGAGGGCCACGACGGACGGTTCACGTTGCTGGCCGCCGTCACGATGAGCGAGCCCGAGAAGTACGCGCGGTCGCACACCTCGTAGAAGGGAAGGGCCCAGTCCTCCCGAGTTGTGCCGAGGGAGAGGTTGATGATGTCGAACCCCTGCTCGACGCACCAGGCCAGGCCACGCAGGAATACCGCCGCCTTCCCCGACAGACCCGAGCCGAGCACCTTCACGCTGGTGATTCGCGCAGCCGGAGCCAAGGAGTGGATGATCCCCGCGCAGGCCGTGCCGTGACCGAAGTCGTCGCGGTGCGGGCCGTGGCTGAGGGTGACGTCACCGTCCTGGTCGAGGCGCAGGGCGACGCCGCGTTCGACGTCGATGCACTCACCGAGGTCAGGATGATCGGCGTCGATGCCGGAGTCGACGACAGCCACCCGGACCCCCTCGCCCGTGGCGCCGCCCCAGGCCCACTCCGGCGTCAGGTCTCCCAGCTTCGGCACCGACGCCAGCGCCACGGCGCGAGACTCCTTGGCCCAGGCGGGGATCGTCTCGGGTCCGCTCACCTGACCAGGGCCTCCAGGATGGCGGCGACCGTGGCGTAGCGGGCCGGGTCGGTGGAGGCGAGACGACGGAGTTCCGCGGCGAGCTCGGCCGGCTCGGGCACGTCTCGGGTGCCGCCCAGTCGCTCGTCGGTGAGCGCAGCGGCAGCGATCGCGGCGTGGCTGGTGGCCCGCTCGGTGTCGTCGACGCTGAAGGCGCCACTGCGGGCGTCGAGCAGCTCGATCACGCCGAGCGTTCGGGCGGTGCCCTGGATGGCCACGGCCAAGACCGACGTGGGATTGTGTCCGATCAGCGAGGCGGTGCCCTCACCCAGACGTGGATCGGCGGAGTCGGCGGACAGGACCAGCGACTGGCCCGACGCGGCGACGTACCCGGCCACCCCCTCCCCCGCGGAGATGGGCTCGCCCAGGATGTCGGCTGGGACGGCGCCAGCCGTGGCCACGACGCGCATCAGGCGGTCCTCGGTCGAGAGCAGCAGGCCAGACGTGGCTCCGGTTGCCTCGGTCGCGGCGGTCAGGATGGCGGACAGGATCGGGTCAGCGGTCGGGCGACTCATGGTGAGCGACAGTCTGACAGGTGCCTCTCGGTTTGACGTTTGACCGGTCAGGGCGTGCGGTTCAGGGCGTGCGCCGGTCGAAGTGGCGCTCGAGGGAGTGCCAGACGCTCGGGTAGTCGTCCTGCAGCGCCGGGATCGAGCCGGCGTAGGCGGTCGGGATCAGCGGGTAGCGGGTCTCGAACATGAACGACATCGTGTCCGCCAGCTTCTGCGGCTCGAGGTCGGAGGTCGTGGCCTTGATCCACGCGTCGTGGTCCGGGCCGTGGGGGAAGTAGCTGTTGTGCAAGCTCATGCCGCCGGGCTCGAAGCCCTCCTCCTTGGCGTCGTACACCCCGTACAGGATGCCCATGAACTCGCTCATGATGTTCTTGTGGTACCAGGGCGGACGGAAGGTGTGCTCGCCGACCAGCCAGCGGTCCCCGAAGATGACGACGTCGATGTTGGCGATGCCCTCATCCGGTGAGGGGGAGGTCAGGACGGTGAAGATCGACGGGTCGGGGTGGTCGAAGCTGATCGACCCCATCGTGGTGAACAGCCGCAGATCGTAGACCCAGGGGACGTGGTTGCCATGCCACGCCACGACGTCGAGTGGCGAGTGGTCGGTCTCGACCACGAACAGCTTTCCGTCGAACTTGACGAACAGCTGCCCCGACCGGTCGTGGTCCTCAAAGGCAGCGACCGGCGAGCGGAAGTCTCGCGGGTTGGCCAGACCGTTGGCGCCGATCGGGCCGCGCTCGGGGAGCTCCAGCAGGCGCCCGTAGTTCTCACAGACGTAGCCGCGCGCGGTCTCCTCCAGCAGGTCGACGGCGAAGACCATCCCCCGGGGAACCAGGAGGATCTCGCCGGGCCGGGCGTGAAGCACGCCACACTCGGTGCGAACCCGCAGGCCACCATCCTGGGGCACGATCAGCAGCTCACCGTCGGCGTTGTAGACGTAGGAGTCCGTCATCGACCGCGTCGCCATGTAGATGTGTGCGGCCATCCCGGTCTGGGTGTGGGCGTCACCGTTCGTGGCGATGGTGTGGAGCCCGGTGAGGAAGGTCGTGGGGTGATCGGGGAACGGGGGCGGGTTCCACCGGAGCTGCCCGATGGGCGGGTCCTGCTCGCGGCAGGGTGCGCTGCGGATCTGGTCCTGGTCCGCCGGCTCGAACCGCCATGCGTGGCGGACGGAAGGCCGGATCCGGTACATCCACGTGCGTCGGTTGCGGTCGTTCGGGACGGTGAAGGCGGTGCCGGACAGCTGCTCGGTGTACAGGCCGAGCGGGGGCTTCTGCGGGTTGTTCTGCCCTCGCGGGAGCGCACCGGGGACGGCCTCTGAGGAGAACTCGTTGCCGAAGCCCGTCTGGTACTCGGGCTCCTGAGGCGACTCAGCTGATGGCGTGTCGGCGTTGTCCACAGGGTGAGCAAGATACCTCTCGCGGGGGGCGGAAGTCTTGGCACCGTGCTGGCATGACCACAGATCTCCAGACAGACCAGCCCCCGATCGGAACCGAGTGCACGCGGGAGGAGGTGTTGGCGATCGCCGGCTCACGGACTCGGCGTGCTGCGGTGTTGCGTGCAGCTGGCGGTGGACCGATCGTCGGTCTGGCACTGACGCTGGCGCGCAATCCACGAGCGCCGCAGGTGATGGTCGTCGGTTCGGGTGAGCGACCGGCACGGGAGGCGCGGGAGATCGTGGAGGCGGCCGCGCCGATCCCGGTGTGGGTCCGGGCGGGGTCGTCTGGGACGTGGCGGTACTGCGGGCCGTTCGTGCCAACTCGCTTCGACACCACGGCACGCGGCCGGGCGTCGGCTGCGGCCGTCTCGGACGAGGCGGTGGGTGTGGTGCGACTCACGCCTGCGGAGGCCTGACCGCTCATGACAGCGGGGAGGGCTGCGCGCTCGGCGGGGAGGGCTGGTACCAGCCTCACTGCGCGGCGCGTTTGGCGTCCAGTGCTTGCTCGGCGGCCAGCCGCTCCAGCTCCCCCGTCGAGTGGTCGACGTAGGACATCGCAGCCGCGATCTCGGGGTGGACCGCCCGGATCAACTGGTGCATGCGCTGGCACACCCGCCGATACGCAGGATGGCCCTGCGGCGTGGTGCGCAACTCGAGCATCTGCATCGCCGCTCGGGCGTTCAGTTGCATCGTGTAGCGCATCCGCCAGCCGAACCCGACGGCGTACTGGGCGACGTGGGGGCCGTGGGCCTCCGCCAGCACCTCGTGGAGTTCGGCTTGGCGTCTCATGATCGCGTCGTACTGCGTCGTGAGTCCGGCGTCGGCCACCTCCGGCGGCATCTCATATCCGTGCGCGGGCGTGAGCAACTGCCACTCGATCGTGAGCATCCGGTGTCGCTGCAGGTCCCGGAAGCCGCCGTAGTCCGACAGGATCTCGAAGCGGTACCAGGGCCGCTCGAAGGCCCTGCCGGGCCGGTGGCGACGGTTGGTCCGCTTCCCCACGTACTCGGAGAGGATCTGCTGCTGCTGCTCGGCGGTCATGTCGTCGACGGCCGTGCGGACCTGGGCCTCCGGCGCGGCGGTGTGTGGTGCGAGGATGCCGGTGACGAGGTCGATCATGGCGTCCGGCGGGCCGAAGGCGGTCAGTGTGACCTCCTCGTCAGCCCCCTGCTCGTCCGGTCGCCCATGAGGCGGGTGGAGATCCAGAGCCGACGCAGCCTCAGCAGCGCTGTGCCGCGCAGCGCGCAGGTACTGCGTCCATGCCACCCCGCGGTCCGGCAGGTCGACCCGCTTGAGGAAGCTCGGGATGACCGTGCGGAGCTCGGTCAACATCGCCTGCGCCGCATCCCGAACCTCGGCCAGCTCGTGACCGGCCATGCGCAGCAGCATGTTCTCGTACGCCTGCCCCGAGGCGAAGATGCCGACGTTGGATGTCGTCGCCGCAGGCAGGAGACCACGGATCGAGTCCAGGGCCTTGGCTCGGATGGTGTTGCGGTAGGCGACGTCGGAGGTCCGAGCGTCTTGGGGATAAGTCGCCCGGGCCCAGGCCTGCATGGGCTCGATCAGCTCGGCGTAGGCGCCGAACATCCGATCGAGGTCGGCGATGTAGCGGTCGGCGTGGGGCCCGGCCATGACCTCGGCTGGTCGGTGGTAGCGGTAGCGCCCGCCCGGCTTGTCGTCGTACGGGATGTAGCGCGTGGACTGCTCCAGGTAGGCCGCCAGTCGCCCCCACTCGAGTTGCTTGGTCAGCAGGTTGGAGGCCTGCTCGACGGCGAGGTGCGCGCCGCCCAGCTGGGCCACCGAGTCGTCCCCGTACTGCAGGAAAACCCGGTCGTACAGGGCGGCGGCCTTCGAGCCCTCGTCCGCCACGGTCAACGACCCGTCGGCGTCGGTGGCGCCCCCTCCCAGGGTGTCGGCGAACTCGTCCAGCAGCAGGCGGCGAAGCGACTTCGGCGAGCGGGAGTACCGGGCGTACATCGCGCCCTTGACCACCTCCGGCAGGTTGGCCAGCGCGAACACGTTCCCGTCCAGGTTGGACACGTGGGGCGCCAGCAACGCCTGCTCCTCAGGGGTCAGGGAGTGCTCGGGGTGCATGGGGCCGGATGGTATCGACGGCGAGGATGTCGGCGAGGTGCCCGGAGCCGGATTGCCTCCGAACTCGGCGCTGGCGAGATCGGCTGGAGGCAGAACGGCTCATCCAGGGCGTGGAAGGCGGAGGACGATCAGGATCGCCGGTCTAGTCGAACAGGATGTGCTCGAGACCAACCGTCAGGCCGGGACGGGTCCCAACCGCCTTGACCGCAAGAAGAACGCCCGGCATGAACGAGGACCGATCCAGGGAGTCGTGCGTCAGCGTCAGGGTCTCGCCCGTCCCGCCGAACATGACCTGCTGGTGGGCGACCAGCCCGGGGAGCCGGACCGAGTGCACGGGGATCTTTTTCTCCAGGAGCCCCCGTGCCGGGTTGTCGTCCGGACCGACGGGCGCTGGCGTCCCGCCCGCCGCAGCCGTCCCCGGGGGAGCTGACCGCTGCGCCTCTGCAATCAGCTTGGCGGTCCGCAGCGCCGTGCCGGATGGCGCGTCGGCCTTCCGGTCGTGGTGCAGCTCGATGATCTCGACGTTCGGCAGGTGCACGGCCGCCTCCTCGGCGAAGCGCATCAAGAGGACCGCACCGACTGCGAAGTTGGGGGCCACCAGGGCGTTGGCAGGCCCCGTGGCCTGGTCGATCTCCGCCAGGTCCTCGTCGGTCAGCCCGGTCGTCCCGACCACGGCGTGCACACCCGCTCGGAGCAACCACAGCACGTTGGCCTTCACGCTGTCCGGGTGGGTGAAGTCGACGCAGACGTCGGCGCCGGCATCCAGCAGCTTCTCCCGGCTGTCGTCAGCGTCGAGTGCGGCGACCAGCTCGACGTCCGGATCACCGTCGATGGCGGCACAGGTCGTCTGCCCCATCCGGCCGAGGGCTCCGAGAACGGCGACGCGCAACATGGGCAACACCCTACGGGTTCGCCGAGCCCCTCTTCACCTGCCGTCCCCGGACGACCGCAGCGTCACGCCCGAAGGTTCTCCGTCGGGAGCGGAATACGTGTTGCGGTTGGGGCCAGCGAGGGTGCCGGAGTCACACCACGTCGGAGAGGTCGCCCGCCTCGAGCGGGCCGACCACGGCCAACGCCTTCGGGCCACCGAGCAGGATCTCTGCCACCTCGGCGACGTCGTCCGCCGAGACGGTGTCGATCGCCTCCATGATCTCGTCAAGGCTCAGCAACGGCGTCCCCGTCGTCAGCGCCCGTCCGATGCGGGTCATGCGGCTCGAGGTGTCCTCCAGGGCCATGATGGTCGCCCCCGTCAGGTAGCCCTTGGACCGCCGACGCTCGTCCTCGCTCAGGTTGTCGCGGACCACCGCAGACAACTCCTCACGGACGACGTCGACCACCTCTCCGGCACGCTTCGGTGCGGTGCCCACGTACACGCCGAACGTCCCGACGTCGGCGTAGGTGGCCGGGTAGGAGTACACGCTGTACGCCATGCCGCGCTTCTCGCGGACTTCCTGGAAGAGCCGACTGGCCATGCCACCGCCGAGCGCCTGGTTCAGCACGGTCTGGGCCCACCGCAGCCGATGGCCACGAGGCAGTCCCATCCCACCCAGGACCAGGTGGGCCTGCTCGGTCGGCCGCGGCCGCACGCGCAGCGCAGACGCCGGTCGGGTGATCTCCTCCCCTGCCACACCCTCCGCCTGGCTTCCAGGCTCGTAGGCACCCATCGCCTCGGTGACCAACGCGACCAACTCGTCGTGATCGACGTTGCCGGCGCAGGCGACCGTGATCACGTCGGTGGTGTAGCGGGATTGCCACCAACCAGCCACCTGATCGCGGGTCATCGCGGTCATGGACTCGTTGGTCCCCAGCACCTCGCGCCCCAAGGGGTGATCGCCGAAGACGGCGTGCGCGAACTCGGAGTGCACCAGGTCACTGGGGTCGTCCAGGTGCATGCGGATCTCCTCGAGGACCACGTCTCGCTCGTTCTCCACCTCCTCCGGCAGCACCAGCGAGGCGGTCAACATGTCACCCAGGACGTCCACAGCTGCTGGCAGATCTCGGTCAAGACAGCGGGCGTAGTAGGCGGTGTACTCCTTGGAGGTGAAGGCGTTCATGTCGCCGCCGACCTGGTCGAGGACCTGGGCGATCTCCAGCGGCGTCCGTGACCGGGTGCCCTTGAACAGCAGGTGCTCGAGGAAGTGGGTGGCGCCCTCCAGTGGCGATACCTCGTCCCGCGACCCGACCCCGATCCAGAATCCGACGCTGACGCTCCGAACCCCCGGAAGGTGCTCGCTGGCCACGCGGATGCCGTTTGGCAGCGTGGTCAGACGGATGCCGTCGGGTAGCGGCATCGCGCTGGACTCGAGAGACGTGCTCACGGGGCTCCTGGACGGAGACGGTTCAATCGACATCGTTCGTTCACACCCTCACCCGCGGCTCGGCGGTCTGAGAACAGTCCAGGCGGTGAGGCATCGATGCCCCACCGCCTGGTCGTGACTGATGTTCGCTAGCCGCGACGGCGACGGCGAGTACGCCCCTCGCCACCGTCGGAGTCGCCTCCGCGGGAACGCGAGCGGCTGCGGCCGCCGCGACCCTCACGGGAGCGGGATCGACGAGCGCCGGATCCGCCCTCGGAGGCTTCGGGGCTCGACGCCGGCGTTGGTGCCGGCTCAGCAGGGGTCTCCTCGACTTCGACCTCGACCTCGACCTCCGGCTCGTCGTCGGTGTCGTCGGCGGCCGCACCACCACGGTCCTCGTCGGCCGGGGGATCGATCAGCACGAGGGAGAACTTGTTGCCGTTCTTCACCTCGTTGACCTCGACCCACAGCTTCTCGCCCACGGACACGGCCTCGTCCGCGTGCGCCAGCCGCTTGTTGCCCCCCAGCTTGGAGATGTGGAGCAGGCCGTCCGAGCCCGGGCTCAAGGAGACGAAGGCACCGAAGTCGACGGTCTTGACGACCGTGCCGTAGTACCGCTCGCCCTCTTGTGGCACGACCGGGTTGGCGATCTGCCGGACGCGCTGGAGTGCCATGTCGGCTGCCGCCCCGGTCATGGCGTAGATCCGGACGACTCCGCGACCGGCCTCGTCCTCCACGTCGATCTGGGCACCAGTCTCCTCGGTGATCTCGCGGATGATCTTCCCCTTCGGGCCGATCACCTCGCCGATCTTGTCGCCGGGGATGTACTCGACGTGGGCCCGCGGCGCGTGCTCGTTCATCTCGGCACGCGGCTCTGCGATGCAGGCGGTGATGACGTCCAGGATCTCCAAGCGGGCGTCCTTGGCCTGCGTCAGCGCGTCAGCGAGGACTTGGGCCGGGATGCCGGACAGCTTGGTGTCGAGCTGCAGGGCGGTCACGAACTCGCCGGTTCCGGCGACCTTGAAGTCCATGTCGCCGAAGGCGTCCTCGGCTCCCTGGATGTCGGTCAGGGTGGTGTACTTGCCGTCCTCGGAGATGAGGCCCATCGCGATGCCGGCCACGGGGGCGGCGATCGGCACACCGGCGTCCATCAGGGACAGGGTGGAGGCGCAGACCGAGGCCATCGACGTCGAGCCGTTGGAGGAGACGACCTCACTGACCAGCCGGAGGGCGTAGGCGAACTCGTCGGCACCCGGGACGACGGGCAGCAGCGCCCGCTCGGCCAGGGCGCCGTGGCCGATCTCGCGGCGCTTGGGGCCGCGCATGAAGCCGGTCTCGCCGACGCTGAACGGCGGGAAGTTGTAGTGGTGGATGTACCGCTTCTCGGTACTCGGGTCGATGGTGTCCAGCCGCTGGGCGTCGCGGAGCATCCCGAGCGTCAGGACGTTCAGGACCTGGGTCTCACCACGGGTGAAGATCCCGGAGCCGTGGGCGCGGGGCAGCACCCCGACCTCGGCGGACAGCGCCCGGATGTCACGGGGCCCACGGCCATCGATGCGGACGTTGTCATTGACGACCCGCCGACGGATCAGGCTCTTCTCGAGCGAGCGGAAGGCGTTCTTGGACTGCTTCTCGAGCTCCTCGTCACTGACGTCGACGTCGCCGGCGTTGGCGAAGACGTAGTCGATGGCCGCGTCACGGATCTCGCTCATGGCATCGCTGCGGCCGGCCTTGTCCAGACGATCGTCGACCAGGACCTTGCCCATGTCCTTGGCCGCGGACTTCTCCACGGCGTCGTAGACCCGGCTGTCGTAGGGCGCGAAGGTCGGGTACTCGCGAACCGCGCGGTCGCCCGCCTTGTCGGCCAACTCGTTCTGCAGGTCGCAGAGCTGCTTCAGGTAGCCCTTCGCCTCCTCCAGCGCGGCCCCGAGGACCTCCTCGGTCGGCTTGACGGCACCCATCTCGATCTTGGTGACGGCGTTCTCAGTGGCCTCAGCCTCGACCATGAGGATGTCGACCTCGCCGGAGGTCGGGTTCAGGCGGCCGGCGACGACGAGGTCGAAGACGCCCTCGGACTCCATCCACTCGAAGGTCGGGAACACCGTCCAGTTGCCCTTGATGTCCATCCCCATGCGGACACCGGCGACGGGGCCGTCGAAGGGGATGCCGGCCAGGACGGTGGCCGCCGAGGCACCGTTGATGGCGAGGACGTCCGGCGGGTTGGACTGGTCGGCGGACAGGGTGGTGATGAGGACCTGCACCTCGTTGCGCAGGCCGTCGGCGAAGGTCGGTCGCAGTGGTCGGTCGACCAGACGACAGGTGAGGATGGCGTTCTCCGAGGGGCGACCCTCACGCTTGAAGAACGACCCGGGGATGCGCCCGGCGGCGTACATCTTCTCCTCGAAGTCGACGGTCAGCGGGAAGAAGTCCAGATGGTCCTTCGGCCGGCCGCTCGCGGTGGAGGTGACCAACAGGATGGTCTCCCCCAGGTGACAGACGACGGAGCCGCCTGCCTGCCCGGCCAACTTGCCGGACTCCATGGTGATGTCGACGCCGCCGATCTTGGCGGACGCCTCGAATGTTCCGAGCTTGGTCATGAGCTCGCGTTCCTTTCATCCGCACGGTTGTGCGGTGGTTGTGGGACGCGATCGATGCGCAGGTGCTTGAGTGAACCCCGTGGGTCCCGGTTCCCAGTGACCACGCTCCACCGCCTCCAGACTGGGCTGGCCGACGTTGGCTCGTCACCACTGACAACCGGACGTGCGCCCGATCGCTGTTGTTTCTAGCTAGGTGTATGCAGTTGTTTCAAAGAACGAACGCCGAACCTCGGGGAGGTCCGGCGTCGGGGATGGTCTAGCGGCGAAGGCCCAGGCGACCGATCAGGTCACGGTAGCGCTCGATGTCCTTGCGCTGGAGGTATCCCAGCAGGTTGCGGCGTTGACCGACCAGCATCAGCAATCCGCGACGGGAGTGGTGATCCTTGGCGTGGGTCTTCAGGTGTTCGGTGAGGTGGTTGATGCGTGCGGTGAGCAGCGCGACCTGGACCTCGGGTGAGCCGGTGTCGCCCTCATGTGTGGCGTACTCGGCGAGAATGGCTTCTTTGTTCGGAATCGGCGCCTTGGCCATGTATCTGCGTGCTCCTCGTCTGGTCGTCTCCCATCGGGCGGGTCGCACATCCTGCGACCGGGGTACCTGGTCGGCGCCGGAGCGGCATCCGTCCTGGTCCTCCTGGGCTCACCCGCATGGGCACGATGTCATTCGGCCGCGACCTGCGACCGACCTCGGAGTATGCCGCGCCCCCCGACCGATGACAACCGGCCGGGGGACGGGGGATGAGCGCTGGTGGGTGTCGGCTACTGTCGCACGGCGGGGCCGCCGGTGACTGCGTACCCCTCCGGCGGGGTCAGTTCGGCGACCGTGCCGTCCCCGGTGTTGAGGACCCTGATGGCCTCGTCACCGACCCGCCAGCCGATCAGGGTACCGGAGCCGTCGGACTCGATGCGCTGCCCTGCGGCAGCGTCGCCGGCGTCGTCCACGAGCACCTCTAATTCGCCGGACCCGGCGTCGACAGCCACGAGCGCGACCGCGTCAGCGACGTCGGCCAGCACGACCACGGTCTCGCCGTCGGGCAGCCAGTACGGCGGAGAGTTCACGTCGAGCCCTTCCACCTCGACGGTGTCGCCCTCGGGGTAGGTTGCGATGCGCAGGACGCCGGTGTTAGCGATCTCGTCAGTCAGGGCGATCGCGCCATCGCCGTTCGGGTTGAGGGCGGCCCCGATGATGGCCGCGCCACTGCGGCGCTGGATCTGGGCGTCGAAGGCGCCGGCCTGTCGGGCGTCGACGCGGAGACCGCCGTCGGAGGTCTCGGCGAGGAGGCCCTCGTTGACGTTCGCGTTCGCCGCGTGCGGCTCGTAGGCCTGGAACGACACCGGGCTCGCGCCCCGGAAGCCGGAGCCGAAGCCGCTCCTGACCCCGCCGGCGGTTCGGAACACACCGCCGGCCCCGAGGGACGGGATGAAGACCGCCGACTGGGCGCCGTCACCGCCGAAGGCGTCGAGGAAGGTCTCCCGTCCCCCCGCGTCGCTGTCGTCGCCGGGATCGGCGCCGAGGGTGCCGTCGGCCTGCACGTCGAAGGCGTATCGCACGGTGCGCTCGCCGGTCGGCAGGAGGCCGTACAACCGGGTGCTGTCGCCGGTCCAGTCGAGGAGGGGGCAGCCGTCGGGTCGGCAGGTCGCCCGCAGCCCGGAGTCCGAACCGTCGAAGGCGGCACCCCAGACAAGAGACGAGTCGCCGTCGCTGACGGCGAAGGTGAAGGTCCCCGCCGGCGTCGGGAGTGCCACGGCAGGTGCGAAGCCGAGCTCCACGCGGGCGGCGTCACACACGACCGCGGCAACCGCGCAGGTGATGGCCTCCGGCCCCTCCTCCAGGTACCCCTCGGTGGCCGGCGGGAGCGAGTCGATGTTGCCCAGCACGATCGGGGTGCCCAGGACGAAGGCGCGGGCAGCCGCGGCAAATCCCGCCGCCCACGCGTCGTCGGAGAACCCATCCACCACGATCACCTCGTCGGTGGCGGCAGCGGTGTCGAAGCCGAGCTCTGCTGCGATCGCGATCGCTGTCGCAGCGCGGTCCGGACCCTCAAGTCTCCGGACCGCGATGCTCAGGTCGGCGACCTGCTGCTCGACCTCGGCCGATACCGCCGCCGTCCCACCCACGATCACGACCTCGGTGATTCCCGAGGACGTGAGGTAGTCACGAGTGGACCCGGTCAGCACCTCGGTCTGGGTGAGCAGGACCGGCCAGCCCCGAATCGCAGCCAGGGCACCAGCACCCAGGGTGTCGGCGAACGCCGACGTCGGGTTGCCCTCCACACCACCCGACCGCGCAAGTACCGCGGTGGTGGCGTCGGGCTGGAGGGTCGAGGCCGTGGACACCGCAGTCTCTGTCCGCGACACACCGGAGACGCGGCTGACGGTGAGGCCGAGATCGGAGAGCTCGTCGGCCACCGCCTCGGACACCGCCACCTCACCACCGAAGATCACCGCCGCCGAAGCCCCGAGCCGTTCGATCTCGTCGCGCACCTCGGCGGGGATGGGCCCGTCAGTGGGAACCAGCAGCAGCGGCCCGTCGCTCTGTGCCAGGCCGGACGACAGCGAGTCTGCGAAGACATCCGAGCGGCCGATCAGAACGGTGTCGACCGAGCCCTCGGCGAAGGTCGCTCGGGACAACTCGACGGCGACATCGATGTTGGGAGTCGCGGACTCGCCCAAGCCGACGGCGGCCGTGTCCTCTCCGAACGGCGAGTCCTCCTGCCCGACTGCTGTGGTGCCCGGCAAAGCCAGCACAGCAATCAGACAGCTCACGAGCAAAACGCGTACGCGCACCATGACTGCTCCTCAATCTCTCGTGGAAATGACTGCTTCCTGCTGAGATCGGACCGTACAGGGCGCCTCTAACCAACCACTAACAGCCCGCGGGTGATGGATCGGGAGATTCTGCGAAGGTTGGCGGCCGGGCTGCCGATACTCCAGGTACCGCCATGCATTCCGCCCGTCACGCCGCCCTCGGATCACTTCTCGTGGTCAGCCTCGCGCTGACCGCGTGCAGCGCCGACACCGGTGGCGTGGGCGAGCCGATGGCCCAACAGGTCACCGGTTCGGTCGATGCGGGCGCAGCGGCACGTGGCGCCGCGCTCGACCGGTACCCGACAGGTCCAGCCGCTGCCGTGCAGGAGTTGGTGATCCCGGACCTGGTCGGCATGTCAGCGCAGCGCGCTGCCCGTGCGGCCGCCGAGGCCGGCTTCGAGGTCAGGGTCATCCCCTTCGATCCGGAGTCGCCGATCACGGGCCAGTCCCCCGCCTACGGCCAGCCGGCCCCGCTCGATGGGGTGATCGAGATCCGCCAGGGTCTCCCGCCGACCGAGGAGCCCGATGCCGCGGCACAGGCCACAGTTGCCTCCGCCGACAGCGTGTCCAATCAGTCCGGGACCCCGGACCAGGGGGACACGATCTCCGAGGGGGCCGGCGCTACCTCGTCGGATGACACCTCGGGTGCGCAAGCGGTCGTCGAGGCACCCGCCGCCTCGTCGGTGCAGACCACCTCCGCGGTCTCCCCGGCCTACGTGCTGCCACCCCACACCGAGGGACGACTGCGGACCAATCCCCGATTTCTCCCGGCCCTGCCGCTGGGAACCCAGCTGACCGGGCAGGCGAGTTGGTACGGGCCGGGCTTCCACGGCAACACCACGGCCTGTGGAGGGGTGTACGACCAGAACGGCCCGACGATCGCAGCTCGGGAGCTGCGGTGCGGGACCATCGTGCGGATCACCGGCCCCTCCGGCGCAACGGTTGAGGCGACGGTGACCGACTGGGGCCCGGCTGAGTGGACCGGTCGGCGCTTCGACCTCTCCGCCGCCGTGTTCAACGCGATCGCGCCGCTCGGGGCGGGGGTCATCCCGGTCACGGTCGTGACCGCGAACGTTCCCGGCTGATCTCAGACCGGGTCAGGTTCCCCACCACGAGGCCAGGTTCCCCACGACGAGGCCAGGTTCCCCACGACGAGGCCAGGTTCCCCACCACGAGGCCAGGTTCCCCACCACGAGGCCAGGTTCCCCGCCACGAGGTTAGGTTCCCCACCACGAGACCAGGTTCCCCACCACGAGACCAGGTTCCCCACGACGAGACCAGGTTCCCCGCGACGAGGCCAGGTTCCCCACGACGAGGCCAGGTTCCCCACCAAGAACTCAGGCCAGCAGCTCCCGAGCCCGCGCCACGTCCAGCGTCATCTGTGCGACGAGGTCGTCCACGGCGTCGAACTTCACCTGGCCCCGCAGCCGGTGGGTGAAGGCGAGGGCCGCGTCCACGCCGTACAACTCCCCTGACCAGTCCAGCAAGTTGGCCTCGATCCGCACCGCGGTGATCCCCGCGAAGGTCGGGTTCGTCCCCACCGAGATCGCACACGGATGCCAGGTCCGATGGTCCGGCCCCGACTCCGGCAGCCGGAACCGTCCGGCGTACACCCCGTCCGCCGGCACCGCCGCCCGCTCATCGACGTGCAGGTTCGCGGTCGGGAAGCCGAGGAGCCGGCCGCGCTGATCGCCCCGCGCAATGATGCCCTCCATCACGTACGGGCGGCCGAGCCAGCGAGCGGCCTGCTCGACGTCACCCCGCTCGAGGGCCGCGCGGATCTGGGTCGAGGAGACGATGGTGTCGTCGAGCTCGAGCAGCGTGACCCCCTCGGAGGTGAAGTCCAGGAGCGGTCCGATGTCGGCCAGCGTCGTCACGTCACCGGCCGCCCGATGGCCGAAGCGGAAGTTCGCGCCGACGACCACATGTCGGGCCTGCAGGGGCCCGCCGAGCACGTGGGTGATGAAGTCCCCCGGCTCCCGGTGCCGGAGCTCGTCGTCGAACGGCAGGGCGACGACCAGGTCCACCTCGAGAGCCGCCAGAGCTCGCAACCGCTGATCCAACGTCATCAACAGAGGCGGCCGGGCGCCCGGGTTGACCACCTCGAGGGGGTGGCGATCGAAGGTCACCACAACGCAGCGGATGCCCTGCTGGTCAGCCGCCCGCACGGCCCGGGTGATGAGCGACTGGTGCCCGCGGTGCACCCCGTCGAAGAAGCCGATGACGACCACGGACTCGGCCGGCTTCACCGCATCCAGCCCGACCGCGATCTCAGCCACCGGTTCTGCTCCGAACCCTCATCAGTTGAACACCACGTCGGGCTTCGCCTGTCTCCCGTCATCGGTCATCACCGCGATGAGCTCGCCACCACGGGTCAGCACCGACACCGTTCCGGGGGTGCCGCTGGAGGGCAGCCGCCGACCGTTGCGGACCAGGGCGGCATCCTCGTCCGACACCAGCCTTGAGGGGTAGTCGGCCATCGCCTCCGCCGGCGACATGACAGCCTCGGCGAATCGTTCCTCGTCGGCCAGCGCCTGCAGGACCTCCAGCGACCGTCCTTCCTCCACGGAGAACCGACCCGAACCCAGTCGCCGCAGACCCGTCAGGTGCGCTCCGACCTCGAGGGCCTCTCCGACGTCCGCGGCAAGCGTGCGGACATAGGTCCCGGCCGAGCAGGTCACGAGGAACGACGCGGTTGCCTCCGGCCCCGGTGCGAAGTCGGCCAGGACGATGTCGTGGATGGTGACCGGTCGGGGCTCGCGCTCGACCTCCTCACCCCGACGTGCCTTCACGTGGAGCCGCTCCCCGTCGACCCGGACGGCGGACACCATCGGCGGGATCTGCTCGATGTCACCGACGAAGGACTTCAGCACCTCACAGAGCTCGGCCTCGGTGACCGCAGAGGCGTCGGTGCGGCTGGTCTCCTCGCCCTCGTTGTCGAGCGTGGTCGTGGTCCGGCCCAGCCGCATCCTCGCGTCATAGGTCTTCTGCGAGGCCTGCAGGTAGGGAACCAGTCGGGTCGCTCTGCCGATGCAGACGACGAGCACGCCGGTCGCGTCCGGGTCCAGGGTGCCGGCGTGTCCGACCTTCGGGCCCTTCCGACGCCCCCGGCGGCCGGGCTTCGACCCGACGATCCGTCTGATCGCGGCCACGACATCGTGTGAGGTCATCCCGACCTCCTTGTCGATGACGACGACCCCCTCGACATCCGCTCCGACAGGCGCGTGGTCGACGTCAGCCCGAGTGGCCGTCCGGTCGGCGCTCATCATCCGGCCACCTCCAGTTGCTCCTCGGGGAGCAGCGACCGGACGGCCGCCACCACCTCGGAGGCCGTGCCCCGGCCGGTGAAGCCAGCCGCACGGCGGTGGCCGCCCCCACCCATGGCGCGGGCGATCTGGGCGACGTCGGTCCCTCCACGTGAGCGGAGGGAGCTGCGCCACACCAGGGGCTGTGTCTCGCGCAGGAAACACGTGACGTCGATGTCGCCGACGCTGCGGAGCAGGTCGATCAGGCCGTCGGGCTCATCGGAAGACGTCCTGGTCTGCGCCAGGTCGTCCAGGGTCACGTAGCTGGACACCATCGTGTCGGTGACCGTGGCCCGCCGGGTGACCCGGGACACGAGGGTCAGGTACCCCCGGGAGGCGGAGGCGTACACCGCCTCGCCCACGGCGGCGTGGTCCGCGCCGGCCTCGAGCAGTCCGGCGGCAACCCGGTGGTCGGCGGGGCCGGTCGAGGAGAAGCCGAACCGACCGGTGTCGGTCAGCAGTGCCAGGTAGATCGCGTTCGCGAGTGGTGGGGTGAGGGGGACATCGAGGTGCCTGAGGACCTCGAGCACCAGCACCCCGGTACACGATGCATGTTCGTCGACCACGCGGATGTCACCGAAGGGTTCGCCGACCGCGTGGTGGTCGATGACGACGACGTCGGTTGCCTGAGCGGCCAGGTGGGACAACGTCCCCAACCGGCTGGCGGCTGCCGTGTCGCAGGAGACGAGCACCTCGGGCGGCTCCGTGATCATCCCCGCGGCGACCAGGCCGTCGGTCGGCAGCACGGCCGCGAGGGCGTCACTCAGCGGTGCGGGTTCCTGCCCCTCGTGACGTGCGCCCCAGGTGGCGACAGCCGGCACACCGATGGTGCGGAGCCCCTCGGTCAGTGCCAGCACCGACCCGAGCGCATCCCCGTCGGGGTTGATGTGCCCGACCACGGTGACGCTGCCGGCACGCCGAAGTCGCTGGGCAGCCCGTCGGGCTGCGGCGTCCACTGCCGTCGATCGTGCGTTGGAGTTGGGCGACATCGAGGCGGATCAGGTGCTGCTGTCCGGTGTCAGGGTGTCGCCCTCGTCGGCGTCGGCGTCCAGGCCCGCCAAGATCTGTTCGACCCTGCGGCCGCGCTCGGCGACGTCGTCCAGCTCGAAGGAGAGTTCCGGGATGTGTCGCACGGTCAGTGCGCGGCCGAGGTCCCGTCGCAGCAGTCCGGTCGCGGACGCCAGACCGGCGGCGGTCGACCTGCGCTGCTCCTCGGTGTCGGGCAGGACGGTGTAGTAGATCGTGGCTCGCTCGTTGTCCCCGGACATCCGCACGTCGGTCACGGTCACGAACCCGACTCGCGGGTCCTTGAGGGTGGGGATCTGCGAACTGATGATCTCCTTGACCCGCTCGCCGAGTCGTCGACCTCGTTCGGGCGCACTCATGCGGCACCTCCGGTGACGGTGATGTCGTCCTCGACATCGACGTCCAACTCCACGGTGAAGTCGCTGAGGAGCCCGGCGTCGACGCCCACACGGGGGTCACGGGTGCCGCCACGGGCCATGCTGAACCCGGTCTCCTCGGTGGCCACCACCTCGATGTGCAGATCGAGCACCTCGACCTCGACCGTTCGGGCGACGATGCGTTCGACGTCGGAGACCACGGACCGACCGGTGGTCTCGTCCGAGCAGGCGATCGCCACCCCCAGCGTGGTGCGCTGCCAGAGGTCCTGGTGGTCGACTTCGGCCACGCTCACGTGAAGATCCTGGCGGAGGCGCGACTGCAGTCGTCGGATGACACCACGCTTGTCCTTGAGGCTGCGCGAGGCAGGGATGTGAAGGTCGAGTTCGACGAGGACGGCAAGCACAGCCCAAGCGTAGTTGACCACCGTGCGATCCTCACTTGGCGGGCCGGCGCCACCTGCCCGTGCCGGCGGACCCCTCGATCTGCGTGATGACTCGTCAACGTGATGACGTCCGTCCGCCGGCTACTCCTTGAGGGGGAGCCCGTCCTCGGCCGTGATGGGATGGCCCGGGCCGGCGTCGAGGAGTTCCGCAACGTGCGTATCGGGTTCGAGACCGGTTCCCGACTCGAGCGCACCTGCTGCCAGCTTCTGGGTTGCGGCAGGCGTCGTGACCAGCAGGAACACACCGGCGAGGATCAGCTTCGCGGCCCCTCCCCCGCCGATCACCAGGGCGCTGCCGAACAGGACCGGCACGGTCCCGAGCGTGGTGATCGAGCCGGCGACGTGCATGCGGGCATAGGTGTCGGCGAAGCGGTGCAGCCCGATGGAACCGATCAGGCTGACGACCACCCCGAGGCCGACGAGTGTCCAGCCGATGGCATCGATGATCATGACCGGGGTCCTCGACTCTCGAGCCAGATCGCCGCGGTCACGGTGCCCAGGACGCCGAGGAGGGCGACGATGAGGGGGATGTCCTCGAAGTTGGCGTTGCCGGTTGCGGCGGCGTTGATCGCGATGAGGGAGATGAGCCCCCAGAGGGTCACATCGAGCCCGACGACACGATCGGCCAGCCGTCCGGGCCGGAGGACCCGGATGACCGCGAGGACGATGCTGAGGGCAACCACGCCGTAGGCCACGGCCACCATCACTCCGCACCCTCCACCATGGTCGGGTCCGCCACGCGGACGGCCGCGACAGCTGCGCCTTCCAGGCGATGCACCGCGTCTCGCACCGCCTGCGCCGTCGGCATGGACAGCGCGTGGACCGTGAGCAGTGCAGAGCCGTCGTCGCGTCGATCGATGCCCATGGTCATCGTGCCAGGTGTGAGGGTCACCATCAGTCCCACCAGCACGTCAACACCCGGCTTCGCGCGACGCAACTCCACCTCGAGGATGCCCTTCGGGTGGATCGTGCCGATGCCGAGCACCTTGCCGATGACCGAGATGTTCGACAGCAGGACCTCCCAGGTGAGGCGGCCCACCGTCCGAATGGTTCCGCTGGCGCTGATCTGGTACGTCCGACGTCGAAACGGCGACTGCAACACCAGGGCGACGAGCACGCCGGAGATGACGATGCCCGGCGTGATGCGGTCCCACAGCGCGATGTAGAACAGCGCCACGAGCGCGGTGCGCGTCCAACTGCCGATCACGACGGGAGCACCTCACCGATGTAGACACCCGGGTCGAGGAGGTCGGTCGCGGCCTGCTGGCTGTAGGTCAGCAGCGGACCAGCGACCAGCGCCACCACGATGGAGGCGGCGGCCAACCCCGCAACGGCGACGGTCCCTCGTCCGGTGTCCTCAGACACCGCGGGGGCTGGGTCCGGCACGTCACCCCAGAACGCACCCGACCAGATCTTGGCCATCGAGAGCACCGTCAGGAGGGACGTGACGAGGCTGACACCCAGGAGCACCCAGGCTCCTGCCTCGATGCTCGCCGCGACCAGCGCCAACTTCGCCACGAAGCCGGAGAACGGTGGGATGCCGGCCAGGGACAACGCCGGGAGGGCGAACAGGATCGCCAGCACGGGGGCGGTCGCGCGCATCCCGCCGATCTCGGACAGCTTCCCGGAGCCGCCGTCACGCTCGATCATCCCAGCCACCATGAACAGCGTGGTCTTCACCAGGATGTGATGCAGCAGGTAGAAGACCGCGCCGGCCAGCGCAGCCTCCGTCAGCACCGCGAGACCGAAGAGCATGTACCCCACCTGTGAGGTGATGTGGAAGCTGAGGATCCGTCGGACCTCCGTCTGGCCGTAGGCCGCCAGAACGCCGCCGAGCATCGTGGCGCCGGCGATGAAGGCCAGCACCCACGCCTGGGAGTCGCCGGTCAGGCCGAACAGGGTGTGGGTCCGGAACAGCGCGTAGACGCCGAGCTTGGTCAGCAGCCCGGCGAACACCGAGGCGATGGCCGGGTGGGCCTCCCGGTAGGGTCCGGGCAGCCAGCCGAACAGCGGGAAGGCCGCCGCCTTCGTCGCGAAGGTCACGAGCAGCAGCAGACCGATGCCGGTCCGCAGCGGCTCGCCGAGCGTCGGCCACACGGTGGCGATGGCGGCCATGTTGAGCGAGCCGGTCACGGCGTACACCGCTGCGATCGCGATCAGGAACAGTGCGCTCACCAGCACGTTGGTGACGATGTAGAGCAACCCGCTGCGCCCAGCCGGAAGTGGACCGGCGGCCGTCAGCAGCGTGTAGCTGGCCATGAGCGCAACTTCGAACCCGACGAAGAGCGTGAAGAGGTCGCCGCTGGCGAAGGCCAAGGTCAGGCCGCCGCCGAGCGCGACGTGCGCGGCGTGGAAGTTCGGCCAGTTCGACTCCATCCGGTCGGTGCGGATGCCGAACACGTGTGTTGCGAGGACCACCGTTGCGCTGACCAGCATGACCCCGGCGGCCAGGCGGTCAGCCACCAGCGTGATGCCCACCGGAGCCGGCCAGCCGCCGATCTCGGCGATCACCGTGCCGGTCGTGGCCACGTGCCAGAAGAGGATCCCCGCCAGGACGAACGCCGACGCGCTGAACGTGACGCCGGCTATCTGGCGCGCGGACGCACGCCGGGCGACCAACAGGCACAGGCCCAACCCAGCCAACGGAGAGGCGACGGCGAATCCGAGGACGGCCGCAGCTGCGCTGTCGGTCATCGGCGCGCGACCACGGCGAGGAGCAGCACGGTCACACCGAACGAGATGACGATGGCCGTGAGGGAGAGCGCCTGCGGCACGGGGTCGGCGACGGCGGCCGCGGCCTCGTCGGTCACCAGGGGCTCGCGTCCCGACGGTCGTGACCCGACCAGCATCATGATTGCGGAGTGTCCCAGCAACACGGTGCCGAGCACGATCCGCTTGGGGTCGGCGTCGAGGACCAGCCAGATCCCGATGCCGAAGACGACGGCGATGGTGAGGACGACCAGCAGACTCATCGCAGCGCCGCCCGGATCCGGTCCATCACCGCATCGGCCAGGCCGACCACGACCATCGCGACCCCGATGTCGAACAGCAGGATGCTCGACAGCTTGAACGAGCCGATCGGGCCGAGATCGAAGGTGTGCTTCAGTGCCTCCAGCAGCGCCTTTCCGACGACGAGCGGCGCGATCCCCATGACGGCGGCCAGCAGCAACCCCCCGCCGATGAGCGCCTCGGGCTTGGTCATCCGGGTCTGGTACTCCGGGTCGGCGACGGCCAGCAGTGCGATGGCACCGGCGATGAGCAGCCCCGCGATGAAGCCGCCCCCCGGCTCGTCGTGTCCGACCATCAGCAGGTGGATGGCGAAGGCCACAACCAGCGGGAGGATCGGCCCGAAGGAGATCCACAGCCCGGTGTTCGGTCCGGTCTGCCAGGTCTTCCTCATGATTCCTCCGATGGGTCGACGTCGCGACGGCGACCACCGAGTCGAGCAGCGTACAGCTGCTGGTCCGATCGGCTCACGGCCTGGACGATGTCGGGGCCGGCGACGGCGAACAGCCGGATGACGCCGATCGTGGCAATGGTCAACACGGCCACCTCCGCCATCGTGTCGAGGGCCCGGATGTCGGTCAGGATGACGTTGACGATGTTGCGGCCCTCGCCTTCGGGGAGGGCACGGGCGACGATCTCGTCCTGGAGCGTGGTGACACGCCCGACGCTGGTGGTTGCGATCGCCACGGCACCGACGAAGACCGCCGAGCCGATCGCCACCACCGCCCGGACCACGGTCGGCAGGGTCGACCGCGGCGCCCCGTCGACATCGGTCGAGAGGCGGCTGAGAACCAGCAGGAATGCCAGGACGATGATCATCTCGACCAACATCTGCGTGAGCGCGAGGTCCGGCGCCCCACGCGCGAGGAACCACCCCGACAGGCTGAAGCCGACGACCCCGAGGGACAGCACTGCCGCAAACCGCATCCGGATCACCGCGGTGCCGACGGCGCCGATCATCACACCGGCCAGGGCAAACGACTCGACCCAGCCGGTGGTGGTTGGGACGTCGGCCGTGGCGGTGGTCTGGATCAGGAAGGGCACGGTCAGCCCGACAGCCACGGCCATCGTGATCGTGAGGATCCGGGCGAGCCGCTCGATTCCGCTCCGGGTGATCGCCGTCGAGCCGAGCGTGGCCGGCAGGTCGATCAGCCGGTCATAGGGATGTGGCCCCTCACGGAGGTCACCGGTCCAGGCTGGACCGATGCGGTCGAGCACCACACCGCCGGCGATGGCGACCAGCGACAGCAGCAGCGGCAATCCAAGGCCCGGAACGAGCTTGAGGCCCTCCTCCGACACGCCGGCGACGGCCTCCCCGCCGAGCCGTGAGAGGTCATCGAACAGCGGCGCAGCAAGCCCGAGCGCGAGGGCGGTGAACGCAAGCGTTGCCGGCGCCCACAGGAGCGCACCCGACATCGAGGCAATCGTCGGGGTCTCTGCGCTGCCGTCAGATCGGTACAACGTGACGGTGACCCGTGTGGCGTAGGCCATGGTGAGAACCGACCCGAGCACCAGGACCGTGGTCAGGATCGGGTGGCCATCGACGCCGGCGACCAGCCCGCCCTCCTTGGCGACGAAGCCGGCGGTGGGCGGGACGCCAGCCAGGGAGAACAGGCCGATGCCGACACAGGCGGCCACGATCGGCTTGGTCCGGCCGACGCCGACCAGGAACGACATGTCCCGGGTGCCGGAGACCTTCTCGATGCTGCCGGTCATCAGGAACAGCGATGCCTTGGCCGCCGCGTGGGCGATGATCAGGGCGGTCCCCGCAAGCGCAGCCTTGGGGCTGCCGATCTGGAACACCACGATGATCAGACCCAGCTGGCTGATCGTGGAGTAGGCCAGCAGCCGCTTGAGATCGGTCGAGCGAAGCGCGACCCAGCCGCCGTAGAGCACGCTGGCCGTGGCCAGGGTGCTGACCGGGATCTGCCACACCGCCTCGTCGGCGTAGACCGGAGCGAACCGGGCGACGAGGTACACGCCGGCCTTGACCATCGTTGCGGAGTGCAGGTAGGCACTGACCGGCGCGGGTGCCGCCATGGCGCCAGGCAGCCACGAGTGGAACGGGAACTGCGCGGACTTCGTGGCGATCCCGAGGATCACCAGCACGATGCCGGCCTGGGCCAGCCCGTCGTCGGGGGCAGTCGTCAGGATCTCGGACAGCCGCAGGCTGCCCGCGGACTGGGCGAGCATCAGCAGGCCGGTCAGCAGGCCGAGCCCGCCGGCTCCGGTGATGGCGAAGGCGCGCCGGGCGGCCGTTCGCGCGTCGGCGGCCGTGTCCTTGACGGCGATGAGGAGGAACGACAGGACCGACGTGGCCTCCCAGAAGACGAAGAGCGTCACCACGTCGTCGGCCAGGACCAGTCCTGCCATGGCCACGGCGAATGCGCTCAGCAGCCGGAGCAGCCGACCTCGGGTCTGCCCGGAGGCGTAGGCGGCCGCGTGGAGCAGCACCGCGATGCCCACCCCGACGATGAGGGCCAGCATGATGGCTGCCAGCCCGTCAAGCCGTCCGGCGATGGACACGTCGAGGCCTGGCAGCCACTCCCACGACCACTCCAGCGGGTCGGCGTTCACGGCAGTCCTGACGGCAGACGTCGCAGGCACGGGGAAGGCATGAGGGAACTATGCCACGCGTTCCTGGTCACCCCCGCCGAGCGCTGCCGCGACTGGCCGTGGCCTCACTCGTCCCTACGCGGTGCCTCGGAGGCCCACGGTGGCGGTGACCCGAACCGATCCTGGACGTTCGGGCTTGCCGATGAAGTAGCCCTGGATGTGATCGGTTCCGAACTCGATGGCCCGCGCCATGGTCGTGGAGTCCTCGACCCCCTCGACCGTGACCGACAGCCCCAGTGCGTGGGCCAACTCGATGCTGGTTCGGACGATGACCTCATCGCTCTCACTGCGGGTGAGGTTGGCCAGGAAGGCCTGATCGATCTTGAGCGAGTGGATCGGCATCTTCTGGATGTACAGCAGCGAGCTGTACCCGGTGCCGTAGTCGTCCAGCGAGAGGTGGACGCCGATGTCCCGAAGCGCGTGCAGCGTCGGCAGAACGCGGTCGGGTCTGGCGATGACCGCGGTCTCGGTGATCTCGAGGGTCAGCAGTGCCGGCGGGCAGTCGTGCCTGCGAAGGGACTCACCGACCCAGACGGGCAGCCGGTTCTCGGAGATGTCGTGCCCGGACACGTTCACGTGGACGCCGATGTCAAGACCCTCGGAGCGCCACTCGACCACCTGTGCCACCGCCTGGTCGAGCACCAGCCGCATGAGCTGGGCAGTCAGGCCGAGCGACTCGCAGAGGCCCACGAACTCGACCGGTGAGACGTGACCGAACTTGACGTCGTCCCAGCGGGCCAGGGCCTCGACGGCCGTGACACGACCCGCCTCGACACCGTAGATCGGTTGGTAGACCAGGGAGATGTCGCCGACGCGCAGGGCCCGACGAAGACGAGTCGAGAGCTCTGAGCGCCGCAGGGACACCTGACTGTGACCATCGCGCCACACCATCACGGAGCCACCATCGCCGTCTGCCTGCCCTCGAGCCTCCTCAGCCCGCCGCAGCAGGGTCTCGACGACGTCGCCGCTGGTGATCGGCGCCTCCTCGTCATCGACGGCGACGCCGATGCGTGGGGCCAGGCGGACGTCGAGCCGATCCAGTGAAACCGGCTCCAGCAGGGTGTCTCGCAGCCGCTCGGCCAGGGCGGTCACGATGTCGGTGTTGCACGGCACGTGGAGGGAGATCGCCATGTCGTAGACGCCGACGCGCGTGACGACGTCTCCTGTCCTGAGGGTGCGACGCGCCCGTTCGACGGCGACCTGGAGCAGCCGATCTGCCTCGTCGGGTGTAAGCGACACCCCTCGATCGTGGAGCGGGTGGACGCTCATCCTGATCATGGCGGCAGGGGCTGCGGACGGTGGCCCGCCGGGGACTGCACGGGTGGCCGCCAGCACCATCGCGGCGGGGCTCGCCACGGCACCCGACCACGCGGTCGGGCCGTCGGCTCGTGCTGCTGCATCCCGTCGGCGCAGATCCAACGCGACCCCGACGCCTGCGACCCCCAGCACCAGCGTCGCCACTCCCGCGATCCGGTCGCCTCCGGAAGAGCCGGCGATGGCGTCGACCCCGACCACGGCGACGAGCGCCGAGATGAGCATCAGCGCGCGCAGGTGCAGCAGAGGAGACGTCACCGAGAAGGGATCGGCGTGACCACGGGCCGACCTGAGGGAATGTCTGCAACGCCCTAGGACCTGTCGCTGCGGAACGGAACGTCGGACCGCAGCGTCCGGCGTGAGCCCGGAGATCAGTCCCGAGCGATCTCGCGTTCCTCGTAGACCTCGAACTCGTCGCCGACCTTGATGTCCTGGAACTTGTCCAGCCCGACACCACACTCGAAGTTCTCACGGACCTCGGTGACGTCGTCCTTGAACCGCCGCAGTGAGGCGATCGTGTCGTCGGCCACCACGGTGGAGTCGCGGATGACCCTGACCTGGGCATTGCGCTTGAGCGTGCCCTCGGTGACGTAGGACCCGAAGACGAACCCGGCACGCGGCACCTTGAAGATCTCGCGGACCTCCGCACGGCCGACCACGACCTCCTCGAACTCGGGTGCGAGCAGACCCTTGACGGCGTTGGTGATGTCCTCGATCGCCTTGTAGATGATCGAGTACTGCCGGAGGTCGACTCCGGACTCCTCGATCGCCTCGCGGGCGCTCGACTCCGGCCGGACGTTGAAGGCGATGATGATCGCGTCAGACGTCACGGCAAGGTTGACGTCGTCGTTGGTCACCGCACCCACGCCCTTGCGGACGATCCGGGTGCGGACGCCTTCGAGGTCCAGCTTGTCCATCTCGGCCGCGACCGCTTCGACGGTCCCGGACACGTCGCCCTTGATGACGAGGTTGAGCATCGACAGCTGGCCCTCCTGGACCGCGGTGCCAAGGCCCTCCAGCGTCAGGCGCGGACGGTTGGCCAGCTCTTCCTTGCGTGCACGAGAGGCACGGTCCTCGGCGATGTCACGAGCCGTCCGCTCGTCCTCGACGACCCGGAAGTCGTCGCCGGCGTCAGGGACGTCTGACCAGCCGAGCACCTGGACCGGCTTGGCCGGCTCGGCCGTCTCGACCCGCTCGCCGGTGTCGTCGAACATCGCACGGACCTTGCAGCTGGCCACACCCGCGACCAGGTTGTCGCCCACGTTCAGCGTGCCGTTCTGCACCAGCACCGTGGCCACGGCACCACGCCCGCGGTCGAGGTTGGCCTCGATCACGGTCCCCATGGCCTCACGGTCGGGGTTGGCCTTGGTCTCCTCGACATCGGCCTGCAGCAGGATCAGGTCCAGCAGCTCATCGAGGTTCTGGCCGGTCATGGCGGAGACGTCCACGAAGGTCGTCTGGCCACCGAACTCCTCAGCGATGAGTTCGTACTCGGTCAACTGCGTTCGAACACGAACGGGGTCGGCGTTCTCCTTGTCGATCTTGTTGACCGCCACGATCAAGGGGACCTCGGCCTCCTTGATGTGGTCGATCGCCTCGACCGTCTGCGGCTTCACCCCGTCGTCGGCCGCGACGACCAGGATCGCGACATCCGTGACGGAGGCACCACGGGCACGCATCGCGCTGAACGCCTCGTGACCCGGGGTGTCGATGAAGGTGATCTTCCGGCCCTCGCGGGTGACCTGGTAGGCGCCGATGTGCTGGGTGATCCCGCCGGCCTCGCCGGAGACGACGTCGGCGTTGCGGATCGAGTCCAGCAGCAGGGTCTTCCCGTGGTCGACGTGACCCATGACGGTGACCACCGGTGGGCGGTCGACCAGGTCGTCCGGGTCGTCTTCCTCGATCTCGTCGAAGAAGAGGTCGTCGGCCTCGATGAAGTTGATCTCGGCGTCCATCTCGGCCGCGACGAGCTCGATGAGGTCGTTCGACATCGTCTGGGTCACCGTGATCATCTCGCCCATGCGGAACAGCACACCGACGATGGAGGCCGGGCTGACGCCGATGGCCTTGGCGAACTCGTTGACGGTGATGCCGGGCACGATGTCCACCGGACCTTCCACGGCGGCCTTGACGGCCTCCTTCTGCTTGCGGCCGCGACGGGGGCGGTTGTCACGCTCGAACTGCTCCTGCGGGGAGAGCTCGCCGCGACGGCCCTTGCGACCCTTGCCGCGACCGGGGGCACCACCGGGACGACCACCGCCGGGACGACCGGGGCCGCCGCCAGGGCGACCAGGTGCGCCACCGGGGCGGCTCGGACCGCCCTTGGGTGCTGCCTTGAGTGGTGGTGGGATGGACCGCTTCCCGTCGCCCTCCTGCGGCAGCTTGGTCTCGACGCGACGCCGTGGTTCGACGGCCGCGCCACGCAGCATGCGGGCCGGGATGGTGGACTCGCCGGGGCGTGGCGGACCGCTGGTCGCGGTGCCAGGGGCCACCGTCGCTTCGCCCTCCGTCTCCTCGGTCTCCTGTGGCGCTCGAGCAGCGGGGCGTTCCTGAGGCTTCTCGTTGGGCCGGTAGACCACACCCTGGCGGGCGATGGCCGCAGCCTGACGCGGGTCGAGCGGCTTGCCGACCGGCGAGGGCGTGGGCGTCGGCGCTGCGCTCTCGCCGGTGCTGGCCGCCGCCGGACGCGCCGGGCTGTCGGCCGGACGAGCTGGTGGGGTTGCCGGACGAGCCGGCGGCGGACCGGCGGGCCGATCCGGTGCTCCGCTCGGTGGCGGGGTGGACGCAGGGCGTGGGGACGCGGCCTCGCCGCCGACGGTGGCGGACCCACCGTCGGACGGCTTGAAGGCCTGGACCGGAGGGCGGAGGGCCCGGGCCGGCGCGGCAGCGGGCTGCTCGCTCTCCTCGGACTCCTGGGCCTTGCGCAGGTGCGGCGGCAGGATGCGGTTGGCCGTCCGCTCCTTCGGCTTGGCCTCGTTCATGGCCCGCTCGTACTCCTCGGCCTCCTTGCGGGCACGCTCGAGCTCGGCCTGCTCGCGCTCTTCCTTGGCCTTGCCCAAGCTCTCCCGGAAGCGCAGCGCGTCACCCTGCGACACCGACGAGGAGTGCGATTTCGCCGCAATGTCCATGTCGCCAAGGCGTTCCAGGACCTCTTTGTTGGACAGGCCTGTTTCCTTGGCGAGTTCGTAAACGCGGACCTTACTCAGTGGGACCACTCCTGGGTCGTGGGATCTGTGACGCCGGGGCGTCGCTTGCGATGGGACGGCTGTGACGACGAACTGTCGGCGAGCCTCTGCCGGCGTCAGACGGTCGGCGTCGTGGCCAACCTCTATCGGGAAGATGTCTGCCGCCGGCGGACCGGCACTATGCGTTCTTGTCGTGGGCGACCCTCAACCCTACTCCGGGGCTGGCGGTGCTGCTTCTGCGGTCTCGGCCGCGGCGGACCCGTCGTCCGACCCGGCGTCCGGCTCGCCGATTGGGTTGCCGAACTCGTCGATCTCACCCCGGTCGAGTGCCTCCTGGAAGGCCTGCTGCTCCTCCGCGAACTGCGTCTCGGACTTGATGTCGATGCGCCAACGGGTCAACCGCGCCGCGAGGCGGGCGTTCTGACCCTCGCGACCGATCGCCAGCGAGAGCTGATAGTCGGGCACCACGACCAGGGCCGTCTGGTCCTCCGGGTACAGGTACACCTCGCTGACCTTGGAGGGGCTGAGGGCGTTGGCCACCAGCTGGGCCGGCTCCTCCGACCACGTGACGATGTCGATCTTCTCCTGGTTGAGCGACTCGACGATCG
The DNA here is from genome assembly GCF_003074135.1 of Euzebya tangerina. Classification (NCBI taxonomy): domain Bacteria; kingdom Bacillati; phylum Actinomycetota; class Nitriliruptoria; order Euzebyales; family Euzebyaceae; genus Euzebya; species Euzebya tangerina. The sequence continues at coordinate 169,591 of NZ_PPDK01000002.1, read as the reverse complement.
AGCGGACCCGGGAGCCGCGCGGACCGACGCAGGCGCCGACCGGGTCGACGTTGGGATCGTTGGTCGCCACCGCGATCTTGGTACGGTAGCCGGCTTCACGAGCGACACCGCGGATCTCGATCGTCCCGGCTTCGATCTCGGGCACCTCCAGGCGGAAGAGGCTCGCCACGAGGTCCGGATGGGACCGGCTGACGATGATCTGGGGACCCTTCATGGACTTGCGGACCTCGGTCACGATGGCCCGCATGCGGCTGCCGTGTTCGTACCGCTCCGAGGGAACCTGCTCGGCGACGGGCAGCACGGCCTCGGCGTTGCCGAGGTCCAGCACCACGACGCGGTTGTCGTGGATCTGGATGGTGCCGGTGACGAGGTCGCCGTTCTTGCCGGAGTACTCGCCATAGGTCAGCTCGCGCTCCGCCTCGCGCAGGCGCTGGGTCAGGACCTGCTTCACGGTCTGGGCGATCATCCGACCGCCGGCATCGGCGGGGGTGTCGACCCACTCGTCGATCACGTTGCCCTCCTCGTCCAGCCGCTGGGCGAAGACGGTGACCTCGCCGCTGGAGCGGTCGATGACGACACGGGCCTCCTCGGCGTCGGCGTTGGAGCGCTTGTAGGCGTTGGCGAGCGCCCCCTCCATGGCGTCGAGAACGGTCTCGAAGGACAGGTTCTTCTCGCGCGCGATGGCCTCGAGCGCGGCGATTTCGACATTCATGAGAGTCCTTCCTGCTGTGGGTTCAGGAGGTGGGATGAGGTCATCACCAGCGCACCTCCTGCTTGGCCGAGAGGATGTGGTCGTAGGCCACCGTGTGAGCCTCGCCAGCGGAATCGGTGATCTGGACCGCATCGCTGCCGGCGGGTCCGACGGTGCCGCGCACCTCACCGGTCTGTCGGCCGTCCTGCCCCAGGCGGACGTGGACGGTCCGTCCCTCCACCCGGTCGAAGGAGGCCTGGTCGGACAGCGGCCAGTCGATGCCTGGGGACGTGACCTCCAGGGTGTACCGGTCATCCGTGGGGTCGTCGGTGTCGAGTTGCTTGCTGAGCGCCTTGGCCAGCTGTCGGCACGCATCCAGCGTCACGCCGCCCTTGCGGTCCACGATCACCTGGACGCGCTGCCGGGGGCCGGTCCCCTTCACCACCACGTCGAGGACGTCCAGATCCCCGTCCTCGGCAAGCGGGCGCGCCAGCCGTTCGACGGCGTCGGCGAGGTCGGCCATGACGGTGCTCCCTTCGGATGTAGTGGGGTGGACGGGCGGTGCGTCGGGCTCCGCGTTGAAGTTGTCCAGCTCCGAAGAGAGCCCGGTCGCTCGCGCGACCAGCATTTGCGGAAGCCTAGCAGCGCTGGTCGTCGCGGTCAGACAAGCCCGATCCGCCTTTGCCACCGAACCGCAGCGAGCTCAGCCGAGTTGCCGCTGGATGCGGCTGAGCTCCTCCTGCGCGCCGATCACCACCAGCACGTCGCCGGCCTGGAGCGCCACCATCGGATCCGGGCGCGTGGTCGGGCGGTCCTTGCCAGCCCGGCGGATGGCAACCACGTTGGCACCGTACTTGTCCCGCAGCCCGGCGTTCGCCAGCGTCCGACCGACCAAGGGTGAGCGCTCCGACAGCGTCACCTCCTCGAGGACCAGGTCGATGTCGGAGGAGTGCGTGACGATGTCGAGGAAGTCGACGACCTCAGGCTTGGTGAGCAGCGCCGCGATGCGACGACCACCGATCTCGGTCGGGGCGATGACCCGGTCGGCTCCGGCCTGCTGTGCCTTCGTGACGTTCCGCGTGTTCTTGATCCGCACGACGATGAACAGCTCAGGTCGCATGATCTTGGCCGTCAGGGCGATCAGGACGTTCTCGGCGTCGTCGTCGGTGCAGACCGCAAGCCCGGTTGCACGGGCGATCTGGGCTCGCTCCAGGACCCGCTCGTCGGTGGCGTCCCCGACGATGTGGGCGACGCCGGTCCCAACGACGCTCTCCAGTCGGTTCTCGTCGGTGTCGATCACGATGTGCTGGCGACCGGCTTGTCTCAGGTCCTCCGAGACCTGCAGGCCCACCCGACCGAACCCGCAGATGATCATGTGGGCGTCCAGCTCGGCCAGTTCGCGTTCCATACGGCGTCTCCCGACGAGATCCAGCAGGTGACCCTCGACGAAGAACTCGATGAGGGTGATGGTGAGGAAGGTGAATGAGCCGACTCCGAGCAGGATCACCCCACTGGTCAGCACCCGACCGGTGGCGTCCAGCGTGATCGTCTCGTCGAACCCGACTGCGAAGATCGTGATGATCGTGAAGTAGCTGGCCTCGGCCAGGCTGGCGTCCTGGGTCGTGACGTAGCCGACGATGCCGCCGATGACCACGAACACGAAGAAGGTGCCGGCGAAGGCCAGACGCCGGGTGACGGGTAGTCGCCCGACGTGGACCCGGTCGGGTCCGGGATCGCTGAAGCTGCTCATCCGGTACCGCAGCGTACGGTCGGGGCCATGGCCCACACCCCCATGTTCGACGACGACGACCCGATGCTGCTGCAGGTCCGGGCGTTGGCCGCGGAGTTCCCTGGCGCCGCGGAGAAGACCTCACACGGCCGACCGGCCTTCTACACCAAGAAGGTCTTTGCGTACTACGGCGGGTCCCTGAAGGTCGACGGCGAGTGGGTGCAGCACCCGCAGTCGCTGGTGCTGAAGTCGGATCCGGAGGACCGCCTGGCGCTCCTCGATGATCCCAGGACCTACACGCCGGCCTACCTCGGACCCTCGGGTTGGATCGGAATCGACCTCGAGGCGCACGCCGACTGGGCGGAGGTGCGGGAGCTGCTGGACGCCTCCTACCGGCTGACCGCGCCGGCCCGGCTCATCGCAGAGTTGGAGTAGCCGGCTCGGACGCACGGGTTGGGCCGCGTCACGGGTTGGGCCGAGTCGCGGGTTGGGCCGCGTCACGGGTTCGGCAAGGCGCCGTGGTCCGCGAGGATCGTCCGAAGCTCGGCGTGGACACCAGGTGGGCTGGCGACGTAGACCGTTGCAGGGCCCGTCGCCTCCTCCCCCTCGAGCGTCGTGACGGTCACCCCCGCCTCACGGGCGATGATCAGCCCGGCGGCCACATCCCACGCGTTCATCCCGCCCGCCATGCTCGCGTCGATCGTCCCCTCGGCCATGCAGGTGAGATCCGCCACCGAGCAGCCCTGCATCCGGGTACCCAGCGTCCGGCGCGTCAGCGCGCGAAAGCCCGCCATCATCGCGGCGTCCCCGCCGAAGTGCTGCGATCCGGTGCCGGTGATCGCGTAGGTGACCAGGGTGCGACCGAGGTCCGTGGTGTCCTGACAGCGGATCGGGACGCCGTTGCGGGTGGCGCCGAGCCCACGTGCCGCCGTGAAGACGCTCCCGGTGGCGGGGAGGATCACGACGCCGAGGAGCAACTCGTCGTCGCCGTCGGCCAGGCCGATGCTGATCCCCCAGGTCGGCAGACCCTTGAGGAAGTTGGTCGTGCCATCGATCGGGTCGACGTACCAGCGCCGCTGCCCCGGCTTCGGCGTCCGACCCGCACCGGTGCCCTCCTCGCCGATCACGAGGTCATCCGGGAACGAACACGCCAGACGGTCGGCGATCAGCGACTCGGTCTCTCGATCGGCGACGGAGACCAGGTCGCCCGGGTCCTTCTCGATCCATTCGACGCCGCGGTGGAACCAGGACAGCGCGAGCTCTGCTGCGTCCCGCCCGATCCGGGTCGCCGTGGCGAGTTCGGCCTGGAGATCAGGAGACAACGGCTGGCTCGCCCTCGCCACGCTCGGCCCGGATCTCCTCGGCCATCTCGTTGGCGAAGTGAACCAGGGTCTCCACGATCTCGTCCTCCCCGACCGTGAACAGGACCTCGCCCTTCTTCAGGATCTGGCCCTTGCCCTTGCCGGCCGCCACCCCCAGGTCGGCTTCACGCGCCTCGCCGGGGCCGTTGACCACACAGCCCATGACGGCGACGCGAAGCGGGACGTCGATGCCTTCGAGCCCCTTCTGGACGCTCTCCGCCAGGGTGTAGACGTCGACCTCGGCACGGCCGCACGAGGGGCAGGACACGACATCGAGGCCGCGTTCCCGCAGATGGAGAGCCTCGAGCATGGTGATGCCGGCTTTGACCTCCTCGACGGGGTCGGCGGACAGGGAGACCCTGATGGTGTCGCCGATCCCCTCGCTCAGCAGCGCACCGATGCCCACCGCCGACTTGATCGTGCCCGTGCCCATCGGGCCGGCCTCGGTCACACCGAGGTGGAGCGGGTAGTCGGTCCTCTCGCTGAGCAGCCGATAGGTCTGGATCATGGTCCAGGGGTCGGAGTGCTTGACGGAGATGGCGATGTCGGTGAAGTCGACGTCCTCGAGGATCTTCACCTCGTCGAGTGCCGACTCGACCAGGGCCTCCGGCGTGACACCGCCGTGCTTCACGACGAGGCGCTTCTCCAGCGACCCGCCGTTGACACCGATGCGGATGGGGATGCCGGCCGCCTTGGCCGCGTCGCCGATGACCTTCACCTTCGAGGTGTCGCCGGCCTTGTGGATGTTGCCCGGGTTGATGCGGACCTTGGCCACGCCTGCCTCGATGGCCTGCATGGCGTACTTCCACTGGAAGTGGATGTCGCTGACCACGGGCACCGTCGACTGCTTGGCGATCGTGGAGAGGGCGTCGGCGTCCTCCTGCCGCGGAACGGCGACGCGGACGATGTCGACGCCAGCCGCGTTCATGGCCGCGATCTGCTGCAGGGTGGCGTTGACGTCGTGGGTCGGCGTCGTGGTCATCGTCTGCACGCTGATCGGGGCGCCACCACCGACCTTCACGCCTCCGACATCGATCTGTCGGGTCTCACGCCGGACCGGGGGCTCCTGGTGCGGAGCCGTCTCGGGCGTCGTCGGGAGGATCGGGAGTGACTTCTTGCCGGATTTGGTCGGAGTCTGCGACATCAGGCAAAAGGCTACCCAGCACCGCTGCGAGCAAGACGTGCACGGGTCGGCCGTTGGTGTACCGCAGCCTGTCCACAGGCTGTGCGCTGAGCGCACGTTCTTGGCTGCCCGATGCGCCACCGTGACCCCATGACCGCACCAGGACCGTTCTCTGACATCCACGACCCGATACCGCGGTGGGACACCCAGTCCGACCTGCTCACCAGCCTCGCCGTCCACGATCTCGAGCAGGGTGGCGAGGTCAAGCCGTCGTGTGTCGCCTTCCAAGGCGAGCAGGCGGTGTTCCTGACCACCCTCCGCCCCTTCACGACCGGCGGCCACCATCGTCCGGTGCTGGAGGTGCTCGCCGTGGCGGCCGGCCTGGGCGCGGACCGCCTGATGATCTCGCTCGCGGGTCGCGCGTGGTCGCTCGAGGATCCCATTCCGCCGGTCAGCGAGGATGGTGACCTGCGCCAGCCGGTCCTGACCATCCACTCCGTCGACGGCAGCACGACCCCGCCCCTGTCACTCAACCGACTTCGGGCCTACGACCGAACCGAGACCGGCGAGGTCCGGCTGGGTGAGATGATCTGCGAGGTGAACGCGCTCGGGTTCATCCCGAGCGCACTGGCGGTGGCCGCCAGCGAGGCGACCCCGGTGCCGGTGCCCGGTACGGATCAGGCTGCGGCGCTGATCACGCAGATCTCCCGCTGCGAGCGGCTGGGTCATCGCTTCGCGTGGTCAACAGACACCGCCGCCTACCTGGACGTGCTACTGGACCAGTTCCGAGGCCGGGGAGGTGATGTCGAGGTACAGCGCTGCACTGGTTAGGACCAGGAAGAACGCGATGACCGCAAGCGCCACCGGTGTGACGATGCTGGGGTTGAGGTGGAACTTGGGTCGGGCCTTCGCGGCCCCGCGCAGTCGACGGGCACCGTTCACGGCCTCCTCGATGAACATGACCGCGACGTGGCCACCATCCAACGGCGGCAGCGGGAGCATGTTGAGTATCCCGAGCACGAGGTTCAGCTGGGCCAGCACGACCAGCACCGCGAAGATCTCGCCGCGGTTGCCGAACTCGCTGACGATCTGGCCAGCTCCGACCAAGGAGGTCACCGACTCCTCCTCGCGTGGCGCATCCTCATCCAGAGAACCGAAGAAGCGGCCCAGCCCCTCCAGGCTGAACACCTGTGTCAGCCCCTCGACCGTGGTGGTCGTCAAGAACGCAAACGAGTAGTTCTGGCCTGTACCGACCAACGCCTCGGAGGCCGAGGGGGCGAAGACGATGCGGGTTGCGTCGGCCACACCGAAGGCGCGCTGCTCGACCTCGGGGGACACGCCGAGAAAGCCGAAGCCCGCACGATCCGGGTTGGGGTGGGGAACGTCGAGGGTGACCTCCACCGTCCGCTCGCTGCCGCCACCGGCGATCGTCAGCGTCAGCGTGTCGCCGAAGCGGTCGGCCACTGCGGCACTGATGGCGTCGAACGTCGGTGTGGCCTCACCATCGACGGCAACGATCTCCTCCCCCGCCTCCAGACCGGCTGCCTCCGCCGGGCTGGCCTCCGACACCTGGCTGACGCCGTTGGTCAGCACGTCCACGCCGACGAAGGCCAGACCGCCGAGGAGGAACAGGATCGCGAGGATCACGTGGATGACCGAGCCGGAGACCAGCACGATGAACCGCTTCCAGGGTGCGTACTGGTAGAAGAGCCTGCCGTCGTCCGCCGGGTCCGTGTCCTCCCACGGGGTCATGCCGATGATCTTCACGAACCCGCCGGCTGGGATCCACTTGACCCCGTACTCGGTCTCCCCGCGCTGCGTCGACCAGATCGTGGGTCCGAAGCCGACGAAGAACTGGCTGGCCTTCATGCCGAAGGCCTTGGCCGTGGCGAAGTGACCCAACTCGTGCAGCACGATCGCACCCACGATCACGATGACGAAGAGTGCGACGAACATGTTGGCTCAAGGGTGCCGCGCCCCGGGGGGCTGTGCAGATCACGACTGAACCAGATGACACCCCAGATGACATCTGTCACGCGCAGGTCCTGACAAGCGGCACTACCGGAGTGGTCGGCTGAGGGTCACGGTGATCCACATGACCACCAGAGCAAGCACCACCAGCAGCACCCAACGACCCGCGCAAGCCCTGCCCTGCATCGCCCACGGCGTGACCTTCACCTACCCCGGCACCCACCCGAGCGCGGCCAGGCCGGCACTCGCCGGCGCGGACCTCCAGGTCGGCCCGGGTGAGATCGTGGCGCTGCTGGGCCCCAATGGCGCCGGCAAGACCACGCTGGTCGACTGCATCACTGGCCTCCGCGCGCCCGACCACGGCTCGGTCCGTGTAGGAGGTGGCGACCCGCGCGACCAGGCGACACGCCGGGCGCTCGGTGTCGTGCAGCAGACCGCAGGCTTTCCACGACACCTGACCGTCAGCGAGATCGTCGGTGGTGAGGCGGTCCGACATGGCGTTCCGGCGCCACGCGCGGCCGCAGTCCTGGACGAGCTCGACATCCGCGACCTGGCGTCCCGCCGCACCAAGGAGCTGTCGGGTGGACAGCAGCAGCGTGTCTGGCTGGCTCGGGCGCTGGTGACCCAGCCCGTCCTGTTGGTCCTGGACGAGCCCACGGTTGGTCTGGACTCGAGCACGCGCCGCCAGTTCTGGAACGACCTGCAGGTCCGACGAGACCAGGGCATGGCGATCTTGATGACCACCCACCTCATGGACGAGGCCGGGGCCATGGCCGACCGGGTCGTTGTCATCGCCGACGGCCGGATCGTGGCCGACGAGACACCGCGACGGCTCACGGGCCGGCTGCCCAACCGCACGGTCACGCTCTCCACGACGCTGTCCATCGACCGGGTCCGCCGGCTCCACGGAGTCGTGTCCTGCAGGGCCGACGGCGACCTCCTGACCATCGTCACCAGCCATCCCGAGGACCTTCTCCGACAGCTGTTCGAGCAGGATTCGCAGATCACCGATCTGCGGGTCGAGACCGCGAGCCTCGACGAGGCCGTCGCCGCCATCTCCACCGGCATGCCGACCACGCCACCCACCACTTCCACCACCATCACATCCCCCATGGAACTGGAGCACATCCGATGACCGCCCTCGCCCCCATCGCCCGCGTCGAGATCCGCGACGAGATGCTCGGCATCATCCGCGAACCCGCCGCAATCCTCTTCTCGATCGTCATGCCCGTGGCCTTCTTCGCCCTGTTCGTCGGACTCTTCGGCACCGAGCAGGCCGCCGACCAGGCGGTGCCGACCGGCACGCTGATGCTGGCGACCTTCGGGACCTACGGCGTGCTCGGCGCCGGCATGCTCTCGCCCGGCATCAGCCTGGCCGAGTCCCGGGAGGCCGGCTGGTTGCGCGTCCAACGAGTGTCCCCCGTTCCCCTCCCCCTGATCCTGGGCGCCAAGGTCGTGGCCGCCTTTCCCTACTGCGTCGGCATCCTCGGTGCGATGACGCTCACCGCAGGGGTCATGGGCGTGCTGGAGATCGGGATCCTGGAGTGGCTGGCACTCGTTGCGCTCATGGTGGTCAGCGTCATCCCCTTCGCGCTCATCGGGATGGCCGTCGGTGCACAGGCGTCGGGCAACGCAACGACCGCGATACTCAACGCCATCATCATGCCGATGGCCATCGCCTCGGGCTTGTGGTTCCCACTCGAGATGATGCCCGAGTGGGTCGCGCAGATCGCTCCGGTGTGGCCGACCTACCACCTCTCCCAGCTGGCACTGGGCGTCATCGACGCCGGCCCGCTCCGGCTGGGCAACGCCGTCGCGCTGCTCGGCTTCGCGACCGTCGCCGCCCTCGTCGCAGCGGTGTCATACCGTCGGGCACGGATATGAGCTCGGACCTGAACATCGCCACGGCATCCGCTCGGACCCGCCTTCGCCAGTACCTGGCGAGGCCGGGGACGGAGTGGCTGTACCTGTTCTTCCTCTCCAACCTGGTCTGGCAGCCGGCGTTCGACCCGGACGCGGGCCTGGTGCAGTGGTTGCTCGTCATCGGGGTCATCGCCGCCTTCGTGCCCCTGTGGCTGGTCCTGTACCAGCCGGACTCGAGTCGTCGCCACGGGGCCATGGTCGCTCTGACGCTGCTGGGTACAGCCGCGACCGTCGTCAACGTCGGTGCCGCGGTCTGTCTGGTCTACGTGGCGGCAGCCGCGGGATCTGAATCCGATCGCGGGCGCGCGTTCCGCTGGTGGTTGGTGCTGACGGGACTGCTGCTGACTCTCGCAGTGGTCTCGGCCGTGCCGTTCCCGTTTCGCCTGTACGGCATCCTGCCACCTCTGATCCTGATCTGGACCATCGGCGTGTCGGTCCAGGGCGAGGCGGAGCGGCAACGGCAGGCCGAGGAGCAGCGCATCGCAGCGATCCGGGCGGAGCACCTGGCGACCGCGTCCGAGCGTGAGCGGATCGCGCGAGACCTGCACGACATGCTGGGTCAGAGCCTGACGGGACTGGTGGTGCAGGCCCAGCTGGTGCGGAGCACGGTCGCCAGCGACCCCCAGGCTGCTGCCCGTGCGGCGGCTGCGGTGGAGGAGGACGCACGCACCGCTCTGGTCCAGGTGCGGCAGGCCGTCTCGGGTCTGAGTGAGCTGTCCTTGGCTGAGGAGGTGTCCCGGGCCGAGGACAGCCTCGCGGCAGCGGGTGTCGTGGCCGAGGTCACCGTCCCCCCCGACGTCCGCCCGGATCCGATGCTGGAGCGCACCCTGGCACTCGCCTTGCGTGAGGCGGTCACCAACGTGATCCGTCACGCCGATGCTCAGCGTTGCCGAATCACCCTGGACGAAGCCGGCGCCACCTATCGGCTGGAGGTGGCCGACGACGGCGTCGGCTCGACCGAGCCCGACGGCAACGGGCTGCGAGGACTACGGGAGCGCATAGCCGCCGTCGGTGGCAGCGTCGAGCGACGTCAGCGAGCTGGCACCACGCTGATCGTGGCTGTCCCCGCGTGACGGCGACGCCGGTGGGACCCGACAACTCCCCGGTCCGCGTCGTCCTGGCCGAGGACCAGGCCATGATCCGGGACGCCTTCGCCCAGCTCCTGGGGCTCCAGCCGGGAATCGACGTCGTGGCCACGGTGGCTGACGGCCACGCTGCCATGGCTGCGATCGCACACCATGAACCGGACATCGTGCTGACCGACATCGAGATGCCGGGTGCAACGGGTCTGGACCTTGCCGAGCGGATCCAGCAGCAGGAGCTCGACTGCCGCGTGGTCATCGTCACGACCTTCCAGCGGCCCGGCTATCTGCGGCGAGCGTTGGCCGCCGGCGTCGCGGGCTATGTGCTGAAGGCGGCACCGATCGAGGACCTGGTGCAGGCCCTGCGCACCGTCCGCGACGGAGGCCGTGTGATCGACCCAGAGCTGGCCGTCCAGGCGTGGGAGGCGACGGTGGAGCTGACCGACCGCGAGCGCGACGTCCTCCGGGCGGTCGAGAGGGGCCTGTCCGGTCGTGAGATCGCCGCGGACTTGCACCTGGCCGAGGGAACCGTGCGCAACTACCTCTCGGAGGCGTGCACCAAGCTCGCTGTGTCGTCCCGAGCCCAGGCGGCCACCAAGGCCCGCAACCTGGGCTTGCTTTGACGACCCGACGAGCCGAACGTGTCGGGCCCGCCAGGGTGTGTCAGGTTCGCGCGACAGGCCGCTCATGGGCGACACACCGGCTGGCAGCCCGGTCTAGGCGCGGCGGGTGATGTGTGCTCGGGCGGTGGTCCGTGCTTCGTCGATGACTTGACGGACGTGCTCCAGGCTCTCGATCGGCTCGGCCTGGTGGACCTCGAGGGTGTCCCCGACGACGTCCGCGATGCCGAGGAAGGACAGCCGCCCGTCGAGGAAGGCGGCAACCGCCGCTTCGTTCGCGGCGTTGAAGACAGCGGGTGCGGTGCCACCGGCCCGACCGGCCTGGCGGGCCAGCTGGACCATGGGGAAGGTGTCGTGGTCCAGTGGCTCGAAGGTCATCTGGACCGCGGAGCCCCAGTCCATCCGCGTCGGTGCGAAGTCAAGACGTTCGGGCCAGGTCAGCGCCAACTGGATGGGTAGCCGCATGTCAGGCGGGCTCAGCTTGGCGATGGTCGCCCCATCGGTGAACTCAACCATCGAGTGCACGATCGACTGTGGGTGGACGACCACGTCGATGTCGTCGAAGTCGATGTCGAAGAGCAGGTGCGCCTCGATGACCTCGAGGCCCTTGTTGGCGAGGGTCGCGGAGTTGATGGTGATGGCCGGGCCCATGTCCCAGGTCGGGTGGTTGAGGGCGTCGGCGACCGTCACGGTCGCCAGGTCGGCCCGATCGCGGCCGCGGAACGGTCCGCCGGATGCCGTGAGGACGAGCCGCCCGACATCCCGGGCCTGCTCACCCCGCAGGCACTGCGCGATCGCGGAGTGTTCGGAGTCGACGGGCACGATCTGATCAGCGCGTTGCCGGGCCTCGCGGACCAGGTCGCCGCCCACGATCAGCGACTCCTTGTTCGCCAGGGCCAGCTGGCTGCCGGCGTGCAGCGCCGCCAACGTCGGCTCGAGGCCGCGGCCACCGTCGATGCCGTTGATGACGACGTCGGCCCCCGAGCCGGCGATGTCTGCGGCGGCACCGGCCCCGACGCAGACCTCGACGTCGGGGAGCGCCTCGCGCACACGACCGGCCAGGTCGTCATCAGCGACGCCGATGAGTCGGGCACCGGTGTTCTTGGCCTGTTGGATGATGTCGTCCCGGCGACCACAGGCGAGCGCGACGACCTCGAACCGGTCGGGGTGGTGGCTGATGACGTCGAGGGTCTGCGTTCCGATGGAGCCGGTGGACCCGACGATGGCGACGGTGCGGCGGCTCATCGCTGTGCGATTCGGTCGGCGGCGCCCACGGCCGCAGGCAGCATGCGGCCGCTGGCCATCTGGTAGTTGGCGTACAACTGCCCACAGGCGGCGTCGATGTCGTTGCCGCGATTGGCGCGGATGGTGGTCGAGATGCCACCGTCGTCGAGGACCCGGGCGAAGGCCCGCTGGTCGCTGATCGAGGGAGCGGTCCACGGGACGGCAGGGGTCGGGTTCATCGGTATCAGGTTGACGTGGGCCGAGCCGCTCGGCATGTGGGTGGCCAGCAACTGTCGGAGCGAGGCTGCCTGCTCGAGCGTGGTGTTGACGCCGTCGATCATCACGTACTCGAAGCTGACCCGTCGGCCCGTGGACTGCAGGTAGTGGCGTGCGGCGCCGAAGACCTCGGCAAGCGGGTGTTGCCGGTTGGCCGGGACGAGATCGTCGCGAAGGTCGTCGTCGGGAGCGTGCAGGCTGATCGCCAGCGTGATCGGGAGGTCGAGCTCGGCGAGCTTGACGATGCCGGGCACCAGCCCGATGGTCGACACGGTGATGGACCGTGCGGACAGCCCGAATGGGCCGTGGAGCCACCGGACGGCCTCCAGCGTCACATCGAGGTTCGCGAGCGGCTCACCCATCCCCATGAACACCACGTTGGTGACGTAGTCGGGCACACCGTCGGGGAGCCCAGCTGATCCCAGCTCACCGGCACCATCGGAGCCAGCGAGGAGCCGTTGCATCACGGTGACCTGTCGCACGGTCTCACCGACGGTCAGCTGCCGTCTGAACCCTGCCTGGCCGGTGGCGCAGAAGGGACAACCCATGGCACAGCCGGCCTGGGTGGAGATGCAGACCGTCGCTCGCCCAGCGCGCGCCGTTGATCCAGCTCGGGCGGAGCGGTCACCCGTGGCCGGGTACAGCATCAGGACGCTCTCGACCGCCTCGGCAGCGCCAGCGGTCCCGCACTCGAGCAGCACCTTCCTGGTGAGTCCGCCGTCCGACTCGCTGACCTTGAGCACGCGGGGTCGCGCTGGCATCTGCTCGGCCAGCCGCGCCCGCAGATCCTTGGACAGGTTGGTCATCTCGGCTGGATCGTCGATGCCCTTGGCCAGCCACTCCGCCACCTGGTCACGGCGGTAGGCCGGTTCGTCGGCCAGCAACTGCGCCAGGCCGTCCGGGGTGTAGGGGTCGGGTTGCACGGACTCAGTGTGGGTTGCCATCGGCGAACTCGCTAGATGCCGAACGTCAGGAGCGTGACGTGCGTGGCCGGGAGCGAGATGAGGAGGGCGTCGATGCGGTCCATGACCCCGCCGTGGCCCGGGAAGATGGTGCCGAGGTCCTTCACGCCCAGATCACGCTTGAGGACGGACTCGGCCAGGTCACCGGTGGTCGAAGCGATCACGACCGCGCCAGCCACTGCCAGCGCCACCCCGATGCTCAGGTCGGGCACGAGCCGCGCAGTCACCAGCACGGCCAGCAGCACGGTGGTGACCACCGCACCGCCGAAACCCTCCCAGCTCTTCTTCGGGGAGATCTGCGGCGCCATCCGGTGGCGACCGAAGTTGCGGCCGAAGGCATAGGCGCCGATGTCGTGTGTGACGGTCAAGGCCGTCGCTGCCATCACGTACCAGTGTCCGTCATCGCGCTGCAGGAGCAGCCCGAGTGAGCTGGCCCCCAGGTTGACCCACAGCAGCATCAGCGAGAGGGCAGCGATCCGTGAGACCGCGTGACCGCGCTTGCCGGTGACCATGACTGCGAGGAAGCCGGTGAGCAGACCCATGAACAGCCCGACGACGACGAAGTCGCTACCGCCGAGGTAGGCACCGTAGAGCATCACCGGCAGGGCGATCAGGGCCACGAGTGTCGGGGGTGGGGCCTTGGTGCGGGCGAATGCGGCGTGCAGCTCGGACAGCGCGATGCCGATGTTGACCAACACGAAGGTGAGGAACAGAAGCGGGTGGATCAGCAGCGATCCGACGAACATGGTCGCCAGGCCCACACCGACGCCGATGGCGACCGGAAGGTTGCGCCCGCCACGGTGGATGGGCTCGACCGGCTGGCCGTCAGCCGATGACTCCGGTTGCTCTGGGGCTGCCATGACGTCGTGTGACTCGAGGACCGGTCACACCTCCAGCAGCTCGGCCTCCTTGGCCTTCAGCACCGTGTCGATCTGGGACGTCGCCGCATCCGTGCGCTTCTGCAGATCGTCCTCTGCCCGACGCAGTTCATCCTCGCTGATCTCACCCTCGCTCTCGAGGGACTCCAGATCGCTCTTGGCCGAACGCCGGGCGTTGCGAACCGCGATCCGGCCGTCCTCGGCGCGTTCGCGGGCCAGCTTGACGTACTGCTTTCGCCGCTCTTCGGTCAGCTCCGGGAGGATCACCCGGATGACGGAGCCGTCGTTGCTCGGGTTCAATCCCAGGTCGCTCATCATGATCGCCTTCTCGATGTCGCGGAGCGAGCTGGCGTCATAGGGGGCGATGAGCAGCATGCGGGCCTCTGGTGCGGTGATCCCGGCCAGTTGCTGGAGCGGCGTCGATGCACCGTAGTAGTCGACGCGGAGACCGGTCAGCAGCTGCGGGTTGGCCCGACCGGTCCGGATCTTGGAGAACCCGTCCTTGGTGTGCTCCACGGCGTCGTCCATCTTGAGCTCGGCCTCGTCCAGGATGTCATCGATCATGGGACTATCCTGCCCGAGATTGGCCGTCGTCGTCCTCAGCCCGCTCCACCAGCGTCCCGATGGGCTCCCGCTCCACGGCCCGGCGGATGTTCCCCTCGGTCATCATGTTGAACACGATGATGGGCAACTGGTTGTCCATGCACAGCGAGATCGCCGTGGCGTCCATCACCTTCAGCTCGTCGGCGAGCACCTGCAGGTAGCTCAGCCGGTCGTACTTCGTGGCGCTCGGGTCGACGGCCGGGTCGGCGTCATACACCCCGTCGACCTTGGTGCCCTTCAGGATCGCCTCGGCGTCGATCTCGAGGGCGCGCTGCGCCGCCGCGGTGTCGGTGGAGAAGTACGGCGCTCCCAGCCCCGCGGCGAAGATGACGATCCGCTTCTTCTCGAGGTGGCGGACAGCCCGCCTGCGGATGTAGGGCTCGGCCAGCTCCTGCATGGCGACCGCCGACTGGACACGCGTGTTCACGCCACGCTTCTCGCAGGCATCCTGGAGGGCCAGTGCGTTGATGACGGTGGCCAGCATGCCCATGTGGTCGGCACTCGAGCGGTCCATGCCGGTGGCGGACAGCGACGCGCCGCGCAGGATGTTGCCTCCACCGACCACCACGCCGATCTCGGTGCCGAGCGCAGAGACCTCCACCAACTGGTCAGCCACCGATCCGACGATGGTCGGCGAGATGGCCGTGCTCTCGTCGGCGAAGGTCTCCCCCGACAGCTTGAGGAGGACTCGGCTGTAAGGTGCCACCGGCCCTAGCCGATCTGGAAGCGGACGAACCGGCCGACCTCGATCTTCTCACCGGTCCGGGCGCTGGCGTCGGTGATGAGCTGGGCGATGGTCTGGTCGGGGTTCTTGACGAATGGCTGATTCAGCAGGACCTGATCCTTCAGCATCGCGGCGACCCGACCCTCCACGATCTTGGAGACGATGTTCTCCGGCTTGCCCTCCTCCTCGGCCTGGCTCTTCGCGAAGGCCCGTTCCTTCTCGATGAGGGCAGGGTCGACCTGGTCCTCGGACACGGCGACCGGCTTGGAGGCGGCGATGTGCAGCGCGATGTCCTGCGCGAGCTGCTGGAAGGACTCCTCCTTGGCGACGAAGTCGGTCTCGCAGTTGAGCTGGAGCATCACACCGACCTTGGCGGGCACGCCGGGGGTCGGGGTGTGCAGGTAGGCGTGGACCAGTCCCTCGGCGGCGGTGCGGTCACCCGCTCGCTGCTCCATCTTCAGTCCGGTCGTCTTGCGGACGATGTCGGCTGCGGCCTCCATGTCGCCGTCAGCCTCGACGAGAGCCTTCTTGCACGCCATCATCCCGGCCCCGGTGGCTTCCCGGAGGGCCTTGACGTCCGCGGCGCTGATCTTGGTGTCACTCATGATGTGTTGGTTTCCTTGGTCGTCTTACCCAGTGGTCTACTCGGCGGGTGCCTCGGGCTCGGCGTCGTCCTGATCGGGCGCCTCGGCCGCGGGTGCGGCGTCAGCGGGGGCGGCGTCAGCGGCCGGAACCGGCTCCTCTGCCGCAGGAGCGGCGTCAGCAGACGCGGCGTCAGCAGACGCGGCGTCAGCAGACGGGGCGTCGGCAGGAGCAGCCTCAGCCGCAGCCGCCTCGGGGGGTGCGCCGGCCGCAGCGGCAGCTGAGGCGGCTTCCTCCTGCTGCAGGGCGATCTCCCACTCGGCCAGGGGCTCCGCCGCCGGGGCGGCCTCGGCCTGCTCCGGTGCCGGTGTCGCCGACACGGCTGCGGCCTGCTCGGCCACCACGTCGTCGCTGCTGCGCGACGCGCGGCGGGCGTACCCGGCGGCGCAGGCGTCGGCCATCAGGTGGGTCAGCAGTGCACCCGAACGGATGGCGTCGTCGTTCCCCGGGATCACGTAGTCGATCATGTCGGGGTCGCAGTTGGTGTCGACGACGGCGACCACAGGGATGCCGAGGCGGTTGGCCTCGGAGACCGCGATGTGCTCCTTGACGGTATCGACCACCCAGATGGCGGATGGCAGCTTGGTCATGGACCGGATGCCGCCGAGGTTGCGCTGCAGCTTGTCCAACTCGCGGGTCAGCAACAGCCCTTCCTTCTTCGTCAGCAACTCGATGGTGCCGTCGTTGACCATGTCCTCCAACTCACGGAGTCGCGTGAGGCGGGTCTTGATGGTCTCGAAGTTGGTGAGCATGCCGCCCAACCAGCGGAAGTTGACGTAGGGCATCCCGACGCGGAGTGCCTGCTGCTCAACCGCCTCCTGCGCCTGCTTCTTCGTTCCGACGAAGAGCACGGTGCCGCCACCGGCGACGGTGTCCTCGAGGAACTGGTAGGCACGCTCGAGCAGGCCGACCGTCTGCTGGAGGTCGAGGATGTAGATCCCATTGCGCTCCCCCCAGATGTACCGCTCCATCTTGGGGTTCCAGCGGCGGGTCTGATGCCCGAAGTGGACACCGGCTTCTAGCAGCTGTCGCACGGTGACGACGCTCATGATGTTTCTCCTGTTGTGTTCGCGGTTGGGCCTCGCGCACGTGCCAGGGGCAGCCGAGAGATCCGACTAGCCGAGGTGAACCTCCGCCGGTGGGGCGGACCGCAGGTTCGGCCATGCGCTGTGTGATGTGCTCCGGATCGCTCCGGGCGGGTGTCGCATCGGGCACACCATCCGGCAGACCCGTGCAGCGACCAAGGGTAGCCGTGCCACCACCTCTTGTGCAGCCAGACGTCGACGGTCCCCAGCGCCCCCGATCGAACCCCATCTTTCTCCGGGGAGGATAAGACGCAACACTCCACGTCACGGGGACCGTGCCCACCGTGCTCAGCCTCCGACCTCAGCGTCGAGGTGCGATCAGGTGGAGCCGCCAACGCATCAGGAGCAGCAGCGGATCGATGTACTCCCCGTCGCGGAGAACACCCCAGTCGAGGTGGGTGGCGTCCGGTTCGAGCACACCGATGACCTGCCCTGCCCGGATGACCTGGTCACGTCTCACCAGCGCCGTCACGGGCCCGTACGTCGTCCGCAGTGCCGGACCATGCTCCAGCGAGACCCAACCGACACCCGCCACCTGACCAGCAAAGCGCACCGTGCCATCCAGCGGCGCGGTCACCCGCTCACCACCGACTGCGTGAAGGTCGACACCCCGATGGCCGGGGCCGTAGGGATGAGGCGGCGGGTCGAAGGGCCGGGTCACCGCACCGGGCACGGGCCGTTGGACGCCACCGGCCTCCGCTGCGTGGACCGCACCCGCTGGCCCGCCAGCGAGCAGGAGGGTGAGTACCAGCACCGCGGCGGACGCGCCGCGCTGCCATCGTGTGGCCAGTTCTGACACGAGGCGCACGGTACGTGAGACCGGTGGCGTCCCGAGAGGGAATTCCCGTGGCCTGTGGAGAACTGCTCTGACGCGCTACAGCTTGGCGGTCATCCGGGTGCGCAGCCCCAGCACGGCCTTGGTGTGGATCTGACAGATCCGCGACTCGGTCACCCCGAGCACCTCGCCGATCTGGCCCAGCGTCATCCCCTCGAAGTAGTACAGCACGATGACCGTCTTCTCGCGCTCTGACATCCGGTTGATCGCATCGGCCAGGATGGCCCGCAACTCCTGGTCCTCCAGTGACTGCTGCGGATCGGTCAGGGAGCGGTCGGCCAGGGTGTCGACCAGCGTCTGGCGGCCACCGCCGTCATCGGAGGCCGTCGGCTCGTCGAGCGCGGCGAGCGAGGTGAGCGACACCTGCGTCAGGATCTGGCGGAGCTCGTCGACCGAGATCTCCATCTCGGCGGCCAGCTCCTCTTCGGTGGGGGTCCGATCCAGCTGCTCCTCGAGCTTGGCGAGGGCCCGCTGGACCCGCTTGGCCTTGGCCCGAACGCTGCGGGGGACCCAGTCGACCGAGCGGAGCTCGTCGATGATCGCGCCGCGGATGCGGGTTATGGCGTAGGTCTCGAACTTGAATCCGCGGTCCAACTCGAACTTGTCGAGGGCATCGATCAAGCCGAACATCCCGTAGGACACCAGGTCGGCGTGTTCCACCGTGTTCGGGAGGCCGACGCTCACCCGGCCGGCGACGTACTTCACCAGCGGGGAGTAGTTGAGGATCAGCCGCTCGCGGGCGTCCTGGTCACCGTCGTCCTTGAAGCGCTCCCAGAGAGCAACGACCTCAGGTGCCATCCCCGGGCCGGGCGAACGAGAGGTGGTTGATGGTGTGGACACACCTGTGAGTGTAGGGCGCCGTCGCCACGATCCGCGCAACAGCGGCACAACTGAGGCGGGTCACGCTCGTGGGTGGGCGCCGGCGTAGACCGACCGCAGGTGTTCGCGGGACACGTGGGTGTAGGTCTGCGTCGTCGCGAGGCTGGCATGCCCGAGGAGCTCCTGGACGCTGCGGAGGTCGGCGCCACCTTCGAGGAGGTGCGTGGCGAAGGAGTGTCGCAGCATGTGCGGCGTGACGTGCCCGACGCCGGCCCGCATCCCCCGGGATCGGACCATGCGGTAGATCGCGCCCCGATCGACGCGGTCGCCCGACCGGCCCAGGAACAGGGCCGGGGTGTTGCCGGCCCCGAGCAGCACGTCGCGGCCGGATCCGAGCCAGTGTCGGAGCGCCACGAGGGCGGGTTCGCCAAGGGGGACCAGGCGCTCCTTGTCTCCCTTGCCGTGGAGTCGGGCTCGTGCCGCACGGAGGTCGATCGAGCCCAGATCCAGGGAGGTGACCTCACTGACCCGCGCACCACTCGCGTACAGCAGCTCCAGGATCGCCGCGTCGCGCCGATCGATGGCGTCGGGGATGCCCGAGACGGGATCGCCGAGCAGTGCAGCGACCTGGTCGATCCGCATCACCTTCGGCAGCAACCGGTCGGTCTTCGGAGCGTCCAGCAGGACAGCAGGATCGGCCTCGACGAGGCCTCGCTTGGCGGCCCAGGCGAAGAACGTCCGCAGTGCTGCCCGCTTGCGGCTGATCGTGGACCGCGCCAACCCCTCCCGCCGTCGTTGGCCCATGAACCGGCGCAGCACCTGCACCGTCACCTCGTCCGGCCCGATGGCGAACTCCGCACACCAACTCGCCAGGTCTCCCACATCACGCAGGTAGGCCTGGACGGTGTTGCTGGACAGGCCCCGCTCCAGGTCCAGGTGTCGCTCGAAGGACCGCATCGCCGACGCCCAGCGGGGGTCGTCACTGGTGGTTGGCACAGCTCGCCGATCTGGTCGATGGGGCGCGGGATGTCCTCACCGTACGGTCGCGGCATCCCCCTGCCAGGTAGCCGCGACGCCGCCGGGGCCCTGTCGGGCGAGCCCGGCGTCCTCGAGCTTGGAGACCGCCACGAGGACCTGCCTGACCGGCAGATCGCAGGCACCGGCCAGCTCGGAGGGGCTCACCTCCGTGGGCCCCAGCAGCGCGACCACCTCGGCGACCGCCGGATCCGCGAGGCAGGGGGCCGACGCCTGGGGGGCCCTGCCCTGGCGTGGCTGGCTCTGATCTGTTCCCGGCGATGGCTGGGTGACCCCGATCACGTCCAGCACGTCGCGGGCGTTCCTGACCGGCGCGGCTCCGTCGACCAGCAGCGCCAGCGATCCTGCCGCGGCACGGTTCGACGGACTGGCCGGCACGACGAGGACCTCTCGACCGAACGTGGCCGCCCAACTCGCGCTGTTGAGCGCGCCACTGCGCTGCCCGGCCTCGATCACAACAACGGCATCCGCCAGGCCGACGAGGATCCGGTTGCGAGCCAGGAACTGGGCGGGCTGGCGAATCCCGTGGCCGGGCGGGAACTCGCTCAGCACCCCGCCACTGGCTGCCACCTCGGCCTGCAGGCGCTCGCTACCGGCCGGATAGGCCACGTCAAGGCCGGTGCCGACGACGGCGGTGGTTCGACCACCAGCGGCCAGCGCACCGCGGTGGGCCGTCTGGTCGATCCCGCGAGCCATCCCGGAGACGACACGGACACCGGCGCGGGCCAGGTCGCCCGCCAGGTTGCGCGCCAGTCGCAACCCGTCGGAGGTCGGCCTGCGCGTGCCGACGATCGCAACGGCAGGCCCATCAGGCGGCGGCTGACCCCGACACCACAGCCACAGCGGACCACCAGCCTCCCAGGTCTGGGACAGCAGCGGGGGCATGTCGTCGCCGACCACGAGCAGGTGATAGTCGTCCGGCGCCGGTGTGGCCTTCTGCAGAGTTCGGCTGTCGCCCGTCGCCGGTCCGTCCCCGGCGGCGTGAGTCGCGTGACGGGACTGGGCCAGCAACGTGGTGGCAACCACACGAGGGCCGGCGTCCAGGCCGAGCTTCCGGCGCACGCGAGCGATCTGGTTCGGGGTGACCTCGGCCTCGACGAGGTGGCGGACCAGCGAGCGCACCGTCACGCCGCCTGCTCCCAGGTCTGGTCGAGCCGAGCGCGGTGGCCGACCGCTTCGTGGGCATCCTCCTCGTGGATGCGGGGCCGGCCGGCCAGGTCCGCGCAGGTCCGGGCGACGCGCAGCGCTCGATCGAAGCCACGGGCGCTGAGCCGTCCGCGCTGGACTGCCCGGACGAGCACGTCGAGGGCGTCGGAGTCGGCGGTCTGCCGGACCACCGCCGCCGGTGCAGTCGCGTTCGGGCCGTGACCGCGGTCGGCGGCCCAGGCCCGCGCGGCCCGAACCCTGGCCGCGACGGCACTCGATGGCTCACCACCGGCGCCACCGGCCAGCGCCGTCGCGGGGACGGGCTGGATCAGCGGTGCGAGGTCGAAGCGGTCGGCCAACGGACCGGTCAGACGGGCGCGGTACCGCGCGACCTCGTTGCCCGGGCAGCGGCAGCCACCGCGGGCCGGTCCACACGGACACGGATTGCTGGCAGCGACCAGCAGGAACGATGCCGGGTAGGTGACGGTGCCGTGGGCACGGGCCAGCCTGACAACGCCCTCTTCCATGGGCTCGCGCAGCGCATCCAGCGTCCGTCGGCTCCACTCGAACAACTCATCGAGGAACAGCACACCGTGCGCCGCGTCGCTCACCGCCCCCGGTCGTGCCAACCCCGAGCCACCGCCGAGGAGGGCTGCGGTGCTGGCCGAGTGATGGGGTGCGGCGAAGGGGGCCATCGACTCCAGTCGGGTCAGCCCCCGGGTCCGCCCTGCCAAGGACCGAACGGAGGCGGCGACCAGCGCTTCGGTTGCGGTCAGCGGCGGCAGGATCCCCGGCAGTCGGCGGGCCAACATCGACTTGCCGGCGCCGGGCGGCCCGATCATGAGGAGATGGTGACCACCTGATGCCGCCACCTCCAGTGCTCGCCGTGCCTCGGGTTGACCGGCGACATCGGCCAGGTCGGGAACCTCGGCCGGCTCGGGCAGACCCTCCGGCAGCGTGATCCGCTCGGGCCTGGTCGTTCCAGTGGCGATGTCCACGTAGTCCCGCAGCGTGCGGATCCCCACCACGACGCGGTCGCCCGCCAACCGGGCCTCGTGACGGTTGGCCCACGGTACGACGACGGCGTCACTGCCGACGCCGCGCGGGGTCGGGGGCGAGGTCGCAGCCGCTCGTCCGCCGAGCGCGCCGTCCGGCAGGAGGCTCGGCAGGACCCCCGAGACGCCACGCACCTCGCCGGCCAAGGACAGCTCGCCGATCAGGGTGTCCTCACCCTCGTCGATGACCGCGAGCGACCGCAGCACGGCCACGGCGATCGGCAGATCGAAGCGGGCTCCTCGCTTGCGGACGTCGGCCGGGGCCAGGTTGACCAGGACCTTGACCTGGCCGACCCCGTGGCCAACCGCGGCCAGGGCCGCCCTGACCCGCTCGCCGGTGTCACCCGAGGGACCGCCGATCACGGTGAAGCCCGGGAGCCCGTGGGTGACACGGGCCTCAACTCGGACCGGGCGCGGCATCAGCCCCTCGAGGGCCACGGTCCAGGCGATGCCGACCCTCACCAGACGCCCCGCAGGTGCCGCAGCTCGGTGCTGGCGTCGGCCACGCTGAGTGGCGCGTAGATCGTGATGACGTCACCGCGTAGGGGTCCTCGAGTGCCCGTCTCGTACTGGTACGCGGCGCAGAGCAGCCGCAGCCGCCGGCGCTTGCGCCGGTCGACCGATTCGAGCGCGGTCCCTGCCCGCAGGGTGGATCGAGTCCGGACCTCCACGACGACGGTCCCGTCCGCCTCCCGGGCGACGATGTCGAGTTCGCCGCGGACCTCCCGCAGGTCCGGCCGCCAGTTGCGGTGGAGGATCCGGTACCCCTGCTGGGTCAGGTAGGCGGCTGCGCGGGCTTCACCAGCCGCACCGAGTTGTTGGCGTCGATGCATACCGAAGGACGGTAGGCATCAGTCCACGTGCCCCGAGAGGAATCTCAGCCGGTCTGTGGACAACCCCGCGGACGCCGTCGGGCCGTCGCGATCTAGAAGACGCCGGCCGCCCAGGCCACCAGTCCCCCGATGATGAGGATGGCGCTGATCAGGATGCCGATGTCCTTGAACTTGGAGTCCCGGTAGCGGCGTGTGGCGTTGAATCCCATTGGTCTACTCCTCGTACTCGGCTATCGGCAGGGACCCGGCGCCGTCGATCGGCCAGATCGTCACGAAGGCCCGGCCGAGCAGCTGGTCGGCATCGATCTGGCCCAGCGAGAACCGACTGTCGGAGGAGTTGGGCCGGTTGTCCCCCATGACGAAGTAGTGGTCAGCCTCCACGGTGACGGGTCCGAAGTCGTTGAGGTCCCGCTCGGCCAGGTAGCCGCCGTCGCTCATGAGCGACTCGGGCAGCGGGTCGCCATTGATCAGCACGACCCCGCCGCGCATCTCCACCTCGTCACCGGGCAAGCCGATGATCCGCTTGATGAAGTCCCGCTCGAGGGGCTGGATCAGGCCAAGGCCGGAGGCGAAGGACCGAACCGTGTCTCCGACGATGTTGCCCTGCGTCGTCGGACCCACCTCCTCCTCACGGAACACCACGATCTCGCCGCGCTCTGGCTCGCGATAGAGGTAGGCCAGCTTGGTGACCAACACCCGATCGCCGACCTGGAGCGTCGGCTCCATCGACGCGGACGGGATGTAGAACGCCTGGATGACGAAGGTCTTCAGCAGGAAGGCGAGGACCAGCGCCACGATGATCAGGCCGGGCAGCTCCGCGAAGAAGCGAGTAAGGGCCAAGCCCGGCCTGCGGCCTGCTGCCGCCGATTCAGGCTGCGGGTCGGCGTCGGCTCGACTGTCCGTCGAGTCGTCGGTGGTCGTCTCCAGGCCGTTCACGGCGGTGGGCTGACGCGCAGGCAGCGCGGTCGTCAGCTGGTGCGCTTCTCCTTGATCTTGGCCTTCTTGCCGACCCGGTCCCGCAGGTAGTACAGCTTGGCGCGCCGCACCTTGCCGTGACGGACGACCTCGATCTTGTCGATGATCGGCGCGTGCAGCGGGAAGATCCGCTCGACGCCGATGCCGTTGAAGGAGACCTTGCGGATCGTGAACGACTCGCGTGGGCCGCTGCCGCGACGTGCGATCACGTCGCCCTCGAAGATCTGGATTCGGGTGCGTTCGCCCTCCGTCACACGGACGTGCACCTTGAGGGTGTCACCAGGGCTGAAGTCGGGGATGTCGTCGCGGACGGTCTCGACGTCGACAAGATCGGTGGGGTTCATCGTGGAGGACTCCGCAGGGGGTTGGTGGAGCAGGGTTGGGCTGGCAACAGCTTGGGTGGCGCGAACAGGCGGCCTGGTGAGGTGACCTCTCTGGGGCGTCGGGGCTGCCGCGTCGGCGCGTGCTCCGCAGGAGGCATAGGGAAACGAGCGCCGGTCGGGCGCGACGGTCCAAGGTACGGGGCCGACAGAGGAGCGTCAACTGAGCGCTACTCGGCTGCTCCCAGGGACTGCTCTCCGACGCCGGGGTAGTCGGTGTCGATGGCGAGGGTGGCGTCCGGCAGTGGCCAGATGATCGCGAAGGTCCGCCCGATGATGTTCTGCTCGGGGATGGTGCCGAGCCCGAACCGGGAATCGAGCGAGTTGGTGCGGTTGTCACCCATCACGAAGTACTCACCCGCGGGAACGACCAACGGGCCGAAGGGGCGTTGTTCGAAGGCTGCGTAGGGCTCCTCGAGCGCCCGTCCGTTGATGTGGACGACGCCATCGATCAGCTCGATGGTCTCGCCGGGCAGGCCGATGATCCGCTTGATGAGGTCCCGCTCGGGGTCCGGTTGCACCACACCGATGCCCTCGAGGAAGGACGTTGCGGTCTCACGAAGGCTGAATCCCTGGGTCTCGAGGCCAGGCCGGCGGAAGACGATCACCTCACCCCGCTCCGGTGGACGGAACCGGTAGGTCACCTTCTCCACCAGGACCCGGTCGCCGATCTGGAGGGTCTGCAGCATCGAGCCGGAGGGGATGAAGAAGGCCTGCATCGCCAGGGACTTGATGATGAAGGCCATGACCAGTGCGATCACGAGCAACTGCACCAACTCGCGCAGCCCCCGCAGCACGGTCGTGGCCGCCGATGGAGATCCCTCCGCGGCTTCGGCCGCGGCAGGGGACTCGGAGGCGAGCTCGGACGACGATCTGACGACCACCCCCTTCTCGGCAGGTTGGGGGGCCTCCGGCTGCTCGGTCTGGGACGGCTGCTCGGCTGGTGCCCGCTCTTCAGGGCGCGGCGGGCGGAAGGTCGACCGAGGCACCGACCCCCCATCCTGCGGGGACGCCGGGACGGGCGGCGGCCACGCGGATGAGTCGTGCAGGTTGGTCACGGCGCTGGCCTTCGGGCTCGGGTCAGGAGAGGTTCTCGGGGCCGGACAGGTCCGGCCGGACGAGCCGGGTTCTGGACCGTGCCTGCGCGGTGCGCCACGCCTGGACCCGGCCGTGGTCACCCGACCGTAGAACGCCCGGGACCTGCCAGCCACGGAATGATGCTGGTCGGGTGTACTGGGGGTGCTCCAGCAGCCCGGCCTGCGGGCCGGAGGTTCCGAAGGACTCCTCCACCCCGCTGTCGGCGTTTCCCATGACACCTGGTACCAGCCTGGTGACCGCCTCCACCACCATGGCGGCAGCCACCTCACCGCCCGCCAGGACCACGTCGCCGACGGAGATCTCATCGTGCGCCAGGTGCAGGTGGACGCGTTCGTCGATGCCCTCGTAGCGGCCGCACAGCAGGAGCAGGTGGTCCTCCGTCGCAAGCGTCGTCGCCATGCGCTGGTCGAACTGGCGCCCCCTCGGTGTCATCACCAGCGTCCGCGGGCGCTGGTCCACCCCGCCGTACAGGGCCTCGACCGCAGCGAAGAAGGGCGCCGGGGTCATCACCATCCCGGCCCCGCCTCCGTAGGGCGCATCATCCACCGTGCGGCGGGGGTCGCCGGTCCAGTCCCGGAGGTCATGAACGGCCAATTGGACCAGCCCGGTCTCGTGCGCTCGTCCGAGCAGGGAGGCGTCGAACGGCCCCTGGAAGAACTCGGGGAAGATCGTGAGGACGTCGATCTTCACAGCGCTGCTCTCCTCATCGCTCGGTTCCCGCTACAGCCACTGGTCGTCGATGAGACCGGGGATCGGGTGGAGGACCAGCGGGTCGACGGACCACTCGACCAACTCGGTGACCATGGGGATGGAGGCGTGCCCGCCACGGTCCAGGGACACCACGAGGAGGTCGTGGGCGTGCCCGTCCTTGACCGAATCGACGACGCCGACGGGAGCGCCCGTGACATCGACCACGCGGCGGCCCACGAGGTCGGCCACCCACAGCGCATCCTCGACGAGGGTCACCTCGTCGCGTCCGCGGTGGAGCAGCGCACCGCGGAGGGACTCGGCATCCCCTCGGGTCCCGACGCCGTCGAAGGCCACGACCAGGCGGTCGCCCTGATGCCGAGAGTGCCGGACCGTGAGCTGAGCCGTTGGTGCCTGCGCAGCGTCGAGCACGGTCCCCGGGTCGAACCCCTCGTCCAGGTCGGCGTCGGCGAACACGTAGACCTCGCCGGAGGTCCCGAACGGCTTGCCGATGACTCCGACGATGACGCGGTCGGCGGGCACGTCGGACATCGGCGGGCTGGTGACCGCGCTACTCGATGATCTCGACGGAGGCGTTGATGCCTTCGCGGGTCCCCGCGGCCTTGATCATGGTGCGGATGGCCTTGGCGGTCCGACCCCGCTTGCCGATGACCTTGCCCATGTCCTCGGGGTTGACCCGCAGCTCGAGCAGGACGCCACCGTCGGAATCGGTGGAGGTGATGTGGACGTCGTCGGGGTTGTCGACCAGGTTCTTCGCGATGAAGTCGAGGACCTCTTCGGTCATCTCCATGACCTACTCCTCCTCGGAAGCCGCGGCGTCGTCCGCACCGGCGTCATCGGCGTTGGTGTCCGCGGCCGACTCCTCGACGGGACTGTCAGTCTCGTCTGCAGCGGCCTCGGCCTGCGCGGCCTCCTCGGCGGCCGCTGCTTCAGCGGCAGCGGCGTCGGCGGCAGCCTGTGCCTCCGCCTCCTCGGCGGCGCGCTTGTCGGCCAGTTCCTTGGCGGCCGCGGCCTCCGCCTCGGCGATCTTGGCGTCGCGGGCGGCGGCTTCCTTGGCGCGCTGCTCGATCTTCGCGGTGCGGTCGCGACCGGGATCGCCCGGCTTGAACTCCTCCCAGATGCCGCTGACGCGGAGCAACTGCTTCACCTGGTCCGAGGGCTGAACCCCGTTGCCGAGCCAGTACAGCGCGCGCTCGGAGTTGATCTCGATGGTCGAGGGGTCGTTCAGCGGCTGATAGAAGCCGATGTCCTCGATGTAGCGCCCGTCACGAGGCGAGCGGGAGTCGGCGACGACCACCCGGTAGTACGGGGCCTTCTTCTTTCCTTCGCGCCGCAGGCGCATGCGAACTGCCATGGGTTCCTCTTTCGTGGTCTACGCGTGATTTGGCTCTACCCCCGAGCAGTTCAGGGGCCACGCAAGGCGATGTGCCTTCGGGAGATGCCGGGTCTGGGTCCTGGCGGGTACTCCGAGCAGGTCCACGTCGACGCGGCTGCGCGATGGTATCGGGCGCTCGACTGCGTGACAGCGGACCCCAGGCCGAGTGCTGAGCGAGCTACAGCGCCAGAGCCGTCACACCCGCGTAGCCGGCCAGCAGGACGCCGCCCTCCCACCGGTTGACGAAGAAGTCGGTCCTCGAGAAGACCGCGAACAGCACGCAGCCACCGACCATGAGCAGCAGGCTCAAGCCGAACTGGCTGTCCAGCGGCGTGGTATCGAGAATCCCGGCAACCCCGGCCACGGGCAGGGAGTTGAAGATGTTGGAGCCGACGACGTTGCCGATGATCAGGTCGTTCTCCTGGCGTCGTGCAGCGGCGACGGCCGTCACGAGTTCCGGCAACGAGGTCCCGATCGCCACGACCGTGAGACCGATGACCGCTTCGCTCAGCCCCAGCGCCTCGGCCAGTCCGGAGGCCCCCACCACCAGCATCTGGGCCCCCGCCAACGTCCCGGCGAGCCCGACCAGTGTGAGGACGATGGAGGGTCCCAAGCGGTGCTCTCCCTCGCTGAGTTCGCCGACCTCAACCTGGATCTCCTGCGCGGCCTCACGGTCCTTGGATGCCCAGTAGATGATCAGCCCGATGGCGGCGACGGCACCGACGAGCAGGAAGATGGCATCGATGGTCGAGACCCGAAGGTCGTAGGACACCAGCGCCAGCACGCCGATCGCGATCAGCATCAGCCGGATCTCCTGCCTCCAGATCCGGGTCGTGATGGGCAGCACGCCGAAGAGGGCCGCCGACCCGATGACGAGCATGACGTTGGCGACGTTCGAGCCGACGATGTTGCCGAGGGCGATGTCCTGCTTCCCGTCGATCGAGGCCAGCGCGCTGACCAGGAGTTCCGGTGCACTGGTCCCGAAGCCGACGACCAGGGCACCGACCAGCACGATGGAGACGCGCAGGATCGTGGCGACGCGCACGGCGCCGAGGACGAACTTGTCGGCGGCGTAGGTCAGCAGTCCCAGGCCGGCGACGAGGAGGAGAGCGTCACGCATGGCGGTGAGGGTACTGGCCGCCCCAAAGGCGCGGATGTGACCATCGCGCCGCAACGACCTCCCGAACCGGCTACCTCCATCATGCGGTATGTGGTTTACTCCTGACGGACCGTCACCGCCGGACGGCGCGTGACACGGAACACCCACGGGAGGCCGCCGACACGGGCGGCGGCACGCATGCCACGAACTGAACAGGAACGCTGATGCCCCTCACGTCCGCGCCCACCCATCACCGCGCCACGCTCAGCAGCACCACGCTGCGCGTGCTCGTCGGTGTGCTCGCCGCAGCCATGGCCTTGACGGGGATGGCCAGTCCGGCCGCGGCCCAGACTGGCCCACCGCCAGCGAGCGGCGACCGTTCCTTCGGTCCGGCCTTCAGCATCAACACGCCCGGCGACATCACCCAGACCGGGAACGTGGTGGTGTCGTGTACGCCAGGTCAGGGCAACTGCGATGCGGCACGGGCCGGCACCCAGAGCGGGTCCAACAACAGCCTCGCGATGATCAACGTCGACATCGACAGCGACCCCAACACCTTCAACTCCTCCACCGCTGACCTCACGATCCCGGCTGGCGGAGAGGTGCTGTACGCCGGGCTGTACTGGGGGGCGCGCATCTCCGGCAACACGCCCGCAGCGTCGGGGCCCGACGGACCTGCCGCGCCGACGCCTGCCGATCAGGGCCGTGTCCTGCTCACCGTTCCCGGGGACGCCGACTACCAGCCGATCGTGGCCGACACCGTCGACGGCTCGGCGACGGGTGACTACCAGGGTGTCGCCGACGTGACCGCCCAGGTCCGGGCCGCGGGCTCCGGAACCTACGGGGTCGCCAACGTCCAGGCGGGGCTGGGTGGAGGCAGGTACGGCGGGTGGGCGCTGATCGTGGCGTACCGCGACCAGGCTGAGCCTGCGCGCAACCTGACGATCTTCGACGGCTATGACGTCGTCTCGAACGGCAACCCGATCAACATCGCCCTGGAGGGCTTCCAGACACCGCCGCTCGGCACGGTGCGGTCCGAGGTCGGCATCCTCTCCTGGGAGGGCGACAGCGGCATCACCGGCGACCAGTTGAGCCTGGACGGAGACGTCATCTCCGACACCAACAACCCGTCCACCAACTTCTTCAACTCCTCCATCTCGTTCCTCGGCGCACGGTTCGACGACAAGAACCCGGACTTCGTCGACCAGCTCGCCGTCGACCTCGATCGGGTCGACGCCTCGGGGATCCTGACCAACAACCAGACCAGCTCGACGATCAACCTGACGTCCAGCGGTGACCAGTACTTCCCCGGGGTCGTGACCTTCTCCACCGAGCTCTTCGCCCCCAACGTGCAGATCACCAAGACCGGGCGGGACATCAACGGCGGCAGCGCCGAGCCCGGGGACGTGATCGAGTACACGATCGAGATCTCGAACCTGCAGCCACCGGCGGCCGACGGCATCGACGACGCAGTCGACACGGTCCTGACCGACGAACTGCCAGCCTTCACGCGCCTGGTCCCGGGCTCCATCAGCTACGTCGACGGGGTGAACGCCGGCGGCAAGACCGCCGCCGCCGGCGACGACCAGGTAGACGTGGCAGGCAACGTGCTGACGGCGCGTCTGGGCACGGGTGCTGATGCCACGGACGGCGGTGTGTTCGAGACGGACGAGGTGAACACCATTCGGTACCGCGTCGAGGTGCTGGAGGGTGTCGTCGACGGCTCCAGCATCGACAACGACGCGACCGTCGCGTTCTCCTCCACGGCCGATCTTGACTTCGAGAACTCGAGCAACGTCGACTCCCAGCCTGTTGTGGTGCGCAGCGACCTGTCGGTCCGCAAGTCGGTGGACCCGGCTGGCCCCGTCGCCGTCGGTGAGACCGTCACGTACGTCCTCGAGGTGCGCAACGCGGGTCCCAACGCCGATCCTGCGGTGGTCCTGACCGATGACATCCCGGCGGGGATCAGCGTCACATCGCTGCCGGCCGAGTGCACCCAAGTCGGCACACTCGTCGAGTGCGACCTGGGGGCCCTGGCCTCCGGGACGGCGATCTCCCTCGAGATCGAGGGTGAGGTGACGGGCGCACCCGGTGACTCGCCGAGCAACACCGCCACGGTGTCGGGTGACAACACCGACCCCGACCCCGGCAACAACACCTCCGCCGCGGTCGCGGTCGACATCGCACAGCCTCCGGTGGCCGACGACGACACGGCCAGCACCGGTCCCGGCACGCCCGTCACGATCGACGTGCTCAGCAACGACAGCGACCCCGACGGTGATGACGCGGCGCTCACCATCACCGCGGTCAGCGACCCGCCGAACGGCTCGGTGACCATCGTGGACGGGCAGCTCGTCTACACACCCGATCCAGGATTCGCGGGCCAAGACACCTTCACCTACACCGTCACCGACGAGCAGGGTCTGACCCAGACCGCGACCGTCACCGTGGATGTGGCCAATGCCGATCCGGTCGCTCGCAACGACGCCGGCGCCGTGGAGGAGGGTCAGACGATCACCATCGACCTCCTCGCCAACGACACCGACGTCAACGGCGACGACCTCTCGGTCTCCTTCCCGGGAGGCCTGCCGGATGGGGTCACGGACAACGGTGACGGCACGATCACCTACGATCCCGGCCTGCTGGGCGATGACGACCCGGATGTCGTCGTGGTGCCGCCCTTCACCTACGAGGTCGATGACGGCAACGGCGGGACGGCGACAGCCACCGTCAGCCTCACGGTCACCCAGGTGCCGCCCGTGACCGCGCCCGACAGCGGCGTGACCGACCCGGAGACGCCGATCACCATCGACGTGTTGGCCAACGACGCCGCCCCCGGCAGCACCGGTCCGCTCGGTGTCGTCGGCGTGGACGTCGACCCGGCGGTCGGCGAGGCGATCGTCATCGACGGTCAGGTCCAGTTCACGCCCGCACCCGGCGTGTCCGGCGACGTCGAGTTCACCTACACCGTCCGCGACGCGTCGGGCTCGACACTCAGCGAGACCGTCACCGTGACGGTCAACAACGCGCCGCCCGAGGCGACCGACGACACCGCGGCCGTGCCCTTCGACACGCCGACGACCATCGACGTGCTCGCCAACGACAACGACCCCAACGACGACCCGCTGACGGTCATCGGCGTCGACAACCCCGTCGGTGGCACCGTGACGATCGACGCTGGCAGCGGCCTGCCCGTCTTCACCCCCGACCCCACGTTCGTCGGCGAGGGCTCGTTCGAGTACACGATCAGCGACGGCAACGGCGGAACGGACACGGCCACCGTCACCGTCGACGTGGCCAACGCCCCACCAGTCGCAAATGACGACGCGGCGGTCACCGACACCGACACGCCGGTCACCGTCTACCCACTCGACAACGACACCGACTCCAACTCCGACACGCTCACGGTCTCGATCGTCGGTGGCGTGCCCGAGGGTGGTTCCGCTGTGGTCAACCCCGACGGCTCGGTCGTCGTGACGCCCCCTCCCGGCTTCACCGGGACCTACGAGGTCACCTACGAGGTCCGAGACGGCAACGGCGGAACGGACACGGCCACCATCTCCGTGACCGTCGCCAACGCCCTCCCAGACGCACGCGACGACTTCGGAACGGTTGCCGCGTACGGGCCGGCCGAGCCGCCGACCACGGTCACGATCGACGCCCTGGCCAACGACACGGACAGCAACAGCGACACGCTGACGGTCACGCAGGTGGACACGACCACCGACAGTGGCGGAACCATCGTCGACAATGGTGACGGGACGTTCGACTACACGCCAGCCGAGGGCTTCACCGGCACCGACTCCTTCACGTACACGATCGAAGACGGCCGTGGCGGAACCGCGACTGCGACCGTGGTGATCGAGGTGTCGGCCGACGCCCCACTGGCGACCGACGACCTGTTCGTCCTTCCCGATCCGGCGCCGGGCTCGCTGCCCGCTCCGCTGACGGCCGGGGACCTGCTGGGCAACGACACCAGTCCGAACGGCCTTGATCTGACCGTGACCGGCGTGGGCACGCCCTCGAGCGGGACCGTGGACCTGAACCCGGACGGGACCATCGACTACACGCCAGACCCGACCTTCGTCGGGACGGCAGAGTTCACCTACACGATCGCCGACACCACGGGCACCGACACGGGGACCGACACCGCCGTCGTGCGGATCGTCGTGCCGAACGCCATCCCCACGGCCGGCGACGACACCGCTGACGTGCCAGGAACGGGTACCTCGATCCTCGACGTCCTCGGCAACGACAGCGACCCCAACGGCTCGCCACTGACCGTCACCGGCACGCAGGGCGGTCAGGGAACGGTCACCGTCAACCCGGACGGAACCCTCTCATACACACCACCCCCCGGCTTCAAGGGCACTGACACGATCACCTACACGGTCACCGACCCCGATGGTGGAACGGCGACGGCGACGGTCACGGTCACCGTTGCCAACGAGCCACCGGTCGCCGTCGACGACGACGCCGAAACGGATCCAGCCACACCCGTCGACATACCCGTGCTCGACAACGACTCGGATCCGAACGACGACCCCATCTCGGTCTCGACCGTCGGCACTCCCGCGAACGGGTCAGCCGTCGCTGGCGGTGACGGCACGATCACCTACACCCCGACGGCCGGCTTCAAGGGCACCGACACGTTCGAGTACAGCATCATCGACGGCGACGGGGGGACCGACACCGCCACGGTCACGGTGGTCGTGCCCAATGCTCCCCCCGAGGCCGGAGACGACACCGCCACCACCGATGAGAACACACCGGTGACGATCGATGTCGCCGCCAACGACAGCGACCCCAACGGCGACCCGTTGACGTTCGGCCTGGGGACGCAGCCCTCCAACGGAACGGTCACCATCGATACGGCGACCGGAACCGTCGTCTACACCCCCTTCGACGGGTTCGACGGGACCGACACCTTCACCTACGTCGTCGACGACGGCGACGGGGGGATCACGACCGCAACCGTCACCGTCACCGTTGGCGATGTCCCGCCGACCGCCTCCGACGACGCCGCCTCCGTCGACGGCTACTCCCCCGGCGAGGACCCGACCTCGGTCACCATCGACGCACTCGCCAACGACCTCGACCCGGCCGGCAACGGTCTGGAGATCACCGGATTCGACGATTCCGGCATCGAGGGGACCGTCGAAATAGTCGACGGTGAGCTGGTCTACACCCCACCCCCGGGCTTCGTCGGTACCGAGACGTTCCCCTACACGATCACCGACGGCAGCGGCAACACGGCAACGGCTGATGTGACCGTGACCGTCGGGGGTCTGGAACCGCAGGCGGAGGACGACAGCGCAACCGTCGACGGCTACGGCGGTGACGGCGACCCCACCTCGGTCACGATCGACGTGCTCGGCAACGACGCCGATCCAGCCGGCGGAGGACTCGACATCACCGACGTCGACACCTCCGACACCCAGGGGACGGTCGACATCGTGGACGGGCAACTCGTCTACACACCGCCACCCGGGTTCGTCGGCCTCGACACCTTCACCTACGAGATCACCGACATCAACGGGAACACGTCCACTGCGACGGTGTCGGTCGAGGTGAACGACCTCGCGCCCGTCGCCGAGGACGACGACGCCACCGTCACTACAGGCGGCAGCGTCCGGATCCCGGTGCTCGACAACGACTTCGACCCCAATGGCGGGCCCATCACCATCAACCCCGACGGATTCGATGGCCCAGCCAACGGCACCGTCGAAATCGGTCCCGACGGTCAACTCATCTACACGCCGAACGAGGGTTTCGTCGGGACGGACACCTTCGTCTACGAGATCACCGACGAAGGCGGGAACACCACAACGGCAACCGTGACAGTCACGGTGCTGGAGGGTGACGGTGAGCCTGGCGCCGAGGTGGTCCGAGTCGCGGGCGACACCCGCATCGAGACCGCGATCCTGGTGGCACAGATCGCCTACCCGGATGGCGCGCCCTGGGTGGTGCTCGCGCGGTCCGACGATTACGCGGACGCCCTCTCCGGCGCCACCATCGCGCGGCAACTCAACGCACCGATCCTGTTGACCTCCACCGGCCAGCTCGACTCGGCCACATCCACCGAGATCACTCGGCTGGGGGCGGAGAACGCCCTCATCCTGGGCGGCGAGGTCGCGGTCTCGGCCGAGACCGCCGGACAGGTCGCTGATCTCGGACTGGACGTCAGCCGGGTTGGTGGTGTGAACCGCTTCGACACCGCGCGACTGGTCCAAGCCAACTTGGACGAGCCGGACGGCACCACCGTGTACATCACCGAGGGCGAGAACGTCGATCCGCAGCGGGGCTGGCCCGATGCCCTGGGCGTCTCGTCGCAGGCGGCGTTCTCCCAGCGCCCGATCCTGCTGGTGAACGCCACCCGGCTACCACAGGAGACCATCGATGCCCTGGCGGCATCGGAGGCAACCAATGTCATCGTCGTCGGCGGCACGGCCGCCGTGAGCGCCGAGGTCGAGCAGCAGATCGCCGATCTGGGCTTTGACATCGAGCGGATCGCCGGCGCGACCAGGTACGAGACGCTGGCGCTGCTGTACCAGGAGGGGTTGGCGCTGGGCCTCGACCCCGAAGTGCTGTGGGTCGCTACGGGATTGGACTGGCCCGACGCCCTGACGACCGGCCCGGTCATCGGTGCCCTCGGCGACACCGTCGCCCTCGTCAACGGCCAGGACCCCGCCGGATCACCCGAGATCCTGGACCTGGTGGCGGCCAACTCCGGGCCGATCGAGACGATCCGGATCGTGGGCGGGACCAACGCGGTGACCGAGGAGGTCGAGGCCGCCATCGCGGCCGCCGCGAACGGCGACGGCTGACCGCGACGACGGCTGAGGCGGGCCGGCAGGACCTCCGCACCGCCAGACCCAGGGGGCAGACCCAGTAGCTGACTGGGTCGGCCCCAAGGGCTGGCCGTCGCAGCAGGCCGTGAGGGTTGAGGGTTGAGGGTGCGCACCAATCCTCACGGGCGGCAAGATCGAACAGCAAGAAACCACTCTCTGTGATTGCAGGCAATCATTGCGTGTCCTAACTGCTCAAGTAGCCGCGATGCGAGCCGACAGGGATGCACACAACTCATCGCTAGACCGACTTCCAGAACGGACGTTTGACATGGGGGATCTGCCGACCGGCGCTCGCACCCGCTCCGACTGCCGCACCACAGCCGGGCTCATGGCCCTGCTGTTGATCGTCGGTCTTCTGACGACCGGCCTCGCCACGCCGGCTGCCGCGCAGACGACACCGCCGGCCAGCAACGGGCTGCAGACCTTCGAGCCGCGCTACGCCATCAACACCACCGGCAACATCGCGGCGATCGGCAACACCCTCCTGACCTGCCCGGCGACGGCGAACAACTGCACGGCGACCCGGAACGGAACGGCCTCCCCGCCGACGGCGAACAACAACTTCAACATGGTGATGGTCGACGTCGACGGCAACGCCTCGACCTTCAACTCCTCCACGGCCGAGCTGTCGCTCCCCGCTGGTGCGGAGGTGCTCTTCGCCGGTCTGTACTGGGGCGCCGACGTGCGGCAGGGCGTCAACGCCACCGGGAGCGCAGCGCCGAACCGCGCCGACGCCGGTGTCGTGCAGTTCCGCCTCCCGGGCAGCACGGCCTACTCGACGGTCGTGGCGGACGAGGTGATGGGCTTCGACACCGCCTACTACCAGGGCTTCGCCGACATCACCACACAGGTCCGGAGCTCCGGCAACGGCACCTACGGCGTCGCCAACGTCCAGACGGGCACCGGCCAGGACAACTACGCCGGGTGGGCCATCCAGCTCGCCTACCGCGATCGCAGCGCCCCCGCCCGAAATCTGACGGTGTTCGACGGCTACCAGCAGATCTCCAACAACAACAATCAGACCATCACCGTCTCGGGCTTCCAGACCCCGCGGCTCGGTCCGGTGCGGACCCAGCTGGGTGTCCTGGCCTGGGAGGGCGACAACGCCATCACCGGCGACGCCCTCCAGCTGAACGGCAACACGCGATCCGACACCAACAACCCCGCCAACAACTTCTTCAACTCCTCGATCTCGAACCTCGCGACCACGTTCACGGCGAAGAACCCGAACTACAAGGACCAGTTCGCCGTCGACGTCGACCGGGTGGACGCCAGCGGCATCCTGGCGAACAACGCCACCAGCGCGACGATCCGCCTGTCGAGCACGGGCGACGTGTACCGGCCCGGTGTCGTCACCTTCGTCACCGATCTCTTCGCGCCAAACATCGAGATCGACAAGGTCGGCGAGGACCTGAACGGCGGACAGGCCGAGCCCGGCGACATCATCGAGTACACGATCCGCGTCTCCAACCTGCAGCCCGACCCGATGACCGGGATCGACGACGCACTCCGCTCCGTCCTGACCGACCCTCTCCCGTCGTTCACCGAGTTGGTCCCCGGTTCGATCGACCTGGTCGCCGGCGCCAACGCGGGAGCGAAGACCGAAGCAATCGACGCCGACCAGGTCGACGTCACCGATGGTGTGCTCACCGTGCGGCTCGGCACCGGGGCGAACAGCACCGACGGGGGGACGTTCGAGACGAACGAGGTCAACACGGTCCGCTTCCGCGTCCAAGTGCAGCCGGGCATCCCCAACAACTTCCTCATCGAGAACCAGGCCTCGATGACCTATGAGTCCACGGCCGGCAGGACCTTCACCCAGACCAGCCAGCAGGACGTCAAGACGGTGGTGGTCGAGAGCGACCTGTCGATCACCAAGACCGCGGACCCCGCCGACGTGGTTCTACCCGGTGAGCCGATCACCTGGAGCCTCGCGGTTCGCAACGCCGGTCCGGACACCGAACCGGACGTGGTCGTGACCGATGTGCTGCCGGCCGACGTCACCGTGACCGACCTGCCCGACTCCTGCACGAACGACGCCGGCACGCTGACCTGCGCGATCGGCGCCCTCGCTCCTGGCGACGTCCAGAGCCTGACCGTCACCGCGACGGTTGACGGGGACGCCGCCGGTCCGCTCGCCAACACCGCATCGGTCACCGGCGACAACGACGACACCAACCCGGGCAACAACGCCACCGACCCCGTCACGACAGCGGTTGGCGCCGCCCCCACCGCCGGTGATGACACCGCATCCACCGCTGGTGGGACCCCGGTGACGATCGACGTGTTGGCCGATGATGACGACCCCGACGGCGACAACGCGAACCTGCAGATCACCGCCGTCGCCGACCCGGCAGGCGGCTCGGTCAGCGTCGTCGACGGGCAGATCGTCTACACCCCGGACGCCGACTTCGCCGGCGCCGACACGTTCACCTACACCATCACCGACGAGCAGGGCCTGTCCGCGACCGCAACCGTCACGGTCACCGTCGCCAACACCGCCCCCATCGCGCGCGACGACGCCGGTGCGGTGCCCGAGGGCGAGGACCTGGTGCTGACCGTCCTCGCCAACGACACCG
This sequence comes from Euzebya tangerina, assembly GCF_003074135.1. Classification (NCBI taxonomy): domain Bacteria; kingdom Bacillati; phylum Actinomycetota; class Nitriliruptoria; order Euzebyales; family Euzebyaceae; genus Euzebya; species Euzebya tangerina. The sequence goes on along the minus strand of NZ_PPDK01000002.1, from coordinate 131,909 downwards.
ATCCGAACGGCGACCCGCTGACCGTCACGATCCTCAACCAGCCCGCGCTGGGCTCCGCCGCCGTCAACCCCGATGGCACGATCACCTACACCGCCCCCCTGCTCGGGGACGGCGACCCCGACATCGAGCAGACCACCTTCAGCTACGAGGTCGATGATGGCAACGGCGGTGTTGACACGGCAACCGTGACCATCGACATCACCCAGCAGCCGCCGATCACCGCACCCGACTCGGCCGTGACCGACGCCAGCACCTCCGTGATGATCCCGGTGCTCGCCAATGACGCGGCGCCCGGCAACACCGGTCCCCTGCAGGTCATCGCCGTCGACGTCGATCCAGCCGTCGGGACGGCCATCGTCGTCGATGGCGAGGTTCGCTTCACCCCGGCACCAGCCGCACGTGGCCCGGTGACCTTCACCTACACGGTGCGCGATGCCTCAGGCTCCACCCTGACCGAGACCGTGACGGTTGATGTCGCGAACGGACCACCCGTTGCGGCCGATGACATCGCCACGGTGCCCGCCAACACGGCGACGCCGATCGACGTGCTCGCCAACGACACCGACCCCAACGGAGACCCGCTGACGGTCGTCGGCATCGACGACGTGGTGGGTGGCTCGGTCACGATCGGTGCTGACGGCATCCCCGTGTTCACACCCGACCCGACGTTCGTCGGCGCGGGTGGCTTCACCTACACGGTCTCCGACGCTGCCGGCGGAACGGACGTCGCGGTCGTCGAGATCGACGTCGCCAACGCCCCACCGCTGGCCCAGGACGACATCGCGACGGCGAAGGCCGGCGAGCCGGTCACCATCTTCGTGCTGGACAACGACGCCGACCCCAACGGTGGCCCACTGAGCGTCTCCATCGTCGGAGCAGTACCGGCCGGCGGTTCGGCGCGGGTCAACCCCGACGGATCCGTGACGGTCACGCCACCCCCGGGATTCGTCGGCGACTACCTGGTCACCTACCAGGTCCGCGACGTGGACGGGGGAACCGACACCGCCACGATCACCGTCTCCGTCCCCAACGTGGTTCCCGACGCCCAGGACGACTTCGAGACCATGCCCGCCTACGGCCCCGGCGATCCGGTGACCGTCGTGACCATCGACGCACTCGCCAACGACACCGACGACAACGGTGACCCGCTCACCGTCACCGCATTCGACGCGGTCGGGACCGGCGGTGGCACGGTGACCTCTGGTGGCGATGGCACGTTCGACTTCTCCCCGGCACAGGACTTCGTCGGCACCGACACCTTCACCTACACCGTCTCCGACGGCCGTGGCGGCACCGCAACGGCCACGGTCGTGATCGAGGTCTCCGCCGAGGCGCCGCTGGCACGGGACAACCGCTTCGTGCTGCCCACGCCCGCGCCGGGAAGTGCCGCGGCAGCACTCGTCGGCGCGGACATCCTGAGCGACGACGTGAGCCCGAACGGTCTGACGCTGGCCATCACAGCCATCGGCCCGGCCACGGGTGGCACCGTCACAAACAACGGCGACGGCACGATCGACTTCACGCCTGACGCAGCCTTCGTGGGGACTGCCGAGTTCTCCTACACGATCTCCGACACCGGCGGCGGAACCGACACGGCCACCGTCCGGGTCGTCGTACCCAACGGCCCCCCGACGGCCGCGCCGGACATGGCAAGCGTCGCTGGCGGCGGAACCGCGGCCGGCATTCGCGTCCTCGACAACGATGCGGACCCCAACGGCGAGGCCCTGACGATCGCGGGCACGCAGGGAGGCACCGGCACCGTCACCATCAACCCGGACGGGACGCTCGACTACACCGCCGCGCCCGGCTTCAAGGGCACCGACACCGTGACCTACCGGGTGACCGACCCCGACGGAGGCACCGCGACCTCGACGCTGAGCGTCACCGTCGTCAACACCCCACCGACCGCAGTCGCTGACACCGCGGCGACGGATGCGGGCACACCCGTCGACATCCCCGTGCTGGCCAACGACGCCGACGCGAATGACGACCCACTGACGGTCACCGAGGTCTCGGCCCCCGACAACGGCACCGCTGCCGTGAACCCGGACGGGACGATCACCTACACCCCGGATGCCACGTTCAAGGGCACCGATGTGTTCACCTATCGCGTGACCGACGGCGACGGGGGCAGCGACACCGCAGCGGTCACGGTCACCGTCCCGAATGCCGACCCGATCGCCACCGACGACACGGCGACCACCCTCGAGAACACGCCGGTCGACATCGACCTGACGGTGGGAGACAGCGATCCCAATGCGGACCCGCTGACCTATGTCGTGGGGGCCGCGCCGACGAACGGCTCGGTGACGGTCAGCGCGACCGGCCTCGCGACCTACACACCCTTCGCCGGGTTCAGCGGCACCGACAGCTTCACCTACGTCATCGACGACGGAGATGGCGGGCTCAGCTCGGCCACCGTCACGATCACCGTCAGCGACGTGCCGCCGACGACCAGCCCCGACACCGCCACAGTGGCGAGCTACGCCGACGGTGACACACCGACCAACGTCCGGATCCCCGTGCTCGACAACGACACCGACCCGGCCGGCAACGGTCTCGAACTGCTCGCGCTGATCACCGACTCCACGACCGGGACCGCCGTCATCGACGGCGATGAGGTCGTCTACACCCCCGCGGCTGGCTTCAAGGGCACCGACACCTTCGACTACCAGGTGCTGGACGGCTCCGGCAACACGGCAACCGAAACCGTCACCGTGACCGTCAGCAACGCCCCACCGACCGCGGTCGACGACACCGCGTCGACGACCGAGGGCACGCCTGTTGAGATCACCGTGCTGGGCAACGACCTCGACTCCAACAGCGACACGCTGACCGTCACGGCTGTCTCGTCACCCGGCAACGGCACGACCACGACCGACGGCACGATCGTCACCTACACACCCGGCCCTGGATTCAAGGGCACCGACACGTTCACCTACAGCATCTCCGACGGCGACGGTGGCACCGACAGCGCCACCGTGACGGTGACCGTCGACAACGCCGTGCCCGTGATCGTCGGTGGTGACCTCGCAGCCACCACTCCGGAGAACACCCCGGTCGACATCGACCTGACCGAGGGAGTCAGCGACCCCAACGGCGATCCGCTCAGCTACACCGTCGATGATGCGCCCACCGGCGGCACGGTGGAGATCACCGATGGCGTCGCGACCTACACGCCCAACCCCGGGTTCAGCGGTACGGACACCTTCACCTACCGGATCTCGGACGGCGATGGCGGAACCGTCATCCGCACCGTGACGGTGACCGTCACCGACGTCCCCCCGACGGCCGTCCCCGACGCGGCTCAAGTGGTTGGTTACGCCTCCGGAGACACGCCCACCTCCGTGCTGATCGACGTCCTCGACAACGACCAGGACCCGGCCGGCAACGGCCTCGCCGTCGATGCCGTCGATGCTGCGGGCACAGCTGGCTCGGCGGTCGTGATCGGCGACGAGGTCCGCTACACGCCCCCGGCAGGGTTCAAGGGCACCGACGTCTTCGTCTACACCCTGATCGACGGTTCGGGCAACACCGACACCGCATCGGTGGTCGTGACCGTGGCCAATGCGGCGCCGATCGCGCGGGACGACAGCGCGTCCACCGGGCTCAACACGCCCGTCGACATCGCCGTCCTGGTCAACGACACGGACTCCAACTCAGACACGCTGACCATCGAGGAGGTCGGAAGTCCCGGTAGCGGCATCGCAGTGGCGAACCCGGACGGCACGATCACCTACGCCCCGGCGGACGGGTTCAAGGGCACCGACTCCTTCACCTACGTCGTGTCCGACGGGGACGGTGGTACCGACACCGCCACCGTCAGGGTGACCGTCGCCAATGCGCCCCCAAGCGTCAGCGGCGGGAACCTGGAGACCAGCACTCCGGAGAACACGCCGGCCACGATCGACCTCACCGACGGTGTGAGCGACCCCAACGACGACGACCTCACCTACGCAACCGGGGCTGACCCGAGCAACGGAACGGTGTCGATCACACCAACGGGTGTTGCGACCTACACGCCGGACCAGGGCTTCAGCGGCACCGACACGTTCACCTACCTGATCGATGACGGCGACGGCGGCATCATCACCCGCACGGTGATCGTGACGGTCACGGACGTTCCCCCGACCGCGAACGGTGACACCGCGGCAGTGGGCAGTTACGGCGTCGGGGACACCCCGACGAGTGTGCTGATCGACGTCCTCGGCAACGACGAGGATCCGGCCGGCAACGGTCTGGCCATCGACTCGGTGGACACCACCGGCACGGCCGGCACCGCGGAGGTCGAGGCCGACCAGGTTCGCTACACCCCGCCCACCGGGTTCAAGGGCACCGACACCTTCGCCTATCAACTGGTGGACGGGTCGGGCAACAGCGACACCGCCACGGTCAGCGTCAGCGTGGCCAACGCCGCACCCATCGCCCGACCCGACACCGCCACCACGACCCTGGTGACCCCCGTTGACATCGACGTGCTCACCAACGACACCGACTCGAACACCGACACCGTCACCATCACCGCCGTCGGCACCCCGGCCAACGGCACCGCGGTGATCGGCCCGGACGGCGCGGTCACCTACACCCCCGGCGAGGGCTTCAAGGGCACCGACACCTTCACCTACCAGATCAGCGACGGCGACACCGGCACCGACACCGGCATCGTCACCGTCACCGTGGCCAATGCGGTGCCCGTCGTGGACGGCGAACCGATCACGACGACCACACCAGAGAACACCGACGTGCTGGTCGACGTCACCGTCGGCGCGACCGACCCGAATGGCGACCCCCTCACCTTCGGAATCGGCGGGCAGCCCGACAACGGATCGGCGGTCATCGACGGCGCCGGGATCGTCACCTACACCCCGGACCCCGGGTTCGTGGGCACCGACACCTTCACCTACACCGTCTCCGACGACGATGGCGGCACGACCATCCGCACCGTCACCGTCACCGTCACCGACGTTCCCCCGACGGCGGTTGACGACTCCGCCACGGTCACCGGCCGGGCAGCCGGCCAGCCCGTGGCACCCAGTCCCATCGCGGTGCTGGACAACGACCTCGACCCCGCCGGCAACGGCCTGTCCCTGGACAGCCTCGACACCGCGGGGACCGTGGGAACTGCGGTCGTCAGCGGCAACCAGGTCAACTACGTGCCGGCTGGTGGGTTCAAGGGGACCGACGCGTTCACCTACACCCTGGTCGACGGCTCCGGCAACACGGCGACGGCCACCGTGACGGTGACCGTGCCGAACGCCGCCCCGATCGCCCGCGACGACACCGCGACCACCGTCGGGGGCACGCCGGTCGACATCACGGTGCTCGGCAACGACACCGACTCCAACACCGACACCCTCACCGTCACCGCCGTCACCGACCCCACGAACGGCTCGCTGTCCGACGCCGGCGACGGCACCATCACCTACACCCCCGGTCCCGGGTTCAACGGCACCGACAGCTTCACCTACACCGTCTCTGACGGCGACGGCGGCACCGACACCGCAACCGTCACCATCTCGGTGGACAATGCCACCCCCATCATCCGCGGGGGCGAGCTGGGTGCGCGCACCCCGGAGAACACCCCGGTCGGGATCGACCTCACGCGCGGCGTCTCCGACCCCGAGGGTGCCCCGCTCACCTACACCACGCTCGTGGAGCCCGAGGCCGGCACCGTGGTCATCAACCCCACCACCGGCCAGGCCACCTACACCCCGGACCAGGGATTCATCGGATTCGACGTCTTCACGTACCAAATCGACGACGGCGCCGGCGGCACCGCCAGCCGAACGGTCACCATCACCGTGCTCGACGTCCCCGTCGTCGCGGTCGATGACCAGGCATCCGTCGACGGCTACGGCGCTGGAAGCCCAGCGACCAGCGTCCGGATCTCCGTGCTCACCAACGACCTCGACGCGGCCGGCAACGGTCTGACCGTGCAATCACTCAGGACGGACTCGACGACCGGCACAGCCCTGATCGACGGCGACGACGTCGTCTACACCCCACCCCCGGGGTTCAAGGGCACCGACACCTTCAGCTACACGGTCGTGGACGGCTCAGGCGATGAGGACACGGCCACCGTCGAGGTCCGCGTGTTCAACCTGGCGCCAATCGCCAGGTCCGACACGGCGACGACCACCGTCGCCAGTCCTGTCCTGATCGACGTGTTGGCCAACGACACCGATTCCAACGCCGACACCCTGACCGTCGCCGCGGTGGGTGACCCGGCCGGCGGCACGGCAGAGATCGGGCCGGATGGGATCACCTACACCCCCGCAGCAACGTTCAAGGGGACGGACACCTTCTCCTACCAGGTCAGCGACGGCGACACCGGCACCGACACGGCCACCGTCTCGGTCACCGTCCCGAACGCACCACCCGTGGTGGACGGCCGCGACCCGGTTGCGGTCACCACACCGGAGAACACCGCGGTCGAGGTCGACCTGGCCGACGGCGTCACCGACCCCAACGGCGACCCGCTGACGTTCACGATCGACACCGAACCGGCCAACGGCACCGTGGATCTCACGGACGGTGTGGCCACCTACACCCCCGACCCCGGCTACGACGGCGACGACTCGTTCGTGTACGTCATCGACGATGGCGACGGGGGTGTCATCACCCGCACCGTCGTCATCACGGTGACCAACGTCGCACCCGTGGCCAACGACGACGACGCGGCCGTTGACAGCTACGGCCCCGGTGAACCGGCCACCTCAGTTCGGGTCGACGTGCTCGGCAACGACGATGACGACGCCGGCAACGGCCTCTCGCTGACGTCGGTGGACACGACCTCTACGTCTGGAGCGGTCGTCGTCGACGGCGACGACCTCATCTACACGCCACCCGCGGGCTTCAAGGGGACCGACACCCTCACCTACGTCGTGACCGACGGCAGCGGTGACCTCTCGACCGGGACGGTGACGATCACGGTCCGCAACGCCGTCCCGATCGCCCGGGACGACGAGCGGTCGACAGCGCCCGATACGCCGGTGACGATCAACGTCCTCGGCAACGATACCGACTCCAACTCCGACACCCTGACCATCGCATCGGTCAGCGACCCGGCGGGCGGGACCGCGACCATCACCGCCGATGGGACCGTCACCTACACCCCTGATGCCTCGTTCAAGGGCACGGACACCTTCACCTACCAGGTGGACGACGGCGAGGACCAGGCCAGCGCCACCGTCACCGTCACCGTTCCGAACGCGGCACCCGTGGCCGGCAACGACTCGGCGACCACCGACGAGAACACGGCCACGGCGATCAACCTCGCCGCCAACGACAGCGACCCCAACGGGGATCCGCTGACGTGGTCCGTGGTCTCGGACCCGGCGAACGGGACGGTGACGATCAGCCCCTCAGGTGTGGCCACATACACCCCGAATCCGGGCTTCGCCGGCACCGACACCTTCACCTACCAGGTGGACGACGGGGACGGTGGCATCACGACGGCCACGGTCACCGTCGCGGTCGGCGACGTCCCAGCCGTCGCCGTGCCGGACCGCCGGACCATGGACGGCTACGCCGCCGGCCAGACCCCGACCCGCATCACCATCGAGGTGCTGGGCAACGACCTGGACCCGGCCGGCAACGGCCTGACCCTGACGAGCATCAGCACCAGCGGAACGCGCGGCTCACCCGAGATCGTCGGCAACACCATCCAGTACTCCCCGGCTCCCGGGTTCCGTGGTGTCGACACGTTCACCTATCGCCTCACCGACGGCAGCGGCAGCACCGCCACGACGACGGTGACCATCACGGTCCGCAACCTGCCCCCCCGTGCAGTGGGCGACAGCGTCACGGCCGAGCCCGGCCAGTCGGTGCGGGTGGACGTCCTGACCAACGACGTCGACCCCAACGGCGATCCCCTGACCATCACGATCGGTCAGGTCGTCGGTGGCGGCACCGCTCGGGTCAACGGCGACGGCACGATCACCTACTCCCCCGGCCCTGGTCAGGGCACGGTGCGCATCACCTACACCGTCAGTGACGGTCAGGGCGGAACGAGTACGGCGACCCTCACGATCACCATTCCCAACCGTCCACCGACCGGCGGGGACGACACCATCACGGTCGTCAGCGGCGACCCGGTCACGATTCCGGTGCTCGACAACGACACCGACCCCAACGGCGATCCCCTCACCATCGACCCGGCAACGCTGGGCCAGCCCTCCGGCGGCACGGTCAGCGTTGTCGACGGCCAGCTGGTCTACACGCCGGATCAGGACTTCGTGGGAACCGACACCTTCACCTACGACGTCGTCGACGACGACGGCGCACGGACCACCGTGACCGTCACCGTGACCGTTGAAGCCGGCCCGGTCGATCCGGTGAATCCGGTCGACCCGGTGGATCCAGGTGAGCCGGCGGATCCAGGTGAGCCGGGCGCGGCCATCGAGCGGATCGCGGGCGACACCCGCATCCAGACCGCCGTGCTGATCTCCCAACTGGCCTACCCCGGCCAGACCCGGTGGGTGGTCGTCGCCCGCGCGGACAATTACGCCGATGCGCTGGCCGGCGCCACGATCGCTCGGCAGCTCGAGGCACCGATCCTGCTCACGCCGACCGAGGAGCTCAGCGGCGACACCGCCGAGGAGATCCGACGACTCGGTGCCACCAACGCCTTGATCCTGGGCGGTGAGGCAGCCGTCTCGGCGAACGCCGCGGCGCAACTGGCCGGCCTCGACCAGATCGAGACCGTGGAGCGCATCGGTGGCGTCAACCGCTTCGACACGGCCAGACTGGTGCGTGACGGGCTGGCTGAGCCCGACCCGACCACGGTCTACATCACCGAAGGGGAGAACGCCGACCCCCTGCGCGGGTGGCCCGACGCCCTCGGCGTCTCGTCCCAGGCGGCCTTCACCCAGCGACCCATCCTGCTGGTCAATGCCGAACGCCTGCCGCAGGAGACCATCGACGCCCTCACGGCGTCCGGGGCCACCGACGTCGTCATCGTCGGCGGGACCGCTGCCGTCAGCAGCGAGGTGGAGCAGCAGATCGCTGACCTCGGCTACTCGATCCGACGGATCGCCGGCACGACCCGATACGAGACCCTCTCGTTGCTCTACGACGAGGGCGTCGAGTTGGGCCTCGACCAATCGGTCCTCTGGGTGGCGACCGGTCTGAACTGGCCCGACGCCCTGACGACCGGCCCGGTCATCGGTGCCCTCGGCGACACCGTCGCCCTCGTCAACGGCCAGGACCCCGCGGGATCACCCGAGATCCTGGACCTGGTGGCGGCCAACTCCGGGCCGATCGAGACGATCCGGATCGTGGGCGGGACCAACGCGGTGACCGAGGAGGTCGAGGCCGCCATCGCGGCCGCCGCGAACGGCGACGGCTGACCGCGACGCGGGCTGAAGCGGGCCGGCACGACCGTTCTGTGTCGGCCCCACACCTGGTCACATGGGGCTAGTCCCTTGTGATCAACTTTGCTCGGACCTGATCGAGACGCCTACAGCACCGCCGCGTTTCTGTCGAGGTCGTGGAGTGACGCCCACTTCCCTCGAAACGTGCTCATGTCTACCGATCCCAACTCCCGAACCCCGCTCGTGCGCCTCGCCACCGCACTGGCCATCAGCCTGTTCTGCACTGCGTTGCTGCTCGCAGGAGTGGCCGCCCCTGCGGGTGCTCAGATCGACCCGGACGACTTCTCGGTCCGGTTCTCCGCAGACGCGCAGGGCGACATCGCGCAGATCGGCAATGCCGTCCTGACCTGCCCCACCAGCAACACCCGGTGTGCGCCGACACAGGCGGGCAACGACAACGAGACCAACAACAGCTTCAGCATGGTCAACATCGATGTCGATGGTGACGCCAGCACCTTCAACTCCTCGACGGCAGATCTGGACCTCCCCGACGACGCTGAGGTGCTGTGGGCCGGCCTGTACTGGGGCGCCGGATACAACGAAGGCCAGACCACCACGACCGCGCCAGATCCCGCTGCTCGGGACACGGTGCGTCTGCGTACGCCGATCGCCGGCTACTCGACCGTCACCGCCGATGAGCTCAACACCCTGCCATCGGGTAACAACCAGGGGTTCCAGGGCTTCGCCGACATCACCTCCGTCGTCCAAGCGGCCGGAGACGGCACGTATGGCGTGGCCAACGTCCAGGCGCGAACCGGGCAGACGGGGTACGGCGGCTGGTCGATCCAGATCGTCTACCGCGACCTCACCCAGCCCCCGCGCAACCTGACGATCTTCGACGGCCTCGAGTTGGTCGCCGCGACCGGAGGCGCGGTCCCAGTCGACGTCTCTGGGTTTCAGACGCCCGGCCGCGGCCCTGTACGGACCCGCATCGGTGTACTGGCATGGGAGGGCGACGACGGCCTCGGCGGCGACTCCCTGGCCCTGAACACCACCACACTGACCGATGCGGTCAACCCGTCCAACAACTTCTTCAACTCCACCATCAGCGAGAGCGGCAGCCACGCCACCGCGAAGAACCCCAACCACGTCAACCAGCTGGCCATGGACCTGGACCGCGTCTCGGCGGACGGTGTGCTGGCCAACGGTGCCACCTCCGCCACCGTCACCTTCGACACGAACGGCGACGGCTACTACCCCGGCGTCATGACGTTCGCGACGGACCTGTTCCAGCCGAACGTCGACGTGCAGAAGGTCGGCACGGACCTGAATGGCGGCGACGCGGAACCCGGAGACATCATCGAGTACAGCATCGAGGTCTCCAACTTCCTGCCAGCCCCAGGAGAGGGGATCGATGACGCGCGGGAGGTGGTCCTCACCGACCCGCTGCCCGAGTTCACCACACTGGTCCCTGGCTCGATCACGATCAACAACGGCGTGAATGCCGGCGCCAAGACCGAGACGGTCGACGCCGACCAGGCCGAGGTCGTCGATGACGTGTTGACCGTTCGACTCGGCGACGGGGCGGATGACACCGACGGCGGGACGATCGCCAGCGACGAGACGACGACCGTCTCCTTCCGCGTCGAGATCATCGACACCGTCCCGAACGCCACGAACATCGACAACCGGGCTCGCGTCCGCTACGTCGGAACGACCGGAACGGAGATCCAGGACACCAGCGAGACCGTCACCACGGTCGTGCGCCGCGAGAGCGATCTGTCGGTCATCAAGACCGCCGACCCGGCCGACGTCGTCACCGTCGGCGACACCATCACCTGGACCATCGACGTCGCCAACGCCGGCCCAGACGACGACCCCGCCGTCATCGTCACCGACACGCTGCCCGCCGGCGTGACCGTCACGAATGCCTCCCCGGCGTGCAGCCAGATCGGCTCCACGGTGACCTGTGCACTTGGCGCGCTTGCCGCCGGGGACAGCACCAGCGTCACGATCGCCGCCACCGTCGACGGCGGCACCACCGGTCCGCTCGACAACGTCGCGACCGTCGAGGGTGACAACGAGGACCCCGACCCGAGTGATGACAGCACCGGTCCGGTCACGGTGGACCTCGGGCAGCCTCCGGTGGCCACCGACGACTCCGCCACGACCGCAACGAACACCGCCGTCACGACCGACGTGGTGGCCAACGACACCGACCCCGATGGCGATGACGCAGCCCTGCTGCTCTCCGCTGTCTCAGACCCCGCAGGCGGGACCGCCGGGATCGTGGATGGCGAGCTGGTCTACACACCTGACGCTGGCTTCGCCGGGACCGACACGGTGACCTACACCGTCACCGACGAGCAGGGCCTCACCGACACCGGCACCCTCACCGTCACCGTCGACAACGCCGCTCCGATCGCGCGCAACGACGCCGGCTCGGTGGAGGAGGGTGAGACGATCACCCTGGACCTGCTGGTCAACGACACTGACGCCAACGGCGACGGTCTCACCGTCACGATCAGCAACCCGCCAGCCGGGGTGACGGACAACGGCGACGGGACCATCAGCTACGAGCCCGGCCTCCTCGGCGATGCCGACCCCGACACCGTGACGGTGACCTTCGCCTACAGCGTCGATGACGGCAACGGCGGGACGGACACGGCCACGGTCGCCCTGACCGTGACCCAGGTGCCGCCCGTCACCTCGCCCGACTCGGTCCTGACCGACCACGCCACCCCGGTCACCATCAACGTCCTGGCCAACGATGCGGCCCCTGGCAACACCGGCCCACTTGCCGTCATCAGCGTCACCGTCGATCCCGCTGACGGATCGGCGACGATCTCAGGCGACCAGGTCATCTTCACCCCGGCTGACGGTGTCGCTGGCGACGTCACCTTCACCTACACCGTGCGGGACGCCTCCGGCTCGACGCTCACCGAGACCGTCACCGTCACCGTGGCGAACGCCGCTCCGGACGCCACCGACGACACGGCCGCCGTCCCGTTTGACACGGCGACCCCGATCGACGTCCTGGCCAACGACGCCGACGCCAACGGCGACACCCTCGTCGTCGCCGGTGTCACCGGTGTGGTCGGTGGCTCGGTCGCCATCGGCGCAGACGGAACGCCGGTCTTCACGCCGGATACGGACTTCGTCGGCACCGGTGGCTTCACCTACACCGTGAGCGACGGCAACGGCGGGACCGACACTGCCGCCGTCACGGTCACCGTCGCCAACGCCGACCCGATCGCGGTCGACGACAGCGCCTCGACCGCCGCCGACACACCGGTCGTCGTGACGGTGCTCGACAACGACTCCGACCCCAACGGGACACCGCTGACCGTCTCCATCGTGGAGGCCCCAGGTGGGGGCTCCGCTCTCGTCGACGGCGCCGGGAACGTCACCGTGACGCCACCAAGCGGCTTCGTGGGCGAGTACGTCGTGACCTACCAGGTCAGCGACGGCGACGGTGGCACCGACACCGCCACCATCACCGTCACCGTGGCCAACGCCACGCCGGACGCCCAGGACGACACCGCCGGTGTTGCGGCGTACGGCGGCGCAGAGACGCCGACCACCGTCACCATCGATGTGGTCGCCAACGACACCGACGCCAACGGTGACACGATCGTCGTGACCAGTGTCGACACCACCAGTGACAGCGGCGGCACGATCGTCGACGACGGCGACGGCACCGTGACCTACACACCGCCAGCCGACTACGTCGGGACGGACAGCTTCACCTATGGGATCGCCGACGGCCGCGGCGGAACCGCGAGCGCCACGGTCAGCGTCGTCGTGTCCGCCGACGCGCCGGTGGCCCGCGACGATGTCTTCACGCTGCCGAACCCGGCGCCCGGGACGCTGCCAGCTGCCCTGACGGGCGCCGCGCTCCTCGGCAACGACATCAGCCCGAACGGCTTGACGCTGACCGTCAGCGCGATCGGGACCGCGACGGGCGGTACGGCCGCGCTGAATCCGGACGACACCGTCGACTTCACCCCTGACGCGAACTTCGTGGGGACAGCCACGTTTGGCTACACGATCTCCGACAGCGCCGGTGGCAGCGACACTGCGACTGTCCGCGTCATCGTCCCGAACGCGGTACCGACTGCCGGAGCCGACAGCGCGTCGGTAGCAGGCGGAGGTCAGGTGGACATCCCCGTCCTCGACAACGACGCCGATCCCAACGGCGACACACTGACCATCACAGGTCTTGGCGGCGCCGCCGGGACGGTGGGCATCAACCCCGACGGCAGCATCCGGTACGAGGCCGCCGCCGGCTTCAAGGGCACCGACACCTTCACCTACCAGGTCGTCGATGGCGATGGCGGAACCGCATCCGCCACGGTCACCGTGACCGTGGACAACGCTGCCCCCGTCGCGGATGACGACAGTGCCTCGACCACCAACGCAACCGCGGTGGACATCGACGTCCTCAGCAACGACACCGACCCGAACGGTGATGCACTCACCGTCACGGCCGTCGACGCACCCAGCAACGGCACGGCGGTGGCCGGCCCGGCTGGTGTGATCACCTACACCCCGGCAGGTGGGTTCAAGGGAACGGACACATTCGGCTACACCCTCAGTGACGCTGATAGCGCGACGGACACAGCGGTGGTCACCGTCTCGGTCGCCAACGCCGCTCCGGTGGCCGCTGACGACGCGGCGACGACCCCGGAGAACACCCCGACGACGATCGACCTGACCGTCGGCGACAGCGATGTCAACGGTGACGCCCTCACCTACAGCCTTGGGGCCTCTCCTGCCGGTGGCTCCGTCAGCATCACCCCTGCGGGGGAGGCGACGTACACGCCGCTCGCCGGCTTCAGCGGAACCGACACGTTCACCTATCGGGTCAGCGACGGCGATGGCGGTATCTCCAGCGCAACCGTCACCGTCACGGTCACCGACGTCCCCCCGACCGCGGTCGATGACACCGTCACCGTGACCGGTGTCGCGGCCGGTCAGCCCAACCCCCCAGTGAGCATTCCGGTCCTCGACAACGACCTGGACCCCGCCGGCAACGGCCTGTCGCTGGAGTCCATCGACACCGACGGCACCACCGGTACCGCGGACACCAGTGGCGACGACATCAGCTACACCCCGGCTCCCGGGTTCAAGGGCACCGACACCGTCAGCTATCGCCTCATCGACGGCTCCGGCAACACCGCGACCGCAACCGTGACCATCACCGTCCCCAACGCCGCTCCCATCGCCCGGGACGACGCCGCCTCCACCACGCTGAACACCAGCGTCACCATCGACCTGCTGGCCAACGACACCGACTCCGACACCGACACCCTGGTCGTCACATCGGTCGGCACGCCCGCAAATGGCACCGTCGTCGACCACACCGACGGCACCATCACCTACACCCCCGCCGACGGGTACCGCGGAACCGACACCGCCACCTACCAGATCAGCGACGGCGACACCGGCACCGACACCGCAACCGTCACCGTGACCGTCGCCAATGCCGTCCCCACCGTGACCGACGGCCCCACAGCCGCCACCACCCCGGAGAACACCCCCGTCGACATCGACGTGACCGTGGGCGCCAGCGATCCCAACGGTGACCCCCTCACCTTCGGCATCGGCCAGCAGCCGGACGACGGCACCGCCAGCATCGTCGGAGGCGTCGTCACCTACACCCCGAACCCCGGCTTCGCGGGCACCGACACGTTCACCTACACGGTCTCTGACAACGCCGGTGGCACCACCATCCGCACCGTCACCGTCACCGTCACCGACGTCCCCCCGACCGCGGTCGATGACACCGTCACCGTGACCGGTGTCGCGGCCGGACAGCCCAACCCCCCGGTGAGCATTCCGGTCCTCGACAACGACCTGGACCCCGCCGGCAACGGCCTGTCCCTCGACTCCATCGACACCGACGGCACCACCGGTACCGCGGACACCAGTGGCGACGACATCAGCTACACCCCGGCTCCCGGGTTCAAGGGCACCGACACCGTCAGCTATCGCCTCATCGACGGCTCCGGCAACACCGCGACCGCAACCGTGACCATCACCGTCCCCAACGCCGCTCCCATCGCCCGCGATGACATCGCGACCACGACCGAGGGCACGACGGTCGACATCACGGTGCTGGGCAACGACACCGACTCCAACACCGACACGCTCGTGGTCACCGCGGTCAGCACGCCCACCGACGGCACCGTGACCGATGGCGGCAACGGCGTCATCACCTACACCCCCGACCCGGCCTTCAAGGGAACCGACACCTTCACCTACACCGTCTCCGACGGCGATGGCGGCACGGACACAGCAACTGTGGCCGTCTCGGTCGACAACGCCAACCCCATCATCCGTGGTGGCGACCTGGGTGCGACCACGACGGAGAACACCCCAGCGACGATTGATCTGACGAGCGGGGTCTTCGACCCCAACGGCGACCCCTTGACCTACTCCCTGGTCACGGGACCGCCCAACGGATCGGTGACCATCGACCCTGACGGTGATGCCGTGTACACGCCGGATCCCGGGTTCGCCGGCTTCGACGTCTTCACCTACCTGGTTGACGATGGCGACGGCGGCACCGTCACGCGCACCGTCACGGTCACGGTGTTGGACGTGCCCGTCGTTGCCAACACTGACCAGGCAACGGTCGGCAGCTACGCCACCGGCGACACGCCCCCCTCCGTCACCGTGGACGTGCTGACCAACGACCTCGATCCAGCCGGCAACGGCCTGTCGCTCGACTCCATCGACACCGACACCACAACCGGCACCGCCATCATCACTGGCGACGACGTCACCTACACCCCTGCTCCCGGGTTCAAGGGCACCGACACCGTCGAGTACATCGTGGTCGACGGCTCCGGGAACCGTGACCGGGCCACCATCACGATCACGGTGGCCAACGCCGCCCCGATCGCCCGCGACGACGCCGCCTCCACCGCCCTGAACACCAGCGTGACCGTCGACCTGCTGGCCAACGACACCGACTCCAACACCGACACCCTCGTGGTCACATCGGTCGGCACCCCCGCCAACGGGACCGTCGTCGACCACTCCGACGGCACCATCACCTACACCCCCACGGACGGGTTCAAGGGCACCGACACCGTCGACTATGGCATCTCCGACGGCGACACGGGCACTGACACGGCAACGGTCACCGTCACGGTCGCCAACGCCGCTCCCGTGGCGACGGGCGCCGTGGACGCGTCGCAGTCAACCCCGGAGAACACGCCGGTCGCCGTGGACCTCGACGCCGCCGTCAGCGATCCCAACGGCGACCCGTTGACCCGAACCATCACCGACGGCCCCGACCATGGCGTCGCCGTGATCAACCCCGACGGCACCCTGACCTACACCCCCGCTGATGGGTTCACGGGGACGGACACCATCACGATCCGCTTCGACGACGGCGACGGTGGTGTCTTGGACTGGACGATCACCGTGACGGTTGACAACGTCCCACCTGCCCCGGCCGATGACACGGCCAGCCTCGACGGGTACGGCGTCGGCCAGAGCCCGACGGAGGTCCGCATCCCGGTCCTGGCCAACGATCGGGACCCGGCCGGCAACGGTCTGAGCCTGACCTCGATCGCCACCGACTCGACCAGCGGCACCGCGGTCGTCGACGGGTCCGAGGTCGTGTACAGCCCCGCGGCTGGCTTCAAGGGCACCGACACGCTGACCTACACCGTCACCGACGGCAGTGGCGACACCGCCACGGCCTCGGTGCGCGTGACCGTGTTCAACCTGGCGCCCATCGCCCGGGACGACGCGGCGACGACCACGCCCGGGACCGAGGTCGCCATCGACGTGGTGGCGAACGACACCGACTCCAACAGTGACACCATCGCCGTGTCCTCGGTGGGCACGCCGTCCAATGGCTCCGCCATCGCCGGTCTGGGCGGGATCACCTACACCCCGGCCGCCGGGTTCAAGGGTGTCGACACCTTCACCTACGACGTCAGGGACTTCGACACCGGCACCGACACCGCCACCGTGACGGTCACCGTGTCGAACGCACCACCCGTGGTCGACGGCCCCAACCCCTGGGAACGGACGACGACTGAGAACACGGACCTGCCGATCGACCTCACCGACGGGGTCACCGACCCCAACGGCGACCCGCTGAGCTTCTCGATCGACGCCCAGCCCTCCAACGGAACGCTGTCAATCGTCGGCGGCGTGGCCACCTACTCCCCCGACCCTGGCTACAGCGGACCGGACTCGTTCGTCTACGAGGTGAGCGACGGGGACGGCGGCACGGTCACCCGCCGGGTTGACATCACCGTGGACAACGTCCCGCCAGGTGCGAACCCGGACGCCGCGACCGTGGCCAGCTTCGGCGCCAGCGACATACCGACCTCGGTGCGCATCGCCGTCCTGGACAACGACGACGATCCAGCCGGCAACGGCCTCGCCCTGACCTCGGTCGACACGGCCGACACGGCCGGCACGGTGGTGACCGACGGCGACGAGGTCGTCTACACACCAGCGGCTGGGTTCGCGGGCACCGACACCTTCAGCTACACCACGACCGACGGCAGCGGCGACACCGCAACGGCCACCGTGACCGTCACGGTCACCAATGCGGCGCCGATCGCTCGGGATGACGACGAGGCAACCACACCCGGAGCCTCGGTCGTCATCGACGTCCTTGCCAACGACACCGACTCCAACAGCGACACGCTGGCCATCGTCGGCGTGAGCGACCCCGCCGGCGGCAGCACCGTCATCACCGGGGGCGGCGAGGTGCGATACACACCGGACCCGACCTTCAAGGGCACCGACACCTTCACCTACGAGGTGAGCGACGGAGAGGACACGGCAACCGCGCAGGTCACCGTGACCGTGCCGAACGCGGCGCCGGTGGCCGGGAACGACTCCGCATCGACGGACGAGAACACGGCCGCGGTCGTGGACCTGGCCGCCAACGACACCGACTCCAACACCGACACGCTGACGTTCAGCGTCGTGACCCAGCCCAGCAACGGCACCGTCACGATCGACTCGGGCGGCGTCGCAACCTACAGCCCCGACCCCGGGTTCGACGGTGTCGACACCTTCACCTACCAGGTCGACGACGGTGACGGCGGCACCGACACCGCAACCGTCACCATCAGCGTCGGCGATGTCCCCCTGGTCGCCGTCGACGACAGTGCAGCAGTGGCCGGCTACGCAGCGGGCCAGCCCCCGACGACCGTGTCGATCCCCGTACTCGGCAATGACCTCGACGCCGCCGGCAACGGCCTGGCCGTCACCGCGACGAACACGAGCAGCACGACCGGCTCGGTCCAGATCGTCGGCGACCGGGTCGTCTACACCCCAGCTGCAGGCTTCTCGGGCGAGGACACGTTCACCTACACGGTCACCGACGGCAGCGGCAACACCGACACGGCCACGGTCACCGTCACCGTTGCGAACGTCGCGCCCACGGCGGGCGATGACCAGGTGACGATCGCGGTCGGCGAGTCCGTGACCGTACCGGTGCTCGACAACGACGCCGACCCGAACGGCGATGCGCTATCGGTCACCAGCATCCAGGTGATCGGCGGCGGCGCCGCCACCGTCAACCCCGACGGGAGCATCAGCTACTCCCCCGGACCACTCGAGGGGACCGTCCGCGTGCGCTATCGCATCAGCGACGGCCACGGCGGCACCGACACGGCGAACCTGATCATCACGATCCCGAACGTCGCACCGGTCGGCGATGACGACGCCGCCACCGTCGAGGCCGGCCGGTCGGTGGGGATCGACGTCCTCGCCAACGACCGTGACGACAACGGCGACGTGCTCACCATCGACCCGGCGTCGATCAGCAGTCCGGCTGGCGCAACGGTCCGGGTGGTCAACGGTCGGCTGGTGTACACCGCCGATGCGGACGCAGAGGGCACCGACACCTTCACCTACGACGTCGTGGACGACAACGGTGCTCGTGACACGGTCACCGTGACCGTCACGGTCACTCCGGGCCCGACCGACCCGACCGACCCCACCGACCCGACCGACCCCACCGACCCCACCGACCCCACCGACCCCACCGACCCCACCGACCCCACCGACCCGTCCGACCCAACCGACCCGACTGACCCGACCGACCCCACCGACCCGACCGACCCCACTGACCCGACCGATCCAACGGATCCCCAGAACCCGACGGGCCCGACCAACCCCACCGACCCGACGGGTCCGACCAACCCGGGTGACCCCGGCTTCGACATCGAGCGAATCGCTGGCCCGACCCGGATCACGACGGCCATCCTGATCTCCCAGCGTGGGTACCCGGAGGAAACGCCCTGGGTGGTCCTGGCGCGCGCCGACAACTACGCCGACGCCCTTGCGGGCGCCACCATCGCCCGTCAGCTCGAGGCTCCGATCCTGCTGACGGCCACGGCTGAGCTGACGGCCGACACGGCCGCGGAGATCCAGCGCCTGGGGGCAACCAACGCGCTGATCCTCGGTGGCGAGGCAGCCGTATCCTCGCTGGCCGAGCAGCAGGTTCGTGACCTCGGTCTCGCCACCGAACGAATCGGCGGCGTCAACCGCTTCGACACCGCGCGCCTGGTCCGTGACGCCCTGGCGGCGCCAGACCCCACCACCGTCTACATCACCGAGGGCGAGAACGCCGACCCGCTCCGCGGCTGGCCGGACGCCTTGGGCGTCTCCTCACAGGCTGCCTTCACCCAGCGTCCGATCCTGCTGGTGAACGCCCAACGGCTGCCGCAGGAGACCATCGACGCGCTGGCCGTGTCCGGTGCCTCCGAAGTCGTGATCGTCGGCGGGACCGCGGCGGTCAGCGAAGAGGTCGAGGCCGAGATCCTGGCCCTGGGCTACGACATCCGCCGGATCGCCGGAACGACCCGGTACGAGACGCTGGCGCTGCTGTACGACGAAGGCGTCGAGCTCGGACTCGACCAGTCGGTCCTGTGGGTTGCGACCGGCCTCAACTGGCCTGACGCACTGACGACGGGCCCCGTCATCGGTGCCCTCGGTCAGACCGTGGCCCTGGTTCACGGTGAGAACCCGGCCGGTTCTCCCGAGATCCTCGACCTGGTCGCCGCCAACTCCGGCCCGATCGACACCGTCAGAATCGTCGGTGGCACCAACGCGGTGTCCGAGGAGGTCGCCCAGACGATCGCCTCGGTGGCCAACCAGCCGTCAGTGGCCAACCCGACCGAGGAGTGAGATCTGCCAGGACACCGGCGGGTGGGTTCGCTCACCCGTCGGTGCTCAGCAGCTCCTGACAGAAGGCCCGGGTCGAATCGTCGGCCGGGAACCAGCTCTCGATCTGCAACTCGTCGAGGGTCAGGTTCTGCGGGGCACTGAACGTGGTGATGGCCGTCAGAAATGACAGGCTCTGTGCGCCGAGTCGGAAGGCGATGGGAAGGACCGGTTGATTCGGCTCGGCCAGGGCGGGTGTCAGCCACTGCTCGGGTATCCCGTCGGTGTCGAGCAGGTCGGCCAGCAGCTGGGCCAGGTCAGCGTCCTGTGGCCGGTGCAGGGACTCGCGTTGCAGTCGGCGAAGAACCACCCCTGCGGTGCCCTCCCAGTCCTCGATCAGCGCTTTCACGCCTGGCGCGAAGAGCAGCTCGATCAGGTTGAGGCCGCGAACATCTGCGGCTCCGAGCGCGCCCAACAGCATCCGGGCCGACCGGTTCGCCCGGTACACCCGGTAGAGGCGATCGACGACGATCATGGGGAAGGGGTCGTGTCCCTCGAGCATCATCGTCACGGCCTCCCCCACGGGCCCCGCCAACGCCTCGTCCACGTCGACGTCGGGGTACTGCGCCGGGAAGCCCGCAGCGCGCAGCAGCTCGTTGCGGTCCCGCAGAGGGACGTCCAGCGCCTCGGCGAGCCAGCGAACCATCTGCTCGCTCGGACGGGACCGCCCGGTCTCCAGGAAGCTGATGTGTCGTGAGGAGACATCGGCGATCAGGGCGAGGTCCAACTGGCTGTGGCCGCGATGGCCGCGCCAGTACTTGAGCAGCGCCGGGAAGACCCGGTCCTGACCGGTCGAGGCTCCTGCGTGACCTGCGGCGGCGTCCATCCCGGCGGATCGTATGGCCAGAGGTCCGCGGCCTGCACCTACCTCGTGGGTAGGTGACGAGTCCTGTCCGGCTTCATACCGTCACTGGTGTCCGCAGCAACCGACCACCGGAGAGGTGCCCCGTGAAGGACAACAGCACGATGATCGACATCGGCCACACCGAGGTCGCCTACCGGCGCTCCGGAGCAGGCCCCGACCTGCTGTTCAT
Organism: Euzebya tangerina; assembly: GCF_003074135.1. NCBI lineage: Bacteria > Bacillati > Actinomycetota > Nitriliruptoria > Euzebyales > Euzebyaceae > Euzebya > Euzebya tangerina. The sequence goes on along the minus strand of NZ_PPDK01000002.1, from coordinate 110,347 downwards.
CCATGGCTGGCCGCTGAACGGCGACACCTGGCGTGGCGTGGTGCCCACGCTGTCGGAGGAGTTCACGTGCCATGTGATCGACCTGCCCGGTGCAGGCGGCTCGGTGGCCACCGCAGCCACTCCGCTGTCCATCCGCGGGCACGTCGAATCCGTCCAGGCCGTCATGGACCAGCTCAGCCTGACCGGCGTGGCGCTGTTCGGACAGAACAGCGGTGGCATGGTCGCCCGCCGGGTGGCGTCCGCGCGGCCCGAACACGTGACGGCTCTGGTCCTGTCCGGCACGGAGATCCCGGGCCACAACTCCTGGCAGCTCGGCATGTTCGTCCATGGGACGAGGCTCCCAGGGGCGCACGCACTGTTTCGGCGTGCCATCGGACTGGGGCCGTTGCGACGCAGCCGGTTGCTGTTCGGTGGGACCGTGGCGGACGTGGGGCATCTCGATGGTGAGTTCCACGACCTCTTCGTCCGACCGCTGCTCGAGGACGACGTCCTGTGGGACAGCCAGTTCACGGTCCTGGAGACCTTCAACCTGGACGACGTCGACGAACTGGCCGCCGTCCAGCGTGACCTCTCGATGCCAACGCTGTTGCTGTGGGGTGCGCAGGATCCGTTCTTCCCGGCGGAGAAGGCTCGCGTGATGGCCTCGCAGTTCGCAGGCTCCACCACGTTCGAGAGCCTCCCCGGGGGCTCGCTGCTGGTGCACGACGAGCACGCGGAGTGGTTCGCGCAACGGGCGGCCGCGTTCCTCCACGAGGTCCTGCTCGAGGAGCCGAGGGTGTAGCTGAACCGGGGAGCCGCAAGACTGGAGCTGGTGGAGCCCATACCGGAAGCGGCGTTCGAGGAGCTGGTCGGAGAGGGACTCGACCGAGTGCCCGACGAGCTGTTCGACCTGCTCGACAACGTCGTGGTGCTGGTCGAGGACGCCAACCCCGACGAGCCAGACATCCTCGGCCTGTACGAGGGCATCCCGCTGACCGAGCGGGAGTTCTACGCCGGCGTCCTACCGGACCGCATCACGATCTACCGACTGGCGCTGTGCGACTTCTGCGACACCCACGAGCAGTTGGTGGAGGAGGTGGCGATCACCGTCGTCCATGAGATCGCCCACCACTTCGGCATCGACGACCATGCGCTGCACGAGTGGGGCTGGGGCTGAGGCGGGCGGCTAGGCGCGCATCCGCGTGCCAGCGGGGTCGAACAGACACGTCTCCACACGCGTCGCCGGACGCCGGTTCCCGACGACCTCGATCTCGAAGGTGCCGGCACCCGCTGACCGAGCCAACTCCGCGGGGATGTAGCCAAGCGCCACCGATGCGGCCGATGCGTGGGCGTACCCGCCGGAGGTCACCCAGCCGACGACCTCACCGTCATGCCAGATCGGCTCGTCGCCGACGCAGTCCGCGTCCACCGCATCCACCACGAACGTGACCAGACGACGGTCGGGCCCGGCCTCAGCGACGGCTGCAGCCGCCTCGGCGCCGATGAACGGACCCTTGTCCAGCTTGATGAAGGACCCCAGACCAGCCTCGAACGGGTCGTAGATGGGGCGGTACTCGGTCGCCCAGGCGCCGAAGGACTTCTCCAGCCGCAGCGAGTCCAGCGCCGAGGCGCCGAAGAGGCGCAGCCCCAGCGGCTCCCCCGCCGCCATCAGGACGTCGAACAGCAGGCCTGCGTAGGCCGGCTCGACCCAGAACTCATAGCCAAGGTCGCCGGTGAAGGTCAGTCGGCCCGCGAGGACCGGGACCATGCCGATCTTCAGCCGCTGCAGGTCCATGAAGCGGAACGCGTCGCCGGAGACATCCTCGCGTGCGACGGCGGCCAACAGCTCCCGCGACCGAGGCCCGGCGATCGACAGGCCGCACAGGTTCGGCCCGTGGGGCCTGTAGGTCACGGAGCCGTCGGCCGGCAGGTGGGCATCGAAGTGCCGCTCGTAGTACCGCTCGGCCGGCCCGGACCCGAAGAGCATGAACCGCTCGGGCCCGCCCTCCTCCGGCAGGCCGGCAACCGTGAAGTCGCCGATCAGCTTGCCTGCGGTGTTGAGCATCGGGCACAACGCGATCCGACCGGGAGCCGGGATGCGGCCGGCCAGCAGCCGGTCCAGGAAGAGCCGGGCGCCGGGCCCGGAGAACGTGAACTTCGCGAACCCCGTGGTCTCGATCATGCCGACGCCGTCACGAACCGCAGCGCTCTCCGCAGCCACGCTGTCCCAGGCATCGGAGCGGCGCAGGGTCGGGGTCTCGATCCGGGCACCACCAGGAGTGCCATCGCTGCCCGAGGTGCCGTCCCTGCCGCCCGGATCCGGCATGAACCAGCGGGCGTACTCCAAGCCGTAGGCAGCCCCCCAGACCGCCCCTGCCCGATCCAATCGGTCGTACAGCGGGGAGGTCAGCAGCGGCCGGGCGGCAGTGAGCTCCTCGTTGGGATAGAGGATCCGGAAGCGCCGACCGTAGTTCTCGCGCACCCGCGCGTCGGTGTAGGCCGGTGTGGCGAAGTCCCCGAAGCGCGCGACGTCCATCCCCCAGACGTCGAAGCCCGGGTCACCTGTGGCGATCCAGTTCGCCAGCGCCAGCCCGACGCCCCCACCCTGCGACAGGCCGGCCATGACCCCACAGGCCACCCAGTGACCACGCTGACCGCGGATCGGCCCGACCAGCGGGTTGCCGTCGGGGGCGAACGTGAAGGGCCCGTTGATGACCTGCTTGATCCCCACCTCCGCGAAGATGGGGAAGTGCGCGAACGCTCGCTCCAGGTTGTCGCCGATGCGCTCGAGGTCGGGGGGGAGCAATTGGTGGCCGAAGTCCCAGGGTGTGGTGTGGGGTGACCATGGCACACCGTTCGGCTCGTAGGTGCCGAGCAGCAGCCCGTCACCCTCGCGCCGCATGTACACCTCACCGGCGAAGTCCATCGCATGCAGCCCGATCGCCCGGCCGTCACGGACATCCAGGTCGGCCAACTGCGGCACCCGCTCGGTCAGCAGGTACATGTGCTCCATGGCGAGCACCGGCAGCTCGATGCCGCACATCCGCCCGACCTCGCGGGCCCACAGACCGCCGGCGTTGACGATGTGCTCGCAGGTGACGCTGCCGGCGTCGCCGCAGTCGAGATCCCACAGCCCGTCCGGCCGCTGGGTGATCGCCTGCACACGCGTGTGCTGGACGACCTCGGCCCCGCCGATCTGGGCCGCCTTGGCGTAGGCGTAGGTCACGCCGGAGGGGTCGACGTGACCCTCCATGGGGTCGTACAGCGCACCGACGAAGTACTGCTCGTCCATGAACGGCAGGATCTCCTTGGCTTCGGCGACGCTGATCAGCTCGGTGTCCATGCCGAGGTACCGGCCACGGGCATGGGCCATGCGCAGCCAGTCCATCCGCTCGGCGGAGTCGGCCAGCATCAAGCCGCCGGAGAGGTGGATGCCGCAGTCCTGGCCGCTGATCCGCTCGATCTCGGCGTACAGCCCCACGGTGTACTGCTGCAACGCCGCCACGTTGGGGTCGCCGTTCAGGGTGTGCATGCCGCCCGCGGCGTGCCACGTCGAGCCGGACGTCAGCTCGCTGCGCTCGATGAGCAGGCAGTCGGTCAGACCGACGGTGGTCAGGTGGTACAGCACACTGGCGCCGACCACGCCACCACCGATCACGACGACCTGTGCTCGCTCTCTCATCCTCTGCGCTCCGGTTCTGTCGCTGCTCGGTGATCCCCCGTCAGTAGTCCGTGGCAACGCCGCCCTCGGCGACTCGGCGGGCGACGAAGGCCTCCAACTCCTCATGCACCTCGGCGGGAAGTGCTGGTTGGACGTAGGCAGCGCCGAACTCCTCCACCAGCCGCGTGGCGTGATCCAGTGCGGTCGGGCTGCCCGCCTCCTCCCACGCCTCGAAGTTCCGCCAATCCGAGACCAGCGGCGCGAAGAAGGCGGTGCGGAAGCGATCCTGGGTGTGTTGAACCCCGAAGAAGTGGCCGCCCGGACCGACCTCATCGATGGCGTCCACCGCCAGCGTGGTGGTGTCGACCTCCAGCGGCTGGAGGAAGGCCGCGACCATCTGCAGCAGGTCGGCGTCCAGCACCATCTTCTCGAACGAGGCGCGCAACCCACCCTCCATCCACCCGGCGCCGTGGAAGATGAGGTTGGCACCACCCATGACCGCTCCCCAGAGGCTGAAGACGCTCTCGTAGGCCGCCTGAGCGTCGACGGCGTTGGCTGCGCACACGTTGGAGGAGCGGTAGGGCACCCCCAGCCGCCGCGCCAGCTGGCCGCCGACGAGCGCCGCCCGCATGAACTCCGGTGTCCCGAACGCGGGTGAGCCGGACTGCATGTCGACGTTGCTCGTGAAGCCGCCGTACATGACCGGGGCCCCGGCTCGGACGAGTTGGGTGAAGGCGATTCCGGCCAGCGCCTCGGCGTGCTGCTGGACCAGCGCTCCCGCGATGGTCACCGGTGCCATCGCGCCGGCCAGCGTGAAGGGGGTGATGATGACGATCTGGTTGCGACCGGAGAACTCGAGGATCCCCTCGATCATGGGGTGGTCGTAGCGCAGCGGTGAGCTGGAGTTGATGACTGTGTGGATCGACGGCTCGGCCTCGATCGTTGCGTCGTCCACCTGACGCGCGATCCGCACCATCTCCAGGCAGTCGATGTTGCGCTGCGCCCCCAGGCTGTAGCCCGCGATGGGCTTGTCGGACAGGGTCAGCAGCGACATCGTCGCGTGCAGATGTCGGACCGACGGGTGCCACGAGATCGGCTCGACCGGGTAGCCCCCGTGCAGGTGGATGGCGTTGAGGGTCTGGCTGAGCCGGACCAGGTTCTCGAAGTCCTCCTGGGTGCCGCTCCTGCGGCCGCCGGCTTCATCGCCGACGTACGGGGCGCTGGACACCGACCCGAAGACCACGGCATCGCCGCCGAGCACCACGTCGTGTGCCGGGTTGCGGGCGTGGAGGGTGAAGGACGCCGGCGCCAGGGAGACCAGGCCCTCCACCAGTGCGGCTTCCAGACGCACCCTCGCACCGTCCACCGACGCCCCCGCCTCCCGCCAACGCCGCTGGGCCTCGGGGTGCAGGAAGTCGATGCCCGTGCGGTCCAGGACCTGCAGTGCGGCTTGGTGGATCGCCTCCAACTGGTCGGCGCTGACCGCGTCGACCGGGGCCAGATGACGGCGGAGCGAGCGGTAGGGCGGCTGGGCCGGGCCGGACACTCGGTCACGACGGCGCGCCCGGCGGCCGGCACGGCCGACGCGCGCCGTCACGACCGGCCTCCCGGGCCGGAGTCCTCGCCGGGTGCGGCAATTGGGTTCGGTTGGTCCGTCGCACGCCGTGACCAACCGCGTCGAGCGGTCCAGGCCGCCGAGACGCGCTGTGCCCGGTCCCGCAGCAACTCTTCCACCCGCACCCTCGTGTCCGGGTCGGGGAACCGATAGGACGGCCCGTACACGTAGAGGGCAGCCACGGCGCGCCGGGTGCCGTCGAGGATCGGTGCGGCCACGCTCGAGAGGTCCGCCACGTAGTCACCGCGACTCCACGCGACGCCGGAGGTTCGTGCGGTGTCGATGCGGGATCGGACACGGGCCGCACCCGCCTCGTCCAAGCCCGCCACCTCGACCAGATGCCGGTGGATGTCCGCGCGATCCCAGGTCGTCATGAGCACGTCGCCGGAGCCCCCCAGGTGCAGCGGCCACCGGCTGCCCGACCAGTCCTCTGCCTGCACCGACCGCGGGGCATCGACCTGGGCGATGGTGACGGTCTCGTGGGCGACCCGAACGGCAAGACCCACCGCTTCGTCGGTCAGCGCGACCAGCTCGACCATATGTGGATGTGCGACCGTGCGAAGGGTCGGTTCGGCGTCGAGGGAGGAGCCGATGGCGGCGATGGTCGGGCCGATCCGGTAGACCCCTCGCTCGTCACGGCGCACCGCCTCCACCGCCTCGAGGGTGGACAGCAGCCGAGCCGCCGTGCTGGTCGGCAGGTCGACCGCTTCGGCCAGCCCAACCAGGCCGAGCGGCTGGTCGGCGTGCTCTGCCACCTTGGTCAGCAAGGACCAGGATCGAAGAACGGACTGGACGGGAGCCATCGCAGCGGTCATCGTTACCGGTATGCAGGAGTCTGTCCAGCTATTCCCGTATGCTGGCAACGCGCTCCCCGTGGAGAAAGGGTGATCGTGCGGCTGAGCAAGCCCCATGACGAGGTCGAGGCCGTCATCATCGGAGCTGGCGTGATCGGGGCCTCCATCGGCTACGAGCTGGCACGTCGTGGCTGGACGACGCTGAACGTGGACGCGGGCCCGGCCGCGGGGTACGGCTCGACCAGCAGCTCGAGCGCCATCGTCCGCTTCACCTACTCGACGCATGACGGGGTCGCGATGTCCTGGGAGGGGCTGCACTACTGGCTCAACTGGGCGGAGCACATCGGCGACGTCGACGAGCGCGGTCTGGCTCAGCTGGTCCAGTGCGGCATGTTGCTGCTGAAGGACGCCAGTGGCCATCACCACACCGTCCTCCCGCTGTTCGACCGGATCGGCGTGCCCTACGAGGACCTGGACACCGCCGGGCTGGCCGCGCGGATGCCAGAGCTGGACCTGGGCGCCTTCGGTGCCGCAACAGCTGTCGACGACGAGGCGTTCGGCGCTGAGGCCATCGACCAGGTGGAAGGCGCGATCTGGTCACCGGACGCCGGGTACGTCGACGATCCCCAGTTGGCGGCGCACAACCTCCAGCGGGCCGCCGAGGCACAGGGCGGGCGATTCCGGTTCGGAACCCGCGTCACCTCGGTGGACAGCCACGAGGGCCAGGTGCGCGGGGTCACCTTCGAGGACGGCTCCGGGGTGGCCGCCCGGGTGGTGGTCAACGCTGCTGGCCCCCACTCCGCCCGGGTCAATGCGATGGCCGGTCTGGAGGGCACCATGCGGATCGTCACCCAGCCGCTACGGCACGAGTCGCACCACGTCCCGGTGCCTGAACAGCTGGACTTCGATCACCGAGGCAGCGTCGTCGCCGACACCGCCTCCGGTGTCTACTTCCGCCCCCAGGCCGGCAATCACATCCTGGTCGGCTCGACCGACCCGGCGTGCGATGAGCGGGAGTGGGTGGAGGATCCGGACGAGTTCAACCGCTCGGTGACCGAGGCCCAGTTCACCACGCAGGTGATGCGGCTGGCACGGCGGATGCCCGATGTCGGGGTGCCCAACCGACGCCAGGGTGTCGCGGACCTCTACGACGTCTCCGACGACTGGATCCCGATCTACGACCGCACCGATCTGGATGGCTTCTACGTGGCCATCGGCACGTCCGGCAACCAGTTCAAGAACGCCGGCGTCGTGGGGCACTGCATGGCTGAGCTGATCACGGCCGTCGAGGCCGGCCACGATCACGACGCCGCGCCGTTGCGGGTCACCGGCCGCTGGACGGGGCTCGAGATGAACCTCGGGACGTTTGCCCGTAATCGAGAGATCAACCCGGACAGCTCCTTCAGCGTCGCCGGCTGAGCCCCCGTCCGGTCTACCCGGTGAGGTCCAGCGGGAAGTGGGTCAGCAGCTCCGGGCCCTGCTCGGTGACCAGAACCTGGTTCTCCAGCTTCACGCCCTCCCCACCCGCCCTGGGCCCGACGAACGCCTCGACCGTGAAGACCATGCCCGGCTCGACGACACCGTCATATCCCCACCGCTCCCACTCCGCCGGGAAGTAGATCTCCGGCTGCTCGTCGCACTGGCCGACGCCGTGGAACAGCACGCTGTAGTGCCGGTAGGTCTCGATCGGCGGTGTCCAGGCCTGGAAGGTCAGCTCCCGGAAGGTTCGGCCCGGCGTCAGCAACGCGATGTTGCGCTCGATCTGCTCCTGTGCCAGGGCGTGAACCGTCCGCTGTGTGCCGGAGGGGCGCCCGCCGCCACACCGCCAGGTCCTCGAGATGTCCACCATCATGCCGTACGCCCCCACCAGGTCGGTGTCGTAGGCCACCAGGTCACCTGGTTCGATGACCCGGCTGCTCGCCTCCTGCATCCATGGGTTGGTCCGCGGCCCTGATGACAGGATCTGGGTCTCGATCCACTCCCCCGCCCGCGCGATGTTGCCGGCGTGCAGACCGGCCCACACCTCCCGCTCGGTCAGACCGGGCTGCAGGCTCTGGTGCATGTCCGTCATGGTGGCCTGGCACGCGTGAACGGCGCACCGCATCGCGTTGATCTCCTCGGCGTCCTTGATCGATCGGGCCAGCTCCATCACCTCCTGGCCCGAGCCGACCTCGACGCCTGCATCAGCGAAGGCCTGGTACCCCAACTGGTGGCACTGGTCGATCGCGATCCGCCGGCGAGCGCCCGGGCGGTGGTCCATGACGTCGAGCAACTCCTGGCTGAAGCGGGCTGCCTGTTCGCGGTGGCGCGGGCCGGCGGCGAAGTAGGTGGCGGCGATGGCCGGGCGGATCTCGTCGACGATGTGGCTATGGCCGGCCAGGAACTCGCAGCCCGCGAACTCCCACAGGATCGTGTGGCCATCGGCACCCACCCAGGCGTATCGGGCGCCGTTGTGCATCACCCAGACCTGCATGTTGGTGGCGTCGGTGGCGTACCGGATGTTCATGGGGTCCATCAGGAGGATCCCGTCGTAGCCCATCAGCTGCAGTTGGCGCACCACGCGGGAGCGGCGGTAGGTGCGCATGGCGGGCAGGTCCGGCAGGGTCAGGCCGGCGGCTTGCCACTCGGCCTCCAAGGCAGCTCCGGGACCGAGGTTCAGGTGGTGGAGGGCACCACCGGCCAGATCGTCCTCCGCGGATGCGACCTGGGCGCTACCTGCCGACGCGGGACCGACTCGAGCGGCCGCGTCGTGAAGGCTGCGTGCGACCCTACGGGCCACCCGGTTGGTCCCTGCCCTCCTGAGCCTCGACGGATGCAGTCTCCTCGACCCCGTCCTCGACCAGGTCGGCGTCCGCCTGCGGCCGGGCCAGCGCCGCATCCGCCTTGTCTCGCAGCGAGTCGAAGGCCTGGTCGTTGGCTGCGATGTCGTCCTGGAGCGCGGCCATCCGGGTTGACGGGTCGTCGGACAATCGACGCTCGGCCTGGTCCAGTTCGTCGTGTCCCCGTTCCACCGATGCGTCGACCCACTCCTTGGCGTCTGCTGCTTCTCGGCCCAGCCACCGCTTGACGTCGTCGATGAACCCCATGTCACTCCTCATGTGGTCGGGTTGGTCGGGTGTGTGACCATAGTGTGTCGCACCCCATTCGTATCCTCTGCCCATGAGCGACGCGAGCATTGACCGACCCGACATGCCCGACGGGTATGGCGTCCCGGACACCGATGACGGCCTTCTCACCTGGAGTTCGGTCGAGGAGAGATTGGTTGCGGCGCAGCACTACTGGCTGTCGTCGACTCGGCCCGACGGCCGACCACACTCCGTCCCGCGGTGGGGGGTGTGGGTCGACGGCGCGTTCTGGTACGACGGCGCACCAACCACCCGGCATGTCCAGAACGTGAACGAGAACCCAGCGGTCACGCTCCACCTCGAGGATGGTGAGAAGGCCGTCATCATTGACGGGCAGTCCGTCATGTCCACACCGGTGACCGGCGCGCTGGGGCAGACACTCTCGGCCGCCTTCATCGCCAAGTACGGCGCTGCCGGCTACGAGCCAGAGCCAGACGCCTGGTCTGATGAGATCGCCGGTGGTCTCCGGATCATCCGGCCGCTCAAGGTCCTCGCGTGGACCAGTTTTCCGACCGACGTCACCCGGTTCACCTTCGCGACCACAGAGGCGATCGACCCGATCTGAGTCGCCCTCCAGTCTTCGACATCCGCGATAGGGGTCGCGGAGGTGGCACGACGGATCAAGACCCCCACGCTTGAGGAGTCGGTCGGCATCGAGACGGCCGCAGAAGCTGCTCGCTGACGACCGGTCGGGTCGGACCGCTAGCCACCGTGGATGTCGAGCACCGTCCCGTTGATCCAGGGGTTTGCGAGTGTGGCGGTCACCAGCGCAGCCACGTCACCCGGTGCACCGGTGTGACCGCCCAGTCCCTCCGTGCCGATCCCGCCTGGTGACACGACGTTGACCCGCAGCGGCGCGTACTCGTGGGCCAGGGCCTTGCCGAGCGACTCGATGGCACCGTTGACCGCGGCCAGCGGCGCTGCCTGCGTCGGTCGACGCGACAGCATTCCGGAGACGAACAGCATGCTGCCCTTGTCGTCGACGTGGGATCGGAGGTGCCGTGCGGTCCACATCGTCCCCAGCAGCTTCGAGGCAACCAGGTCGTCGAGGACGCCCGAGTCGATGTCGGTCAGGCTGTCGAAGGACAGCGCTGCAGCCGTGATGACGACGTGGTCGAACGGACCGCCGTCGGTCAGGTTCGACACGGTGGCGTGATCGGTCGCGTCGTAGGCCACGCCGGAGACGTCGCCCTCGAACTCGCCGGCAGCCGAGGATGCGTCGTCGGCGCTGCGGCTGGTGAGCGTCACGCGGGCGCCGGCCGACGCGGTGTGACCAGCGACTGCCTTTCCGATCACACCGGTGCCGCCGACGACGAGGACATGAGCGTTGGCAAGAACAGCATCGGTCATGTTGTCCTCTTACCCGCCGCCGACGCCGCACCACACCTCAACCGGCGCCGCCAGGCAGCGGCTCGACCCGAACGCCGCCGTACGGACCGATCATCCGCAGGGCGACGAGGTCGCCCTCGGTCAGGCCGTCGATGTTGGCATCGTCGACCACGGGCTGCTCCCACTCACGCGGCCCGCTCGTTCCGGCGGCCAGCGTCCCCACCCACCCGTCGGGCAACGACCCGTCCCAGTCCTGACCATCGAGTGGACCGTCGGCCGTGAGGATGTTCAGGCCTATCACCGAAGCCATCCCGAGGCAGTCCTCGACCCACTGGCTGCAGTCGTTGGGCAGGTCCTCGACGGGCCTGAAGGCCTGCCACACCGCCACGGTCGAGATGGGCGCGTCGCTGGGATCTGGCACCGGCTCCACCGGAAGAGTGCGCCAGAGCTCGCTGACGACCCCGTCCACCATGGCCCCGATGACGACGGGGCCTTCGACCGCCCTGCGACCTCGATCGAAGGACCAGTCCGGGGTGCGGTGCGAGACATCGACCGCGACAACATCCTCGCCGCGGCACGCCCACACACCATCCGAATCGGTGGCGCACAGATAGCCCGTACCGTCCGGCTCCAGGTGCACGTCGGCACGGACGACGGTGCTGGTCCCGATCGAGGGGACGATCGACAGGGGCGCCTCCGGGAAGAGCGAGATGTCGAACGGCACGCTGTCGTCATCGGCCGGATCCCCGTGCGGTCCGTCGGGTGGAGTGCAGGCCAACCACGGTCCGCTCGACAAGCCGCCGTCATCGAAGGTGTAGCCGCCGTGTGCCTCCACGATGCGGAGCGCCTCACGGAGGCTTCCTGCCCGGCCACCATCCAGCGCGAACTCCCCGATGTCGCTGACCGCGCCGGTGTACGTGGCCAGGCCAGGCCCCTCGACTGGGTTCAGGATCTCCCCGGTGGCGTCGTACTGGCTGTACTCCGCCGCGATGAACCCCTCGGTCCCCGGGCACCAGCGGACCAGATCGACGACGCCCGTGGGACTGGAGGGTGAGCGGGCGTCCACAACGGTGATCCCGTGCTCCTCGGTGTTGGCGATCCAGACCGGCCGGCCGTTGCCGATCAGCGCCGGCCTGGCCGAGCCGATGTCGGGAACCGGCAGCACCTCGCCGGCCACGTCCTCGAGTGGCCGGAAGGGCAAGGACGCCAGGTTTGCCGCGCTCGGTGTGATCTCGACGTCCACGACCAACGTCGAGTCGCCGAACGGGACGTCCAGGCGCCAGCTGTCGTCCGGTCCGGTGATCTCGGGATGGCCGAGCCACATGGTCACGACGGTCGGCACCGCAGGGTGGACACGACCTGCCGGAAGCTCCACGTCGACCAGATCGGGATCGTCCGCCGCCATGACCATCCGCGGTTGCGCGGCACCCAGAGCCACGCCGAACCCGGTGGCATCATCGATCGTCCACGCCCCCAACCCGTCCAGGACCGACTCCGGGGGCGGGAGGACACCATCCGGAAGGTCGACAGGACGGTCGGAGCGGGCTCGCAGCAGCAGCGTCTGGGGTCTCAGCAGGGCGTCCCCGACTCGTGCCCGCAACGGCCAACCGTCGAAGCCCGAGCCCTCGACGACGAGGTCGTCAGCCAGCGGACCGTCCAGCCGCGCCGTGACGGTCAACTCCACGGTCTGAGGCGCTCCAGCGGGAGGCTCCGTCGGAACCGGCGGGCCGAAGTCGCCGCCGTTGCTGCCCGCGGCCACCCATCCGACCACGAGCACGAGTGCGGCGACGATCACCCAGGAGGCGGCAGACCAACGACGACGATCCTGGTCCTCCGCCCCTTCCATATCTCGACCGTAGGTGGCGGGTCACCCGTCCGCAGATCGGTAGACCGACAGCACATGCCATTGATGACGCGGGCGACCACGATCCTGCTCGGGCAACGCGCGAAGCCGGGCCGCCACCGGCTCGACCACCGCATCCCACGTCGGCTGGTCCAGATCCCAGAGCATCGACCAGATGCGCTGCTCGATGCCCTCGATGGCCGCAGCCGGAGACAACGAGTCCTCCCACGGCTCCAACCGGTGATCCCCCTCCCACATCAGGCCAGCCGGCCGCAGGACCTCCGCCAACTCCGCGGACCGGTCCCACCCGCGCCCGAGGTCGCGAGCCAACCCGTAGGCGATGTCGGTCACGTCGGTGCCGTCCTGGTCAGGGGTGCTGGAGACGACGAGGAACCGCCCGCCGGTCGACAGGACCCGCGCGACCTCCCCCGCCAGCCGCTGGGTATCACCGATGACGTGCACCGCCCACACCGCCACGACCGTCCCGAATGCGCCTGGGGCGAACGGCAGCCGACTGCCATCCCCACACACCAGGCTGTCCAGGCGACCGGCCGCCACCCGCAGCATCTCCGGGCTCAGATCCAGACCCACCACGTCCAACCCGGCCTCGGCCAGGGGCGACGCCACCGCCCCGGTCCCCACGCCGACCTCCAGCACCGGCCGACTCATATCGATGAACGGGAGCATCGTCGGCACATACCGCACCCCCCGCTCGACCCCACCCCTGGTCTCCTCATACCGATCGGCGATCCGATCGAATGACAGGCCTGCCGCATTGCCCTCGCCGCCGGTCGCACTGTCCACAAGCCGATCATGGCAGGTCGTGACCATCGAGACTCTGGAACGCCAGCTCCGGGGGGCGGTGCGTGGTGGAGCCGATGCTCAAAAGGGGTCGCTGAGGCGGAACCATGCACCGCCCCCCGGAGCGGAGACCCCGCTGCAGAACCGGCGAGCGACGGGTTACCGACGCTTCTTCTTCTTGCGCTTCGGCACCTTCTTGTTCCGGCGCGGGACCGGCTTGTTGCCCGAGCCGCTCGGCGGGCCGCCCATGCCGGCCATCGCCATCGGGTCATCCCCGGACAGGGCCGCGAGCTGCTCCAACATGTCGCCCCCGCCGCCGAGCTCCTTCTGCATCTTGCGCAGCGCCCGGGCCTGACTGATCGTGCCGCCGCCCCCGCCCATGGCGCCCATCATGGGGCCCAGGTTCTTCATCATCTTGCGCATCTCCTTGTAGGAGCGCAGCAGTTCGTTGATCTCCTGGGCCGACCGGCCGCATCCGCGCGCGATCCGCTTCTTCCGCTTCCCGTTCAGGATGTCGGGGTTGCGACGCTCCTCCAGCGTCATGGACTGGATGATCGCCTCGATGCGCTTGAGGTCGTCCTCGTCGATCTCCGCCTGGGCCTCCTTCATGGCCTTGCCCATGCCGGGGATCATCTCCATCAGCTTGCCGATGGGTCCCATCTGCCGGACCGACTGCAGCTGGCTGAGGAAGTCCTCCAGCGTGAACTGCCCTGAGAGCAGTTGCTGGGCCATCTCCTCCTGCTGGCCCTCCTCGTAGACGGCCTCGGCCTTCTCGATCAGCGTCAGGACGTCACCCATGCCGAGGATCCGACCGGCCATGCGGTCGGGGTGGAAGGCTTCGAACTCCTCGAGCTTCTCACCGACGGAGGCGTACTTGATGGGTCGGCCGGTGACCTCAGCCACCGACAGGGCGGCGCCACCACGGGCGTCACCGTCCAGCTTGGAGAGGATCACCCCCGTGAAGTCCACTGCCTCTTGGAAGGCCCTCGCGACGTTGACCGCCTCCTGACCGATCATCGCGTCGATGACGAAGAGGGTCTCTGCCGGGTTCACGGCCGCCTTGATGTCGGCGGCCTGCTGCATCATCTCCTCATCGATGTTGGTCCGGCCGGCGGTGTCCACGATGACGACGCTGGCACCCAGCCGCTTGGCCTCGGCGATGGCATTCTCAGCCACCTCGACCGGGTCGCCCTCCGTCTTCGGAGCGAACACCGGAACGCCGACCCGCTCCCCCAGGACCTGCAACTGACGGACCGCTGCGGGGCGCTGCAGGTCACACGCCACCAGGACCACGGATCGACCCTTGCTCTTCAACAGCTTGGCCAGCTTCCCGGCCGCCGTGGTCTTACCGGCGCCCTGCAGACCCGCCAGCATGATGACGGCCGGAGACGCCGAGCCGAGGTCGAGGGCCGCCGACTGCTCACCCAGGATCGTGACCAGTTCCTCGTTGACGATCTTGATGATCTGCTGGCCGGGATCGAGTGCCTCGGACACCTCGCTGCCGACAGCCCGCTCCTTGATCCGCCCCGTGAAGGTCTTGACGACCTTGAAGTTCACGTCGGCTTCGAGCAGGGCCAGGCGGATTTCGCGCAGCCCCTCGGCGACCTGGTCCTCGGAGAGGGACTTGGAGCTGCGGAAGCGGTCGAAGACGGCGTCGAGACGGTCCTGGAGGGCATCAAACATGAGGCCACCCACCCTACCGGCGCACCTCAGCTCACTCGACCGCTCACTCGGTCGGCAGACGCAGCCACTCCCAGGCCGACGCCACCGCCACGAAGCCCCACCGCTCATACCACTGTCGCGGCCAGTCGTCGGCGTCGGCGATGAGGAAGGTCAATCGCTCGTTTGCTGCGACCTGCAGGGCCTTCGCCAGCAGCCCGGTACCGTGTCCGTGCCCACGGGCCTCACTGAGGACGTGGACCTGCTCGATCTGGGCGGTGCCTGCACCCCGGTACACGTGACAGCCGGCCTGCCCGTTGCTCGACAACACGAAGGTCGTGTCGATCCGCTCCGCGACCCGACGGTCCCGGCCGACCATGTCCGCCTGGACCGGCGCGGACCTGCCCCACTCGTTGTCGGCGGTGAACGCGGCCGAGACCGCAGTCCAGCGCTCGATGTCGACCAGGTCGAAGCCGAGCGGCGAGACCAGCGGCTCGGTCACGCCGTCGTGCACCATGTACACGGTGCGCGACATGGACCACCCCCGGTCGGTCAGGCCGGGTCCGAGGGTCCACGCCACCTCCGGGACGCTGGTGAAGACAAGCCGATGCCGCATCTCGGCCGTCGTCATGACCACCTCGGTCGCTCGCAGCACCTCGCTCAGCGCAGCCGGCTTGGTGACCTCCACGCCGTTGATGGAGTAGACCCGGGGTAGCTCGGGGGTCAGCCTGGCGACGCCGAAGGGGAGGTCCGTGACCTGCTCTGCGATCCGGTCGTAGAAGACCGAGTCGAAGCTCTGAACTCGCCGGACCATCGCCTCGGTGGACAGTCCACTGGGATGCCCCGGAGCCTCGTCCACCCCGCCATCCTGCTCGATGCTCACGTCGCCAGACACCGCTTCACTCGGGCCGGTGCGACACCGCGGTCGCCAGCAGACGGGCACGGCCGATCCGATCGACTGCGAAGGCTCGCTCCGCACTGCGGAGATGGCAGTACCCCCGCAGCAAATCGTCCTCGAACGCCCACGGATCGACCACGCGTTCGGTGGCCTGCCCGCCGCGGGAGGAAGCGAAGTACTCCAGACGCAACTGGCGCTGCTCTTGCAGCGCACGCGACACCAGCTGTCGGATGGCACGTGGCCCGACCGCCTCCTCCTCCGCCCCGGGCAACGTCATCTCCCGCTCGGACACGGTGATGCCGTGTGCCGCGCTGACCTCGGCCCCGGCCGATTCGAGTGCCGACTGCACCACCAGGGGTGGCCGGGAGGAGATCGCCACGGTGTCAGCGACCGTCCGCAGTGCGGCGCCAGGCACAGCCGCTGCCCGGTCGAGCGCCGCCTGCGTGGGCGCGATCACCACTGTCCGGGCCTCCTCGATCAGCAGCGGGGCCGTCGGTTCAGGTGGTGGCTCCTCCAGCGCATCGACGTCCACGTCCTCGGCCGGTGGCAGATCGAACGTCAGCGTGGCGTAGCCGTGTCTGGCCTCATCGGTGGCGTGCACCAGCCCCTCGTCCCCCACGATCACCAGTGCGCGGCGCTGCAGCCAGTCGAGGGGCGCAGGAAGTCGACCCCGCCCGGCCCAGCCGCGGCCGATCAGGTCCTCCACGGAGGCGGCACCATCGATCGCGACGGTTCGGAACACCTCGGCCGTGACATCCTCCGCGCGACTGACCAGGTCGGCGACCATTCCTGGCGCGATCAGTTGCTCGCGGAGCAGGCGCCGGGCCGTGTGCGTCGACCCGGGATCGTCCAGCCCGAGCAACGCCAGTGCGTCTCGGACCTCGTCCGCATCAAGCTGGTCGATCGAGGGCACGTGCGGGTCCGTCTACGACGCGTTGTCCGCGTCTGGGGCGACCTCGGCGAACAGCGCGTCGATGAAGGCGTCGGGGTCGAACTCGGCCAGATCGTCGATGCCCTCGCCCAGTCCCACCAGCTTGACCGGGATGTCCAGTGCTCGCTGGATCGCGATGACGATCCCGCCTTTCGCGGTGCCGTCCAGCTTGGTCAGGACCACGCCGGTGACGTCGACGGCGTCGGTGAAGGCCTGGGCCTGCGAGAGTCCGTTCTGGCCCGTCGTGGCGTCGATCACCAGCAGGACCTCGTCCAACTGCTCGGACTCGCGGGTGACGACGCGCTTGACCTTGGACAGCTCCGCCATCAGCTCCTTCTTGTTCTGCAGCCGACCAGCCGTGTCGATCATCAGCAGGTCGGCGCCCGCGGCCGAGGCTGCCTGCCAGCCGTCGAAGGCTACTGCGGCCGGGTCGGCGCCCTCGTCCTGGCGGACCACGCGGGCGCCCGCGCGCTCGCCCCAGACGCCGAGCTGTTCGCTGGCGGCGGCACGGAAGGTGTCAGCGGCCGCCAGCACCACGGACTCGCCGGCGTCGACGTGCCGCTTCGCCAACTTGCCGATGGAGGTGGTCTTGCCGGTGCCGTTGACGCCGGTGAAGAGC
This sequence comes from Euzebya tangerina, assembly GCF_003074135.1. Lineage (NCBI taxonomy): Bacteria > Bacillati > Actinomycetota > Nitriliruptoria > Euzebyales > Euzebyaceae > Euzebya > Euzebya tangerina. The sequence goes on along the minus strand of NZ_PPDK01000002.1, from coordinate 93,093 downwards.
CACACGGTTGGCCCGTCCTCACGCCGGGCCATGGACCGATCGGCGATGCCGAGCTCGAGGCGGAGCACCTCCTTCAGCAGCGCCAGCGCCGCCTCGCCGTCGGTGATGCCCTCGTCCTTGACGCGGTTGCGGAGACCCTCGACCAGCTCGAGCGTGGCCTCGACCCCGACGTCGGCAGCGATGAGGGCTTCCTCCAACTCCTCCCAGGCGTCCTCGTCCAGGCCGGCTGAGAAGATGCCGCGCAGGTTGCTACCAAGCGCTCCTGACGCCTTGGCCAGCCGCAGGCGGAACCGCTGACCAAGCGTCAGCGTGACCTCCTCGATCACCGGCTCGTCCTCGATGAGCAGGTCGGGACCGCCGGGGTACGGATCAACGTCTGTGTCCGGCGGCCCGGGCTCGATGCCGTCGGCAGTCTCTTCGCGGGTCGTGACGTCGTCCCGCGTCAGCGTGTCACCTGCCGGTGGGGTGTCGCCGACCGCCCCGTCGCCGGTACCGGTGCCGCGTCGACGCCCGACGAAGAGCCCGGCGACGACGATCAGGATGATCACCGCGACGATGGGCAGGACGATGATGAGTTCCATAGCCGAGCAGGCTACCCGGCGGCCCTGACAGCGTTAGGCGCTACTGCTCGGTGGTGATCCGGTCAGCCAGCGCACTCAGGAGCTGTCGGGGGCGCACGATGCCCTGGGCCCGGCCGTTGACGTCCACGACGATGACCGGTGTCAGCTCGCCGGCACGACCGACGACGCGCTTGGCCACGTCGGAGATGTACTCCGTCGACTGGACCACGAGCGGACTGATGACCCGCTCGCCGCGGTGGAGGAGCGCGTACGGCCGGCTGTAGGCGTTGACCTCGACGGCGGTGACCTGGTCGGGCGGTTCGGTGGAGGAGGGAACCAGCGGCACCACGTCCATGATGCTGCTGACCTGCTCACGAGCTGACAGCTGGGCGGCCTGTCCTCGGATCAGAGCGGTGGTCTGCAGCGACATGGCCGTGTCGAAGGGTGTCTGCGGTCGGCGCAGATAGAAGCCCTGCGCGAGCGGGACACCGAGCCGCATGATCTCCGTGAGCTCCTCCTCGCGCTCGATCCCCTCCGCCAGCACCCACGCGTCGATCCGTCCGGCCAACTCACCCAACATGCGGACGACGGCCCGCTTCGCAGGGTCCCGGTCGATGCCGGAGACGAGCGAGCCATCGATCTTGACGATCTGTGGCCGCATCTCGAGCAGCATCTGCATGCCGGCGTAGCCGGACCCGACGTCGTCGGCAGCGATCATCGCACCTGCTGCACGCAGCTGCTCGATCGGCTTGCGAAGGCTGGCGAAGCTGCCGATCTTGGAGTGCTCGGTCAGCTCGACGACCAGCCGATCGAGGTTGCCGTGTTCCCGGAAGACGGCCTGGACGGCCTCATCCAGCAGGCTGTGCGGCTCGATGTTGACGGTGAGGAAGGTGTTGCGGGGCAGGTCCGGCAACCAGTGCAGCGCCTTGCGCAGCGCGATCGCATCAAGCTGTGCGGCGAGCCCGTGGGATGTCGCCGCCGCGAACCAGGTATCGGGTGAGCCCTGCAAGAACCGAGCGAGAACCTCGAACCCGACGATGGTGCCCCGGCCGAGATCGATGATCGGCTGAGCCACGTGGGACAGCAGGTTGTTGTCCCGGCACACGGCCAGGATCTCATCCCGCGTCGGCGTGTAGGGCCGGTCGGCCCGGGGGAGGTCCCGGGCGTCCGTCCCGACAGGTGTCTCGAGGTGCACCGTCTCGTCCCCGGGCTGGTCCACTGGTGTCAGTGGATGTTGTCCGTGACCGACTGGATCAGGTCGTCGGTCACCTGGTTGATGCCATGTCCGTCCCGGGCGTGGATGCCCACCTGACTGAGGATGGCCTGGACCGTCTCCCCCTCGAAGGTGGCGTCGCAACCAGGGACAACATCGCCGCAGGCAAACTTCTTCATGACGAAACGGACCTCACAGGTGAGAGAACAGGGGTGTGCAGAGAGGAGTATCGGCCGATTGTGGCGAAACTTGACCGGTTTTCCGCAGACTCAGCCGCGCGGTGGCGCCGCACCAGCACCAACCAGACCCGATCGCTCCAGCTTGCGGCTGATGACCTTGCTGACGCCGCTCGAGTCCATCGACACCCCGTAGATCATGTCGGCGACCTCCATGGTCCGGCGTTGGTGGCTGACGATGATCCACTGGCTCGTCCCACGGAAGTCGTCGAGGACCGCCAGGAAGCGACCGAGGTTCGCATCATCCAACGCGGCTTCGACCTCGTCCAGCACGTAGAAGGGTGAGGGACGAGCGGCGAAGATCGCGAACAGCACCGCGAGCGCGGTCAGCGACCGTTCGCCACCGCTGAGCAGGCTGAGCCGCTTGACCTTCTTGCCAGGGGGTCGAGCTTCCACCTCCACCCCGGTCGTGAGCATGTCGTCTGGCTCGGTCAGGATCAGCTTGCCGGATCCGCCGGGAAAGAGCATCGGGAAGATGCGCTCGAAGTGGTGGGCGACGTCGTCGAAGGCGGCCTCGAACACGTCACGGATGCGAACGTCCACCGCCTCGACCACGCGCAACAGGTCGGCCTTCGATGAGCGCAGGTCCGCCAACTGGTCGGTCATGAAGGCGTGCCGCTCCTTGAGGGCGTGGAACTCCTCGAGCGCGAGGGGATTGACCGTGCCGAGCAGCCCGATCTTGCGAGCCAAGCCATCCTCGGCCTCGGCCAACTCGGCGTTGCGCTCCTCGCCGCCGGCGACGAGATCATCACCCCGTTCGGTGACCTGCGCGTCGGCATCGGTGATCCCCAACTCGCGGAGGCGCCCACGGACCCCTTCGATCTGCAGGCCCAACTCCTGACGGATCAGATCCTCGCGGTGGCGGTTGTCCTTCTCGGTGGCGAGATCGGCGTCGAGCTCAGCAGCCCGTGCCCGGACGACACCCAGCTGGCGTTGCTGCTCGGACCTGGCGTCCTCCAGCCGGTCGCGCTCCGCAGCAGCTGCCACCCGCGAGTCCTGTGCCCGCTGGTGAACGCTGCGGGCCACGCCCTCCAACTCGTCGCACCGGGCGATGGCAGCCAGACGCGCCGCCTGGCGCCGACGGCGCTCGGCCAGTTGGGCCTCGACACGGTCGGCCTCGGTGAGGAGTTCGGCGATCCGCCGCTGCAGCTCGTCGGCGTCCTGCGCCGCGGATGAGGCGGCCAGTCGAGCTTGGACCTCGCCCTCCCGGGCCGCGACGAGCGCATCGTCCAGACGCTCTGCTTCGAGGTCCCCGGTGGGAACGCCCTCGAACCGCGGATCGCGCTCGGGGGTCTGCGGCCCCCGCTCCTCCAGAGCCGCGATGCGGGTCGCGCGATCCTCGGCCTGCCGGCTGATCTGATCGTGCTGTCGCCGGATCTGCTCCCGTTCGGCCTCGCAGCGCTTCAATTCCTTGCGCAGCCGCCCCATGCGCTCGGCTGCGGCCGTGATCTGGGCGTCGGACTCCTGCATCGATGCCTGCGCGGCCTGGAGATCCTCGGCGATGTCCTCTACCGCGCGGTCGGCATCGCCCACCCGACGGTGGGCTACCCCGAGATCGCTGGCCAGGGCGTCGGCCTGGGCCTTGGCCTCTTCCGCGGCCGCCCGAGCCAGGACCGCCGTGTGGGCGGCGGCGCCACCGCCAGCGTGTCCGCGAGCGCCGGCCAACTCGCCGTCCGGGGTGACGAAGATCAGATCGGGTCGGGTGTCGGCCAGGCGACAGGCGGCGGCCAGGTCGTCGCAGATGTAGGCGCCGGCCAGCGCGCGACGCACGGCGGCGACCACGTCGGCGGGCCCGTCGATCAGCTCGCCGAGCGGACGCGCGCCGATGGAGTCCAGCGACGGCTGCTCGGGCTGGATGTGGGGGGAGCCGGCGACCAACAGCAGTGCCCGTCCGACGTCGGCGTCTGCGACGAAGCCCAGTGCACCCTCGGCGGCGGTGCGGCCGTGGACGACGGTCGCGTCAGCCACCGGGCCGAGGGCGGCTGAGACGGCGGCAGCGAACCCCTCCTCGACCGTGACCAGCGAGGCCAGCGGTCCGAGGACTCCCTCGATCCGGCCCTCGTCGGCCGCGGCTGCCAGCTGCGCCGCACCTGTCCCAGGCTCTGCGGAGGCCGCGAAGAGCGCGTCAGCGCGTGCCTCCAGCGACGCGCGGCGCCGTTCCAGCTCTCGCTCGGCCACAGCAGCATCGGATGCGGCCTTCTGCAGCTTGCTGCGCCGTTCGCGCAGCCCACGCAGCGCGTCGGCGAGCTCGGGCTGCAGCGCATCGAGGCGACCGATCTGCTCGTTGACCGCGATGGCATCGGCCTCGAGTTCGGTGGCACGGTCGTCCTGCGCCTGGAGTTGGGAGTCGAGGCGACCCAACTCGGCGTTGGCCTGCCCCAGGGAGGAGCGCAGCGTCGCCAGCTCCCCTTCCCACCGAATCTGCCGCTCACGTGACTCGGCCAGCCGGCGGGCCTCGGCCGCTGCCGCCTGCTCGTGCGCCCGCCGGGCCTGCTCGGCCGCGGCGGTGGCCTGTCGCGCCGCGTCGAGCTCTGCGGCGGTGCGCTGCACGCGGTCCTGCACCTCGGCCAGCTCAGCGCCCGCCCGGTCGGCGTCGGCCCGCAGCTCCTCTGGCGGGCGGCCGGCGATCGGTTCCTCGGCCGCCTCCGTCAGTCCGTTCCGGCGCTCCACGATCCGCTCGACCACACCGGCCGCACGTTCAGCCAAGTTGGCCAGCCCGAACTGGGTCTCGGTGGCCTGCCGGACGGCGGGGCTGAGCTCGGAGAGCTCGCGCGAGATGGCACGCTCCGAACCGCGCAGCGCGGCGAGGGACTCCTCCAGCCCGGCCAGACGGGCCGTCGCCTGCTCGGGATCCTCGAGCTCGTCGTTCCACCGCACCAGCAGCGCAGCCAGATCCCGCAGGCCCCGATCGACCCGGATGGCCGCCAGCTGGTCGGAGAGCTCTTGGTGCTTCTGCGCGGCCTCCGCCTGGCGCTCGAGCGGTCGCAGCTGTCGCTTCATCTCCCCCAGCACATCGACCAGTCGCTCCAGGTGGCCGTCCATCTGCTTCAGCTTCCGCAGCGCCCGTTCCTTGCGGCGGCGGTGCTTCAGGATTCCGGCGGCCTCCTCGATGAACGCGCGGCGCTCCTCCGGTCGGGCGTTCAGGACCGCATCGATCCGACCCTGACCGACGATCGTGTGGGTCTCACGCCCGAGGCCCGTGTCGCTGAGCAGTTCGGCGACGTCCAGTTGGCGACAGTCGACGTCGTTGATCGAGTAGGCGTTCTCGCCACTGGCGAACATCGCCCGGCCGACTGTGACCTCGCTGAACTCGATCGGCAGGCTCTGATCGGCGTTGTCGATCGTGATCTGCACAGCCGCGCGGCCCATCGCCTTCCGGCTCTTCGCACCGGCGAAGATGACGTCGGCCATCTGGCCACCGCGCAGGTCCTTGGCACTGCGTGTGCCCATCGACCACGTCAGCGCGTCGACGATGTTGGACTTGCCCGACCCGTTCGGCCCGACGATGACGGTGATGCCTGGCTCGAAGTCCAGTTGGGTCTTGTCTGCAAAGGACTTGAACCCTCGGATCTGCACGGATTTGAGATACACGGTGGGATCGGAGTCTAGGAGTCCGCACACCGAACTCCGTGGAGGCTCGGCCGCCCAAGCGACCGGGTGCCCCCCGTCAGTCGACTGCTACAGCGCTGCGATGACGCTACGCGGAGGTGCTGGCCAGCGCCTTGTCGTCCAACGGGGTTTCCAGCACGTTCTCGGCGACGCTCAGCGACCCGGCCTGGACCTCACGCAGCATCGCGTTCTCGGCCTGCAGCTCATCGATCTCAGCCTTGAGTTGGGCCACCTTCGTCCGCAGCGCTGTCAGCTCGGCGAGCAACTTGTGGGGGACGGTGTCCCAGGAACCGACGATGGCCTTCATGTGTGGCTGTCTCCTAGCGAGGTGTGGAGTGGGGGCGATTTGGGTGGGTCGTGTGACCAGCTTCAGATGTGGTCGTCGGGGTGACGCGCTCGTACCCTCGAAACGCACGCACCACACGACCGGCGGCGCGTTGCCTGGAACTATACGCCGAATGCTCCCGATGAGACAAGGGTTAGACCTCCGCAATGCCCACCGCGCGACAACGGATCGTCCTCGCTGCGCTCGCGGGAGGGGTGGTCGGCACGACGGCCGGTTCGGCGCTGGTCACCTGGTTGACCGGTCGTTCGCGTCAACCGATCGACGGCCTGGACACACTCAACCCCCCACCGGGGCTGCCCGAGGCCAAGATCATCCCGATCCCTGATCGCGGGGAGATGTTCGTCCGCGACCATCCCGGCCCGGCGCACGGAGCCGATCATCCCCCGATCGTGCTGCTGCACGGGTGGCTGGCATCGGCCGACCTCAACTGGTTCACGAACTACGAGGAGATGGGGAAGCTGGCCCGGGTGATCGCGCCCGATCATCGTGGACACGGTCGTGGGACCCGCCACTCCTCGCCGTTCCGCCTGGCGGACGTTGCTGACGACGTCGCAGCCCTCATCCGCCACCTCGATCTCGGCCCGAGCATCATCGTCGGCTTCTCGATGGGTGGCCCGATCACCCAGCTGCTGTGGCAGCGTCACCCCGACGTCGTCGCGGGCGTGGTTCTGTGCTCGACCGCGTCGGAGTTCCGCTTCGGGCCGCTCAGCGGCGCCCAGTGGCGCTGGATGTCGGTGTACCAGGTCGGGACCAGGCTGCTGCCGAGGTCCTGGCTCGAGTGGGCTCTGGTGGCGCAGCTTCGGGGCAAGCTTCCGGTCAGCATCACCCCGGTCATCAGCCCCGAGATGGAGGACGCGGCACCGCCGATCCCCTGGCTGGTCGGTGAGATCGAGCGGGGTGACGCCGAGGACGTCTCGGAGGCCGGGCGGGAGCTCGGCCGCTTCGACTCGCGAGGCTGGATCGGCGGCATGGACCGGCCGGCCGCTGTGATCGTCACCACTCGGGACCGACTGGTCCCGCTGACCTCCCAGCTCGAGTTGGCGGCCAGGATCCCGCACGCACTGATCACCGAAGTCGAGGGGGACCACGACGCCGCGGCCGCGAACGCCACGGAGTTCAATGCCGCGCTGCAGCAGTCGGTGGCCTACATCACCGATCGCCTGTGACTGACCGGCCAGATCAGGTCGACGCGGACTCCCAACCCCGGGTCCGGCGGGCTGGTCGGATCACCGGCCGCATCTGGAACCGACACGGTCGACCGATGAGCGAGCAGGCCCGCCGGAACTGGGCCACTGCTGCCGCCTACGGCTGGTTCGTCGGCTACGGCTGGATCGGCCTGGTCCTGTCCGTCGCGGCCAACCGATTGATCGCCGAGCCGGGTGAGCGGGCCTCAAGCCCGCTGGTCACGATCGTGGCGGTGGCCGGCGGTGCGGCGCTCGGTTACTGGCAGGCCCGTCACCGCCTGGCCGTCCACGAGAACCCGGAAACCCCACCCCTCCGCTTCTTCCCACTCCTCGTCTGCGCCTGGCTTGGAGCCATCGGCGCCGCCCTCCTCATCTCCGTCTGACGCCTACTGCCCGTAGTCACCCGTGAGGGGTTGTCGGAACGGGCTGCGGGAGGACAGTCCGGGGGCGGCGGCGTGGTGGAGCCGATGCTCAAAAGGGGTTCGCGGAGGCGTAACCATGCTGACGACCCCGGACGGACACCTCAGCGTCGACGAAGACCTGCTACGTCTGCGTCTTCGGCGAGTAGTAGGCGTACAGACCCTTCCCGATCTTGCCGTACTCGATGGTCGCGCGGGATCGGGCGTCGGGCTGACCCTCACGACCGTAGATCTTGAGGTGGTCGACCTCGTCGTAGGGCAGGAACCCCTCGGGGTACTCCTCCGAGAGCTGGTCGGTGCCACCTTGCTTGATGGCCTCGTAGATGACCTCGAGGATCGCCCGGTGCAGGCGACGGACCTCCTGGCTCGACAGGGTGGCGGACTCCCGGCTGGGCGCAAGCCCGGCCTCGAAGAGGATCTCGTCGGAGTAGATGTCCCCGAGCCCGACGACGAAGGAGTCGTCGGCCATGACGGCCTTCATCATGTCCGCGCGGTCGGTCAGGGCCTGAGCGAACACCGGCCACGGGATCGGCTCCGCCAGCGGGTCCATCCCGAGGTTCTGCAGCTCCGGAAGGTCGGCCACCTGATCGGTGTCGATCACGAACAACTCCCCGTCGGGTTCGGCGTCGTGATAGTGCAACGACCCGCCCGTGGTGAAGGTCATCGTCATGCGGGTCAGGGGCAGCCGGTCCTCGTTGGCCGTCTCCTTGCTCATCCGGGCACGCGTGCCCGGGATCACGACGAGGGTCTTGTCCTCATCGAGTCCGAACAGCAGCAGCGTGCCACGGCGCTCCAACTCGAGGATCTTGCGGTCCGAGAGCGTCTGGGAGAAGTCCTTGATGGTGCCGTGCCGCTTGCACAGGTCGGCCGGGGACAGCCAGACGTCCTTGACCTTCTTCCCGACGATTTCCTTCTCCAGGTCACGCTTGAGTACTTCGACCTCGGGCAGTTGGGTCACGGACGATCCTTCGCTGATTCGGTTGGTGCGGATGGTGGAGTGGCGGGCGCCGATGCGCCGGTGCCGTGGCGTTGCCTCAGAAGTCTGAACGCCTCGCGGGCGGCACCCTGCTCAGCTTCCTTCTTGCTGCGGCCGATGCCGGAACCCAGGCTCTCCCCGTTGATGACCACGTGGGCGGTGAACTCCTTGGCGTGGTCCGGTCCGGTGTCGGTCAGGTGGTAGCTGGGCATCTGGTTCAACTCGGCGGCGGTGAGCTCCTGGAGGGAGGTCTTGTAGTCCAGCGACTCGCGACGGGTCACGATGTCCTCGAGCATCGGCCGGAACAGCCGCAGCACGACCTCACGCGCAGTCTCGATGCCGTCGTCCAGGTACACAGCGCCCAGGATGGCCTCCATCGTGTTGGCCAGGATCGAGTCCTTGGTCCGACCGCCGGACTGCTGCTCGCCGACCCCCAAGCGGACGGCGTCGCCGATGCCGATGTCGCGCGCGACCTCGGCCAGGCTGATGGTGTTCACAGCAGCGGCGCGGACCTTCGCCAGACGGCCTTCGGCGCTCTCGGGCAGTGTGGTGTAGATCTCGTCGGTGACGACCAGGCCGAGCACCGCATCACCGAGGAACTCGAGGCGTTCGTTGTCCCCGATGCCGCCGGCCTCGAAGGCGTAGCTGCGGTGGGTCAGAGCCTGCCGGAGCAGTTCGACGTCGTCGAAGACGACGCCGAGCACGTCCTCGAGCGCCGCTTCCTCCGCCGTGCGGGTGGCCGTCGGAGGGCTGGTGTCGCCGGCTGGCTCACGGTCGTCCCGGGCGTCGTCTCCGCGCGAGTACATCACGGACTGAGCGTCGCTCATCCGTGAGTGGTCTGGCATGCCGGTGGTGACAGGGCCTAGGGACGCGGCTCGACGACCTGGCGGCCGCGGTAGGTGCCACAGGTCGCACACACCGTGTGGGGCTTGGTGTCAGCGCCGCACTGCGAGCACCGCGTGATGGTCGGCGGGGATGTCTTCATCCACTGCGCCTTGCGGTGCCGGGTGCGGCTCCGGGACTTCTTTCGCTTCGGTACGGCCATGAGAGGCTCTCCTGGTTGGTGGGGTGGTCAGTGATCTGGGCTGGGCCGCGGTGTGGGCCTAGGTGTCCAGCTCCAAGGTTTCGAGGACTGCCCAGCGATCGTCGATGAGCTCCTCGGAGCAGGCACAGCTTCCGGTGTTGCGGTCGATCCCGCAGGTCGGGCACAGGCCCGCGCAGTCCGGCCGGCATCGCGGGGAGGGGTCGGCGGCGGCCGCGAGCGCATCGCGGATGAGGGCGTCCACGTCGATGGTGCCGTCCACGACCTCATAGCCCTCTTCCACGTCCTCCGGCTCCTCGGCGGTCGAGGGCTCGGTGAACAGCTCGGCCACGTCCGCGCGGATCTCGTCGGTGGTGAGCTCCGTCAGGCAGAGGGCGCACCGGGTGGTGGCGTCCACGCGAACGGCACCACGGAGGAGGACCCCGTCGACCAGGGCGTCGAGCTGCCCGCTGATGGTGACGACGTCACCGAGTGTGGCGAGCGGGATCTCGAATCCCTTGGGTACGCCGACACGCAAATCCACCGGGCGCGTCGCGCCCGGTGAATCAAGTAGTGCGCTGACCTCAACCGTGGTCGAGTCCAGCTCGGGAAGATCAGTGGCCATGGGCCGTCGTCAGTCGTGCCTTCGTGAGCTCGAGGTCGCAGGATCCGGCGTGTGCGGGCGCACCAGTGCGGTCGCGTTCCGCGCAAGGTCCGCAATCATAGCTTGCGCCGTCCCGGTGGACACGGCGTCGGCACCCCGGGGGCGGCTGGACGAGGTGCGGCTAGAGCGCCTCGTTGTGGTCGAAGAACTTGGCGACCTTGCGGGAGCTGTCCTCGGTCAGGCCGTCGGGCTCGGTGGACTCGGCGCGCCCGTCCATGGGGATGCCGCCCGGGATGGTCGGATCCTCACCTCGATCCGTGTCCAGAGGATCCATGCCCGGCTGACGGCCCTGCAGCCGGTCGCGGCCCCGGGCGACGGTGCTCAAGGTCTTCTGGAGCATGGCCTCGAAGTCGGCCAGCTTGGCATCGACGAAGTTCTCGGCCTCGTGGTGCAGCTTCCGGCCCTCCTCGCTGGCTCGGTCGACGATCCGCTGCGCCTCCCGCTGGGCTTCGCGCACGATCTCGGTCTCGGACAACATGCGGTCGCGCTCGAGCTGCCCGTCGGCCACGATCTGTTCGGCGTCTCGGGAGGCTTGGGCCAGGAGTTGGTCCCGCTCCTTCAGGACCCACTTGGCCTGCCGGATCTCCTCGGGGAGAGCGGCCTTGATCGCGGCCGAAATCTGTTCCAGTTCGTCCTTGTTCACCATCACCGATGCCGAGAGCGGCACCGGACGCGCCTCGACCATCTGGCGGTCGAGCGCAGTGAGGGCGGCATCCAGATCCATGACCCTAGGTTGCCTCATCCGTCCGGTATCTGTCAGCCAGCCGTTCGGCCACCAGCGGCGGGACGAAGTCGCTGACATCACCGCCGAAGCGGGCCACTTCCTTGACCAGGGAGGACGACAGGAACGAGTGCTCGGGATTGGCGGAGAGGAACATCGTCTCGATGTGACCGATGGAACGGTTCATCTGCGCCATCTGCAACTCGTACTCGAAGTCACTGACGGCGCGCAGGCCCTTGATGATGACGTCGATGCCGTGCTCGTCTGCGAACTCCACCAGCAGTCCCTTGAAGACGGCCAGCTCGACGTTCGGCAGGTCGCTGGTGACCTCCTTCAGCATGGCCAGGCGGTCATCGAGGTCGAAGAGCCCCCCACGCTTCGAGACGTTGCGCATGCAGGCCACGGTGACCCGGTCGAACGTCAGGCTGGCGCGGCGGATCACGTCCAGGTGCCCGTGGGTGACGGGGTCGAACGAGCCGGGGCAGACGGCGTGGACGGTCATGGAGTGGGTGGTTCCTGTCAGGTTGGTGGTGAGCGGTAGTAGTGCAGTGTCGTGTCGCCGTAGCGGCGCTCGCGGTCGTGGGTCAGCCCTGGCAGCGGATCGCGGCCGGCTGTGCGGTTCCGCTCCAGGACGACCCGCGGGTCGGAACCTAGCGCACCGGCACGCCGGAGATCCCTGACCAGCTGTGCGATGTCGTCGTGGGCGACGGCATAGGGCGGGTCGATCAGGAGGAGGTCGAACCGTGCGGTGATGCCATAGCCGGCGGGGGCGCGACAGAACCGGGCGGCGTCGACCGTCAGCACCGTGCCGAGGTCGGCGAGGCCGGCCGCCGCGAGGTTCGCACCGACCACGTCGCTGATGCGCCTGCTCTGCTCCACGAACACCGCGGATGCCGCCCCTCGCGAGAGCGCTTCGATACCCAGCCCGCCCGAGCCGGCGAAGAGGTCGAGGACGACCGCATCGGTGACGTCACCAAGGCTTGAGAACATGGCCTCCTTGACCCGATCGGCCGTCGGACGAGTGGACGGGCCGGGCGGCGCGGCCAGGCGACGGCCCCCCGCCGTCCCGGCGATGACCCGGGGCATCAGCCTGCTTCCAGCGCGGCGAGGTCCTCGGGGTCGTACCGGCGTCGCAGCTCCGCGGCCATGGCCGGATGGCGGGACAGGCTGGTGTCGTCCTCGAGCAGCTCGCGGGCATCGTCCCGCGTCGTGGCGACGACGTCGACGTCGGCGATCAGCGAGGCGATGCGCAGGTCGGTCTCCCCCGTCTGTGCGGTGTCGAGGATCTTGCCCTCGCGGCGCAGACGCAGGTCCTCCTCCGCCAACTCGAACCCGTCGTCAGAGGTTGCGAGCGCCTCCAAGCGCGGGTTGTCGACCGGGTCGGCGGAGAAGAGCACGCAGTAGTTCGTCGGGTGGCCTCGGAACAGCCGCCCACGCAGCTGGTGGAGCTGGGAGATGCCGAAGCGGTCCGCGTCCTCGATGATCATGACCGAGGCCTCGTCGACGCTGACACCGACCTCGATGACGGTGGTGGCGACCAGGAGCGGGACCGAGCCGTCTCGGAAGGCCGCCATCACGGCGTCCCGGTCCTCGGCGGCCATACGGCCGTGCATCAGCCCGACCTCGTACCCCGCGAAGGGGCCGGAGGCGAGCTCCTCGTACATCACCGTCGCCGCTGTCACGCCCTCCAGGGCCTCCGACTCCTCGATAAGGGGGCAGACGACGTAGGCCTTCCGCCCGGCGTCGAGCTCGGCTCGGACGAAGTCGTAGAGCTTCTCACGCCGCGGCGAGTCAGTGGCCAGGACCGTGGTGGTGACCGTGATGGTGTCGGCTCCCGGGCGGGTCCGTAGGACGGTGACGTCGAGGTCCCCGTACATCGTCAGGGCGAGCGACCGCGGGATCGGTGTGGCAGTCATGACGAGCACGTCCGGGGTCGCGCCGTCATCCCGCTTGCTGGCCAGGGTGGCACGATGGCCGACGCCGAAGCGGTGCTGCTCGTCGATCACGACCACACCCAGGTCGGCGAAGACGACGTTGTCCTCGAGCACCGCGTGCGTGCCGATCAGGAGGTCGCACTCGCCGGTGATGGTCTCCTGCAGGACCGTTGCACGTTGGGCCTTGGTCAGGTTGGCGCTCAGGATCCGCAGCCGTGGCGGTCGGCCGAGCCGGGGGATGACGGTCCGAGCGAGCAGGTCGGAGAACGTGGTGAGGTGCTGCTCGGCGAGGACCTGGGTCGGGGCCATCAGCACCGCCTGTCGTCCGGCGTCGACGGCGCGCAGCATGGCGTGGGCGGCGACGATCGTCTTGCCGGTGCCCACATCGCCCTGGAGCAGCCGGTGCATCGGCGCTTCGGAGGCGAGGTCGGCATCCAGCTGGTCGAACGCCCGTTGCTGATCGCCGGTCGGGTCGAAGGGCAGCGTGGCGCGAAAGGCATCGACGGCGCCGCCCGCGGCCGGGGCGTTGATCAGGCCCTTGGCGTGCTCCTCCAGCTCACGTCGGCGGCGTTGCAGGACCAACTGCAGGCCGAGCAGTTCGTCGTAGACCAGGCGCTGCCGGGCCAAGCGCAGATCGGCGCCGTCGGCTGGCTGGTGGATGGCACGGATGGCCCAATCGAGTCGGGCCAGCTCGTGGCGGTTGCGCAGCTCCTCCGGCAGGTGGTCGACCAGCGGAGGCAGCAGCGCGAGCGCCTCGGCGATCAGACGTGCGATGCGAGGTGAGCCGAGCTTCTCCGTGGCCCGGTAGACCGGCTGGAGGTGTCCGTCCGTGAGCGGCTCCGCGCCGTCGCTGCCGTCGAGCCCGACCAGCTTGGGGCCCTTCAGCTGCAGCTGACCGCGGAAGTTCTCGACGGTGCCGCTGATCGCCACCTGCGACCCCTCGGAGTGGCGGGTGGGCAGCCGCGGCTGGTTGAAGAAGGCCACGGTCAGGCGGCCACCCTGGTCGTCGCGGACGTGGGCGCGTTGGATGGTCAGCTGCTTGCCGCCGCGGCCTCGCTTCTTGGGGAAGACGCGCTCCCAGCGGTGGATCGTGCCGATGACCGTGGCGGGCTCACCGACCACCATGTCGGCGACGGGCTGGGTGGCGCCGAGATCCTTGTAGGCGTCCTGGCGGGGCAGGTACCAGATGAGGTCCCGGACGGTGGTGACGATGAAGGGTGGCTGGGCCAGGACGGACTGCAGCTTGCCCGTCACACCGGGCACCCTGCCGACCGGGTCCTCGAGACTCAGCTCCACAGCCGACACGCTACCGGAGGGGTGCGACGGCGCGGCCCTAGCGGCGCCGCCAGCCGTGGTCGACCGGGCCGATGCCGGCGCCCAGTCGGATGCCCCGCTGGATGGCCCCGGTGATGTAGGTCTTGGCCTCGTTCACCGCGGTGGGCACGTTCATCCCCTTGGCGAGGTTGGCGGCGATGGCGGAGGAGAGGGTGCACCCCGTGCCGTGGGTGTCGGTCGAGTCACACCGGGTGGAGCGGACCTCGATCGTCTGGCCACCGCCGGCCAGCAGGTCGACGGCGTCGTCGTTGTCGGGCAGATGCCCACCCTTGACCAGGACCCACGATGGGCCCAGGGCGAGCACGGCCTCCGCGGCCCGTGGGAGGTCGGCGATGCCCGTGACCGTGACGCCGGTCAGCAGCTCGACCTCCCCCAGGTTGGGCGTGACGACGGTCGCCAGCGGCAGCAGCTCGGAGACCAGGGTCTGGGTGGCCTCGGGGGCCAGGAGGGAGTCACCGTGCTTGGACACCGCGACCGGGTCGACGACCACGTTGTCCAACTCGTGGCGGCGGATCCCCTCGGTGACGACCCTGATCAGCTGGCTGGAGGCCAACATCCCGGTCTTGGTCGCCGCGGGGCGGATGTCGGTGGCGACGGCGTCGAGCTGCGCGGTGACGAAGGTCGGCGGGACGGCGTGGACGCCGTGGACGCCGACGGTGTTCTGAGCGGTCAGGGCGACGATGACCGAGGTGCCGAAGACGTCGAGTTCCTGGAAGGTCTTCAGGTCGGCCTGGATGCCGGCTCCGCCGCCGGAGTCCGACCCGGCGATCGTCAGGGCGACGGGCGGCGACTGCTGGTCGGGCATACCGCCAACGGTATCGGTCCCATCACAGAGGAACGGCGGACCTCTGACACAGGTCAGGCGCGGCGGGTCGTGGCGTCGATCGGGAGCTCCTCGCGAGCCCGGATGCCGAGCTTGCGGATCATCCAGGCATCCACGCCCCCACCCAGCACGCCGCCGACCCCCGGGACGAAGCGGCCGAAGCGGGCCAGCCCCTTCTCGCCGACCTGCACCAGCATCCGGAACGCGATCGCCTTGTTCACCGCGGCCAGCACACCCGGCGGGAGGTCCTTGAGAGCCGCCGTCGTGAGGGAGCTCAGCCTGGGCGTGACCCCGGCGCGCTTCAGCACCTCCGGCGCGTCATCGCCCGAGAGCAGGAAGAGGATGGCGGTCTGGGTGGACTCCTGCGTGACGTCATGCCCGCGGATGTGGGCGATGGCCGCCACCATCCGAGTGGCGAGGACCTGGTAGGCCGCGACGTTCGCGGGCAGCGCCACCGGTAGCGTGATGAAGCCACCGAGGCCGGTCACGAACCCCTCCGCTGCTGCCAACTTGACGTGATCGGCGATCACCCGGGTGATGGCCTGTTCGCTGCTCGCCTCCAGCGCCAAGGCCGCCTCGGCGACCTCGATCGCGGAGTCGAGCGGGCCGATCCCGTCGACGCCGACGTCGACCAGACGGTCGAGCACCTCGACGACGACCGCCTCGGGAATCGAGGCCTCCCGCGTGTCCACATCGCCCTGGCCGCTCCGCCGCCACCGCTTGCCGTCCGCCGTCGCCATCGACCTCGATACTAGGGCTGTTTCGACCGCCGGTCCGTCGGCTACGGTCTCCCCCATGTCGACCCACACCACGATCAACCCGACCACTGGCGAGGCCATCGAGACCTACACGCTGCACGCCGACGAGGAGGCGGCAGCCATGGCGCAGACGGCTCACACGGCCTTCGGGGAGTGGCGGCGTACCGATGTCGGTGAGCGGGCGGCCATCGTCAAGCGGATCGGCGAGGTGCTGGTCGAGCACGTCGACGACCTGAGCGCGTTGATGACCACGGAGATGGGCAAGACGCGACGGCACGCCAAGCAGGAGGTCACGTCCTGCGCCGCGATCTGCGACTACACCGCGGACAACGCCGCCGAGCTGCTGGCCGACGAGGAGCGCACCTTCCATCGTGGCCGCGCCGTGGTCACCAAGCAGCCGACGGGCGTGATCCTGGGCATCCAGCCGTGGAACTTTCCGGTCTACCAGGTGATTCGCTACAGCGTCTCCCAGCTCGCGGCCGGCAACACCGTGCTGCTGAAGCACGCCGCCAACGTCTGGGGAACGGCTCTGGAGCTGCAACGGCTGTACCGCGAGGCCGGTGTCCCCGATGACGCCTTCCAGGTCCTGCTCACCAGCGACGAGCAGACCTCGGCGCTCATCGGACACGACGCCATCCGCGGCGTGACCCTGACCGGCAGCGTCCGTGCCGGCAAGGCTGTGGCGGCGGAGGCCGGCCGACACCTGAAGAAGTCGGTGATGGAGCTCGGGTCCAACGACGCCTACCTCATCCTCTCCGACGCCGACCTCGACCTGGCCGTGAAGACCTGCACCATGGGCCGGCTGTACAACAACGGGGAGACCTGTGTGGCCGCCAAGCGGTTCGTGGTCACCGACGCCGTCTTCGACGACTTCGCCGTGGCCCTCGCCGAGCAGTTCCGCAACCAGCAGTTGGGCGACCCGATGGATCGCGACACCCAGCTGGGCCCGATCGCCCGGGAGGATCTGCGGGACACGCTGCACGAGCAGGTCGCCGCGTCGGTGACCGCAGGTGCCACGGCGGTCGTCGGCGGGGTCGTGCCGGAGGGACCGGGCTTCTTCTACCCGGCGACGGTCCTCGAGGACGTCTCACCCGGCATGCCCGCCTACGACGAGGAGCTGTTCGGCCCCGTGGCCTCGCTCATCCGGGTGACCGACGACACCGAGGCCATGCGAGTGGCCAACGACTCCCGATTCGGTCTGGGCGGCGGGATCTTCTCAGCTGACGTCGAGCGGGCCACGGAGCTGGCCCGTGAGGAGTTCGACACCGGCATGGTCAACATCAACTGCTTCAACATGGCGATTCCGAACATGCCGTTCGGCGGGGTGAAGGACTCGGGCTACGGCCGTGAGCACGGGGGCCACGGGATCCTCGAGTTCGTCAACACCAAGAGTGTGATGATCGCCGAGTAGGGGCGGCCCCGCGGCAGCCACGCCGCGGCGCGCTCAGCCGTGGTCGTAGCCGAGCGTGTCGATCGGTGTGCTGAGATCCCCCGAGCCCTCCAGCAACACCCGTGGTTCGCCTTCGGCGGGCGGCGGACCGACGACGCCGATCCGGTGGGCCACTGCCTCCCCCGTGGCAGCCACCTCCTCCTTCAGCGTCGCCCACTGCCCCGACGGCACGGTGGCCAGGAGGGCGAAGTCCTCGCCACCGCCGACGGCGGTGGTCAACCAGCCCTCGCCGACGACATCGGCCACGCCGGGGGCGACCGCCACCGCCAGGGCCTCGGCGATCAGGTTCATGCTGACGTCGGAGGCATCACAGATGTGCCGGGCATCGATACCGACCCCATCACTGATGTCGATCATCGCGGTGACGCCGAGGCCGGCCAGGACCGGACCGGTGCGGACCAGCGGGCGGGGGCGACGATGACGGGAGAGGTGGTGGGTCCACGGGGTCTGCTCGTGCTCGCGGGCCCAGAGCGCGGCCGCGCCAGCGCCGATCTCCCCGACCAGGATCACGATGTCCCCGGCCGCTGCGCCACCGCGGGTCACCGGTGCGGTGTCGGCCGGCATCTCCCCCAGCATCGTGACCGAGATCGACCACTCCGTGCTGGTGACGGTGTCGCCCCCGACCACCTCGAAGTCGTGTCGGGCGGCGGCCTGCGCCATCCCGCGATAGAGCGCTTCGATGTCGTCCTCATCCAGCGTCGACGGACGGTTGAGGCCCACCACGGCTGCGCGCGGCACGGCCCCCATGGCCGCGATGTCACTCAAGTTGACCGCCATCGACTTCCAGCCGATGTCCTCGGGGCTCGAGACGTCTCGATCGACGTGGACGCCCTCCACGATCGTGTCGACGCAGATCACCACATCGGTCTCGCCGACCCGGACGACCGCCGCGTCGTCGCCCACACCCACGGGGACCCGCGCCGAGGTCTTGGCGAGGTGCGGGGTGAGGGCGGCGAGACGGCTGAACTCTCCGACGGGGGTCATGCTCGCGGATGGTATGGGATAGGCTCCGCCGACCATGCCTGTCTTGAACTCGATCGAACTGGAAGGTGTGTCGGACCACAGTTGGGACGATGCGGCCCGTGAGGCTGTACGCGAGGCCGCCCGGACGATCCGTCGGATCACGCGTCTCGACGTGCTGTCGACCGGCGCTTCGGTCACCGCCGACGACACGATGGAGTTCCGCACGACGATCAGGCTGTACTTCGAGATCGACCGTCCCGCCGTCTAGCGCGGCCGACCCCTGTCGGCCTGAGAGGATCCGCCGTGGTTTCTGCCTACATCCTGATCCTGACCGAGGTCGGCAAGGCCGCCGACGTCGCCGAGGCCGTGGCGAAGATCGATGGTGTCGTCGCCGCGGAGGACGTCACCGGTCCCTACGACGTCGTCGTCCGTGCACAGGCGGAGGACGTCAACGAGCTGGGACGGATGGTCGTCGCGAAGATCCAGGGGGTCCCTGGCATCGACCGGACCCTCACGTGCCCGGTGGTGCACCTCTGACCTCGTAGCGGGGAACCTCACCTCGTAGCGGGGAACCTCACCTCGTCGGGTCAGGGCGCGTAGTGCGCGCTGACCTCTGCAGCCTCCACGGCGAGCGACAGCAGTCGGTCGATCAGGTCCTTGAACTCGAGGCCTGAGGCCGCCCACACGGGCGGGAACATCGACTGCGGGGTCAGACCCGGGATGGTGTTGATCTCGTTCACCAGCAACCGGTCCGTGGTGGTGTCGTAGAAGAAGTCGACCCGGGCCATCCCGCGGGCCCCGATGGCCCGGTAGGCCTGAGCAGCGAAGTCCTGACACGCCTCCGCGACCTCGTCGGACACCCGGGCCGGACACTGCAGCTGGACGGGCTCGAGGTACTTGGCCTCGAAGTCGTAGAACGCCTCCCCGGTGTGGAGGGTCTCCCCCGGCACGGTCACCTCGATGGTGTCGTTGCCGATGACCCCGCACTCGAGCTCGCGCACACCGTCGAGGCCCTCCTCGATGATCACGACCCGGTCGTACTCCAGTGCCTCGACCACGCCGGCGGCCAACGCCTCCCGGTCAGCAACCCGGTTGATCCCGATGGACGAGCCCTGCCGTGCGGGCTTGGTGAACAGCGGGTACTCGAGCGCGGCCTCGAT
The DNA here is from genome assembly GCF_003074135.1 of Euzebya tangerina. Classification (NCBI taxonomy): domain Bacteria; kingdom Bacillati; phylum Actinomycetota; class Nitriliruptoria; order Euzebyales; family Euzebyaceae; genus Euzebya; species Euzebya tangerina. The sequence continues at coordinate 73,721 of NZ_PPDK01000002.1, read as the reverse complement.
CCGGTCGAGCTCGGCGCCCGTGTCGGCATCCCAGTCCTCGCGCATGACCACGTCGTGGGCGACCTGGGGCAGACCCGCGGCCGCGAAGACGTGCTTCATCTGCCGCTTGTCCACGGCGATGGCACTGGCGGCGACGTCGGCACCGACGTAGGGGACGCCGGCGCTGGCCAGGTACCCCTGGATCGTGCCGTCCTCGCCGTAGGGGCCGTGCAGCACCGGGAAGCAGACGTCGATCGTGCCGAGTGAGGCCGAGCCGTCCTCCGTCAGCTGCAGCAGCTCGGTTCCTGCCTCGGTGGTGGCGACCGTGACCAGGGTCCCGCCGGAGGGCACGGCCGGCAGCGTGCCCTCCCTGGTGGCCGGCACGCCCTGCGGCATCAGCACCCAGCGACCGTCCTTGGTGATCCCCACCGCCACGACGTCGTAGCGCTCCCGGTCGATGGCCCACAGGACGCCGCGCGCAGAGAGGCAGGAGACCTCGTGTTCGCTGGACCGCCCCCCGAAGAGGACCAGGACCCGCTGGCGCGGAACATCCGCGGCGGTCGGCGTGGTGTCCTCGGCGGGCATGCTGACTCACTTCCTGGGGGTCGACGGCGCCAGCAGTGTAGTGGGAAGGGGAATATGATCCGCGGCCGTGAACCCATCCAGCGTCGTGGCCGTGATCCCGCTGAAGGCGATCGCACGCTCGAAGTCCCGGATGGCGCCGACGCTGTCGCAGGCTGACCGGGCCCTGTTGATGCGGCGGACCTTCTCCCGCGTGGCAGCAGCCGTCCGGGGTGCGTCCGGTGTTGCCGGCTGCGTGGTGGTGACCGGCGATGACGTGGGGGCGTCCTGGGCCCGGGATCACGGGTTCACCGTGGTCCCGGAGTCCCCTGCCACGACCGGGCTGAACGACGCCATACGGCAGGCCGACCAGATGCTCGAGGGTGAGGCCTCGATCGTGCTCCCGGCGGACCTGCCACTGGTCGTGCCCGAGGACCTGGACGCGCTGCTCCAGCCGGCTCCGACCGGCGTGGTCGTCGCCCCGACCGCGGACGGCGGCACCGGGGCTCTGGTCCGCCGACCGGGGGATGCCATCGGGCCCCACTTCGGTCCGGACTCGGCTGAGCGCCATCTGGCCGCGGCGGAGCGAGCGGGCGTGCCGGCGCGTGCGGTGTGGATCCCCGGGCTGGCCCTGGACCTGGACCGACCGGCCGACCTCGAGCGGGTCCACGGTTGGACCGCTGCCGGGCGCATCGTATCCTCGACGGACAGTTGAGCCGGGATCGCCAGCCGACTCCTCCATCCGACCTCGCCATCCGACCTCTGCATCCGACGACGACAGGACCAAGCTGATGCCGCAGGGCACCATCAAGAGCTTCGACAGTGAGACGCGCACCGGAACGCTGGTGCTGGACGACCTGACGGAGCTCTCCTATGGCACGCGGACGTTCGATGAGTCGCGGCTCCTCGAGCTGCGGATCGGGCAGCGCGTCCGGTTCGATCTCGAGGGGACAGACGACGACAGGACGGTCGAGAACCTGCAGATCGTCTCGCTCTAGGGGCTGGTTGGGCGGGTCCCCGTCACCGCCTCCCAGTCGTCCCAGTAGCGCTCCAGACGCTTCTCCGCCGTCGCGAGGTCGTGCTTGGAGGAGTTGGTGATGGCGATCAGCCGCCGGTGCCACTCCGGCTTCTCCTCGTCGGGCAGGTCGGAGCCAGCCGCGTCCGAGCCGGAGAGGGCCTGGAAGGCGACCTTGAGTTGGGCGCTCACCCGCTGGAACCTCGCCTGGTCCTCCTCGTCATCGACCGATGAGTCTCCGCCCAGGGCGCCCGTGATGTCGTCAGTCACACGGCGGACTCTACCGACGCCGCACCGACCGCGACGGCGATAGCGTGGCGGTGATGGACACCTCCGGATCGGTCTCGTCTCGTCCTCTCACCGGTCCTGCTCCGGGGTCCACCAGGTCGCTGATTGCCGCAGCGTCGGTGGCTGCGATCGCCGCTGTCGGGTGCCTGATCATGGCAGTGGCTCACGCCGGCGTTGAGATCCCCCTGCTGAGCGCGCTCGGCCCCGGAGGGAACCGGGTCGTCGTCCCTGCGGTGGTGGCGTTCGGCATCGGCACGGTGCTGTTCGCCGTCCTGGCCGCAGGTCTTCGCGCACGGGCACGGTGGGCGTGGCTCGCGGGACTGGTCATCTCCGGACTGGCGATCGCAAGCGGTGTCATGCAGTACCGCGGCGTCGTGAGTGCCCTCGGCATCGGTCTGGCGGTGGTGTTGGGCGGCCTCTTGCTGATGCCGGATGCACGGCGTGCGCTGGCACGCGGGGACCGTGCGGGCGCCGCGTCCGACGTGTCCCCCTGATCCGCCTACTCCGACCGAGCGGACACGCAGTCACGTCGGTGGGTGCGGTGAGCGCAGCGGCCGTACACCACGAGCGACGAACGGTGAGCGCCGCAGCGCGCGGCGGACCAGCACCGCGTAGATCGCGACCGGCACGACCAGCGAGATGAAGGCCACGCCGTTCCAGAGGGCGTGCACGCCCATCGCGATGGCGATCCAGAGCAGTGCCGCCGCGCGCCCCCGGCCATCGATCCGCCGTCGGGAGAGTCCGTACCCGGCGATGCCACCAGCCGTGGCATGGAGCAGCGCCGAGCCGATGCCGCGGAGGAAGGCCACGACCAGGAGGCAGCCCGCCCCTGGATCGCAGAAGCCGATCGGTGTGCCCAGCGGCCCGAATCCCTGATACGCCTGGATGAGGTAGTCGATGGTCTCCGCGGCGGCGAAGCCGAGGCCCACCGTGGTGCCGTAGATGATCCCGTCCATCGGCTCGTCGAACGCCCTGCTCCGCCGTGTTCCGAGGCCGGCACCCAGGTACTTGAGCGTCTCCTCGGTGATCGGGGCCACGACGACGGCCAGCGTGGTGAACTGCGCCACGGCGGCCGGTCCGTCGAGGCGCCCGCCCGAGAGGAACAGCAGCGCGATGGTGTTCAGGATCCCGGCGAGGAACCCGACGGGGAGAGCTCCGATCACGAACAGCTTCGCGATGAGCGCCGGCGGCTCAGGCTCGTACTTGTCGCGCGTGTAGAAGAAGCGCAACCAGGCCAGACAGGGCAACACGGCGCCGAGGAAGGCGATCAGAAACACGCTCACGGCGGACCACCCTGCCAGGGTGGCGTCGGTCACGAGTCACGTTGCAGGACCGGACGGGCCGCTGCTAGTCTCAAGTGTCCGCTACCTCCTCCTCGGACGGTGGCGTTCCCATTCGGGGATGGTGTAATCGGTAACACGACTGGTTCTGGTCCAGTTATTGAGGGTTCAAGTCCTTCTCCCCGAGCGAAGGTGAGCCCATCACCTGACAATCACATACCTGGTCCCGTCGTCTAGCTGGCCAAGGACGCGGCCCTCTCACGGCTGAAACGGGAGTTCGAATCTCCTCGGGACTACCACTGGCCCCCGCCCGCTCCGCACCTGGAACAGGCGGGGGCTCGTTGGTGTCGCCACCTGGTTGGACTGCCACTGTGGAGGCATGCCATCGTTCGCCCTCCATCACGTCCAGGTGACGATCCCGGTCGGCGGTGAGGATCGGGCACGAGCCTTCTACGGCGGCGTGCTGGGCCTGACCGAGGTGGCCAAGCCGCCGGAACTGGCCACCCGTGGCGGATGCTGGTTCCGCTCCGGCTCGCTCGAGCTGCACCTGGGCGCCGAGGATCCGTTCCTCCCGGCCCGCCGAGCCCATCCGGGCATCCTGGTCAGCGACGGGTTCGACGAGGTGCTCGAGGCTATGCAACAGGCGGGGGTGGAGGCGGTGCCCGACAGCAACTTCCCCGGGTTCCGCCGGGTGTACGTGAACGACCCGTTCGGCAACCGGCTCGAGCTGTTGTCTCCGCTGCCGGACCCGTCTTGACGATGGCTCCTTGACTCTCCCCCGGGGGGAGCACCGACGCTGGGGACATGGATGGAGATGACCCACTCATGTCGATCGGGATGTTCTCCCGTGCATCCCTGGTCTCGGTCAAGGCGCTGCGCGCCTACCACGAACGCGGCCTGCTGATCCCGGCGCACATCGACCCCTCCAGCAACTTTCGCAACTACCGCGTCTCCCAACTGCCGGACGCCGTCCTCATCAAACGGCTCCGGGACCTCGACGTGCCCCTGAGGGACATCCGCGTGGTGATCGACGCGCGGGATCCCGCTGTCACCCGGAAGGTCGTCGCCGCACACGAGGAGCGCATGCGTGAGCGCCTGGCCGCCGTCACCGTGATCGTCGAGGAGCTCCAGGAGGCCGTGCGCCGACCCGAGCTGCAGACGTCGGTGCACGTCCGCACCGTGGAGCAGCACACCGTCCTGGGTGTCACGGGACGGGTGGCTGATGCGGACTACGGAGCCTTCCTGGACGGCGCCTACGGGACGCTCTTCGGCGCGCTGGCGATCAGTGGTGCGGTCCCGACCGGTCCGCCGATGGCGCTCTACCCGCCGCGGGTGGAGCTGGAGGAGGAGGAGATCACCGCCGCCATCCCCGTGGCCGTGCCCGTCGACGGCTCCGCACTGCCGCCGGGCGTGGTGGTCCAGACCTGGCCGACCGTGACCGTTGCGGCGGCGACCCATCACGGTGGCTACGAGTCGATCGGACAGACCTATGCGCAACTGGGTGCCTGGGTCGCACGGCACGCCGAGAGCGCCGAGCGGCACGTCCGGGAGCAGTACCTGGTCGGTCCCGCGGCTCCTGGGGAGTCGACGATCCCACCAGCCGACTTCCGAACCCAGATCCTGTGGCCGATCGTCGCCGACCCGGCGGCCACCGCGTGAGCCGGATACCGCGTCCTCTACCCCGCCACGCTGTCGCATCGAAGGAGCAATCATGAGTCTGTCCGTCGCCGCCATCACCGTGGACTGCGCAAACGCCGACGTCGTCGGCACGTTCTGGTCCCAGGCCCTGGATCGGCCACTGATCACCGATCAGGCGCCGAGCCAGTTCTTCACGCGCATCGACGCAGGGCCGTCAGGCCCACCGATGATGTTCATCGCCGTTCCCGAAGGACGGACGGTGAAGAACCGGGTGCACCTCGACCTGGCGGCCGAGGACCGTGACGCCGAGGTGGAGCGCCTGACCTCACTCGGGGCGAGGATCGTCGGGTCGTACGAGGAGTGGGGAACGGCCTGGACGACGATGCAGGACCCCGAGGGCAACGAGTTCTGCGTGTCGAACCGCCACTGAGCGGTCGGCAGCCAACGCTCCGGGGGCTGCGGCCGAGCCAAGGTGTGTCGGGTTTGCCTGCTGTGGCGCTCAGCGGTGACACACCCGCGTGCGCGGACCGGGTCAGGACCGGAGTGGGCGGCCGAAGCGGCCCTCATGCGCGACGTCGGCGACGCCCCGGCGGTCGCGAGTCCGATCACTCCCCAGTCGCGTCTCGTCCTGCGCCGGGTAGCCGAGGCTGACGACGCCGACGAAGGACCGGTTGGCCGGGATGTCGAAGGCGTCGCGAACTGCAGCGTGCTTGTCGACGGGGACGCCGAAGAGGCAGCCGCCCAACCCCTCGTCCACCGCCGTCTGCAGGATCAACAGCGCGGCCATGCCGGTGTCGACGTCCCAGTAGTCGACCGGCCAGTGCTTGTCCTCTCGGCTGAGGCCGCCCTTGTCCGGCTCGGCGTACCGGTCGTAGTAGGCGTCCTCGTTGCCGAGGCAGACGATCAGGACGGGTGCCTTCGTCATGCCGGTCAGCCAGGTGTCGGGCTCACCGTCCTCGGCCGTCACATCCCAGTACCGCTGACGGTCCTCGGCCGTCCGGAGCACCAGGAAGTCCCAGCCCTGGCTGAACCCGGCGGAGGGGGCACGGATCGCAGCCTCCAAGGCCCGCCGGACCACGTCGTCGCTGACCTCGCGGTCGGGGTCGTAGTCCCTGACCATTCGGCGGCGGCGGACGACCTCTGTGAACTCCATGACTCCGAAGCTAGTTGATCCAGGATCAGCCGATGTCCGCGGTGCGGAACATGACACAGATCCGGGGGCCGGCCTTGGCGACCTTCGGCACGGCGTGCTGCCAGGTCCGCTGGCAGGTACCGCCCATCACGGCCAGGTCACCCTGCCCCAGACGCCAGCTGAGGGACTCGCCGCCCCCGCGGGGGCGGAGCTTGAACGGCCTCGGGTAGCCCAGCGAGACCACGGCCACGGTCGCCGTGGGCTGATCACGCAGGTGCGTGTCCCCGTGCCAGGCAACGCTGTCCTGACCGTCGCGGTACAGGTTCGCCGAGATGCGGTCCAGCCTGGCCCCGTAGCGCAAGGAGAGGTCGGTGGCCATCTGGCGAATGACCGCAAGGCCCGGCGGCAACTCCTCCCCCACCCAACTGGTGGACAGCCGCGGTTGGTCGACCATCTGCTCGAACATCTCCCGCCGGTGGACTGCCCAGTCGGCGGCGTCGAGCACCTGCTCGAACAGAGCGTCGTGGCCCAGCGCCCAGCCACGAGCGATGTCGACCCAGGCGCCCCGCGTCAGCTGCTCCCGGCGGAGCGAGGCGAAGGACGGATCATGGGTGGGGGCATGACCGGCGTCGAACAGCGATCCTTGCCGGCTGGGCGCGAGAGTTGGAGCCATACCCCGAACTATAGAACATGTGTTCGATCCACACCACAGCGGGGGCTGACGCCGGATCAGTCGGGCGTGAGCGACGCCTCCACATCCGCGGAGACGGCAGCCGTTCCGCCGAGAATCAGGGTCTCGAACGGTTCCAGCTCGTCGAGGAGCGCCATGACCGGTTCGGGGACGGCATCCGGCTGCACCAGCAAGATGGCACCGTTGGCCTGGAGCGCAACCGGAACGGCAGCCAGCGCATCGGCGAAGGCCGACCCGGTCGCCAGGTACACGCTGCCGACCGGGCCGAGTTCACGGGCTGCCGCCACCGCCGTCTCGAACCGGTTGCCACCCGCGATACGCCGTGCCGTCGTGTCGGAGGCGGTGTCCACGGCCGCGACGGTCTCGTCCGCCACCGCAGCCGGACCGCCCATCACAAGGACCTCAGCGGGTTCCAAGCGGGCCAACTCCTCAGCTGTCGATTGGGGCAGGTCCCCAGGACGGGTCAGCAGCACCGGTCCATCGCCTGCCCCGGCCAACACACCGCCGGCCAGAGCGTCGGGGAAGGCCTCGCCGGTTGCCAGCACGACGCGGACGCCCGGTTCGGCGAAGGCCTGGGAGACCAGCGCTGAGGTGCTGTACCGATCCGGACCGGCGATCCGCGTGACCGGAGCGATCTCATCCAGAAGAGATGCCGCATCCTCCGACACCGCCACGGTTCCGCCGATCACCACGATCTGCGACGGGTCCAGCCGCTGCAGCTCGTCGACGAGCACGTCGGGGACGTCCGCAGTATCCGTCAGCAGCACCGGGGCATCGAGGGACGCGGCGTAGGGACCGGCGCTCAGTGCATCGGGGAAGGTCCCCGCGGCAGCGATGACGGCGACCTCGGAACTGTCGGGGTACGCCCGCCGCGAGAGCTCAACAGCGGTCTCGACGCGGTTGTCACCCGACACCCGCTCCACGATGTCGGGGAGCGGACCGCCGAGGTCCGCGGTCGTCTCCTCACCGATCGTGGTCCAGATGATCCAGTCAGCCAGATCCTTGTACAGGCCCTTGGTGTGGTCGCGGAACGTGACATCGGCGCCGGTCACGACCACGCGCCCACCGATGTCCAACTCACCGGAGAGCGTCAGGGGCTCGCCGACGTAGTCGGCCTGGTCGAGGGTCCCCTCCTCGTTCTGGGCCCAGTGACCGGCCCGGAAGACACCTCCGGCCGATCCGGGCAGGACGGTTTGCTCGGTGTTCCAGCCATCGGGCACGTCGGTGAAGACGGTTGGCGGGTAGGCGAAGGTCACATCCTGTTCCGGCCGGTCGGGCATGACGGGTGAGTCGTCTCGCTGCTCCACCAGGACGGTGCCGTTGCTGAGCCCGGCGACGAAGACCCGACTTGGAACGGTGATGTCGGACTGGTCGAGCAACCCGACACCGCCGTTGCTGGCCACGGCGCCTCCACCGTCGTCGAGGAAGTCGTTGATGTTGTCGGTGCCGGCCGTTGTCATTCCCTCGGGAAAGACGTCCAGCAGCAGCGCATCAGCGTCGTCCAGTGCATCGCCGTCGTTGATGGCGGCCGCGTCGAGCGGGATGGTCGGGAAGCCGAGGATCTCAGACAGCACGTAGGCGTCCGGACCGGTGCTGGTCGTGCCCACGGTGGTGGGTAGGACCTGGCGGCGTCCATCCGGCAATCCTTCCAGCGGCACGAAGGTCACGTCCTCGTCGACGGCGATCTCCTGCATGAGCGGACGGGCGGAGGGCGCCACCAGCATCCGGCCGTCCGGCGCGCGATGGATCGTGACCTCGGCCTCGAGCAGCCGGTTCAGCGTCCGGATGGCAGCCTCGTCCACGAGCTCGAAGGCGTAGGCATCCGCTGGCCCCGGAAGGACCTGCCCCAGGGCCGGTGTCTCGGTGACCGGTGTTCCGACCGGGTCGAGACCGCCCGGCTCGGTACCCGTCCTGAAGACCGTGGCACCCCAGAGGTCGGCATGACTCCATCCCGAGATGTCGTACATGAACTCGATGCCGCGCGGTGTGATGTCCTGGCCCACGTCGAGCATTGTCTGAGCGACGGCGCGCTTGGCCTGTCGCATGTTCACCACGTAGGTGCCGGCCGGGTACTCCGTCCCGCGGATCTCCGTCGGCTCGACCAGCTGGGTCACCTCCACCCGTTGACTGAGCAGCGCGTCGACGAGCACCGCGGCCGCCGCGTCGCTCTCCTGCGCCTCACCGACCGGGATGATGTAGGCGTCGGGGTAGTCGGTGGTCCACACGTCGAGCTCGTCATAGCCCTCGAATTCGCCCACCAGGGCCTCGTTGTTCTGTGACGCACCCGCAACGCCACGCAGGTGCCACTCGAGCTGGCGCTCGAGCAGCGCGTCCCGGCTGCTGACCCCCTCGATGATCGTGCCGTCGATGGCGGCGCGAGCGAACTCGGTGTTGGAGGTCACGCGAAGTTCCCTCTCGGCCGGGCCGATCACGTCCAGGGCGGGCTGGGACGGCATCTCGACCGTGTGACCGCTACCCCCGTGGAAGATGGCGTACATCGCCGTGAAGATCGGGGGCCAGTCGTCCCAGCTCTGCTCGAGGTCGCGATACGGGATGTTCGTCGACGTCTCTCCGGTCACGTCGGGGATGATCTGGCGGCGGAAGGCCTCTGACTCCATCGACAGCGCGGTTGGCAGCGCGCCCTGGATGTACAGGTCGTACTCGTAGGCGAAGTTGTGCGGGGGTGTGGTCGGCTCGATCAGGCCACCGGGCCCGACGTAGCCGTGGATGTCCAGGAACAGCATCGGCTGCTGCTCGGTGATCACCTCCCGTATGATCCGCGTCTCCGGCTGCGAGCCGGTGATGTGGTCGCGGTTCAGGTCGAACCCGTTGGCGTTCCTCCGCTGGCCCGTGACGCGGCCGTCTGGGTTGGTCGTCGGCATCAGCGTGATGACGTAGTCGGACAGGACCTCGGTCACCGTCGGCAGCGCGGAGATCTCCTCCTCCGACAGGCCCTCCGTGTTCTGCACGATCGGTGCGTCCGGCTCCGCATCGACCAGGTACTCGACGAAGTCGAGGGAGGCGTCAAGTCCCTCGTACTCGTCCCCGTGGATGTTGGAGATCGCCATGATGGTTGGCCGATAGCCGTCGTAGCCACCCTCCGCACGGAGGTCTGCAGCCGCCTCCGGGTCTTCCACCAACAGGTCTCGCAGCGCATCGTTGGCCGCACGCAACTCCTCGGACCACGACCGGGTGATCGTCACGACCGGTACCTCGCGGCCTTCGACGCTGGTGCCGCCCACCTCGAGGCTGATACGAGCCGAGGCGCCGGCCGCCTCACACAGGCGAGGCGCCAGCTCGTGGTACGGCGTGATGCCCAGCGCCGCTGCGGCATCGGCCGGATCCTCCGGGTACAGGCTGAGGGGGCACCCCTCGCCGGCGAAGGCCGCCACCGGCTGCGCGAACTCCGACGACGCAGGGGCCGTTGCGTCGCGCTGGGGCACATCCGGAATGTCATCGGCGCGAACACCGGCCTGCAGCTCGGGGTTCAGTCGGTCGGAGTCGGGCCCCTCGTCCGGCTGCTGCGCGACGGCGATCCCTGGAAGGAGGAGGCCCACCAGCAGGACCACCCCCAGCAGGCGTCCCAGGTGTCCAGATGTCAGCTGTTCCATCGGTTCTCCGATCGGTTTCGGCGTGGTTGCACCCGGACCAACTCCCCGTGGCGCACCCCGTGTGCGGCATGATGAACCGTAGAGGCAATCTGTGACACCGAGCAAGCGCCCTGTGGATATCTCGATCGTCCGTTCGGACGGGCGTGGCAGAGTGACATCCAATGGATGAGGAGACCCTCAGGGCACCAGCGACGGGTGACCTGCCGGCGCGCTCGCCCTTCGTCGTGACGAACCGCGCCCTCGATGGTGGGCCGGCCAGGCTGGGCCTCGGGCTGGCCGCACTTGGCCGCCCGGGCTACATCACCACCGGCCATGGCACCGACCTGCCGGACACCGATCGCGCGGCGATGAGGGAGCACGCCCACCACATCCTGAACCTCGCCTACGGCGCCGGGATCACCTACGTCGACGCCGCGCGCTCCTACGGAGCTGCCGAGGAGTTCCTCGGCAGCTGGTTGGAAACCCGCCAACCCACCGACATCACCGTGGCCTCCAAGTGGGGCTACACCTACGTCGCCGACTGGCAGGTCGATGCCGAGGAGCATGAGGTCAAAGATCACGGCGTCGAAACCCTGCGACGCCAGCGGACCGAGACCCTGGCCGCCCTCGGTCGACTGCCCGACCTGTACCAGATCCACTCGGTCACCCCGGACAGCCCGGTCCTGGATGACCAGGCGGTCCTCACCGAGTTGGCCGAACTCCGGGAACAGGGTGTCTCACTCGGCCTCAGCACCAGCGGGCCGTCCCAGCCGACGATCATCGATCGTGCCATCGAGGTCGAGGTCGGCGGAGTGCCGCTGTTCGATGCCGTCCAGACCACGTGGAACCTCCTGGAGCGGTCAACCGGCCCAGCCCTCCGACGAGCCCGGGAGGCGGGCTTGCTGGTCGTCGTCAAGGAGGCGCTGGCCAACGGCCGGCTGACCCCCGCCGGGGATCACGCGACAGACGTGGCCCCCCGCGACCCGTCTCCGGACGCGGCGGCGCTATCCGCGGCGATGCGCGACGGCGTGGCCGACGTCGTCCTGCTCGGCGTGCTCACCGAGGACCACCTGCGCTCGAACCTGCACGCCCGGAACGCAGCACCGGCGACCCGTCCCGAGGCCATGGATCCGGAGGTGTACTGGCACCAGCGCGGTGAGCGGTCGTGGACCTGAGGTGCAGCCGACCGGCCTGACCGTCGGCCGTCGGTCTCAGGCGCTGCGGGAAGGGGTTGCGTTGGGTCGTATGGCTCAATCAGCGGGCGCCGCCACCCGGTCGCGTCCGCTGACCAGGCGATCGACCACCCACTGCTGATCCAGCAGCTCCAAGGTCTCCGGAAGCGGTGGGCTGACGGCCGTGCCGGTCACCAGGACACGGACCGGTTGCATCACCTTGCCCATGCCGAGGTCGAGCGCCTCCTTGGCCTCCTCGAAGACCGGCATGATCGACTCTGCGGTCCAGGCATCCAAACCCGCCAGCGCTGGTGTGATCCTGTCGAGCACCGGCCCGGCCGCCGGCTTCAGCCACTTCTTGACGGCCTTCTCATCCCACTCGATCTCGTCGGCGAAGGCGAAGGAGACGAAGGGCGGCGCGTCGTCCAGGGTGTCGATCCGCTGTTGGACCAACGGGGCGAATCCGCGGATGAGGTCACGGTCTGAGGGGTCGACCGGATCGCCTACCAACTCGGCGCGCTGGAAGGCAGGGACCAGCCGCTCGGCGAGGTCCTCGGGCTCCAGCGCCCGGATCGCGGATCCGTTCATCGAACGCAGCTTGGTGTTGTCGAACACCGCGGGAGCGGGATTGACACGGTCCAGGGAGAACGCCTCGATGAGCTCGTCCACCGGGTACTCCTCCCGGTCGTCGCCCGCTGACCAGCCGCACAGCGCCAGGAAGTTGACCATCGCCTCGGGGATGATCCCCGCTCGGGCGTAGGACTCCAGGGACACGTCGCCGTGTCGCTTGGACAGCTTCTTCTTGTCCTCGCCGATCAGCAGGGGAAGGTGGGCGTAGGTCAGGCGGTCCGGCGCACCGTCCGGGCGGACTGGGTAGCCGACCTGATCCAACGCCTCGGCCAGGATCCCGGTGTCGAGCAGCACCTGGGTCATCAGGACCTGTCGCGGAGTGGCGCTCAGCAGGTCCTCGCCACGAGCGACCAGGGAGATGCCCTGGGCCAGATCGTCCACGATGTTGGCCAGCATGTAGGTCGGCGACCCATCGGCACGGCTGATCACGAAGTCGCCGATCTGGTCCCACTCGAACGAGACCTCACCGCGGACGTGGTCGTCGAAGGACACGGTGCCGGCGTCCGGAGTGCGGACCCGGATGACGGGGGTCCGACCCTCATCGCGGAGGGCCTGCCGCTGCTCCTCGGTCAGGTCGCGATGGCCGGTCTTGTAGACGCCACCGCGGGCACCACCGCCCGCCGCTTCGCGCTGGGCCTGCAGCTCCTCAGCCGTCTCGAACGCCTCGTAGGCGTGGCCGTCCCGCAGCAGCAGACGGACGACCGACTCGTGCAGGTCGCGGCGCTGGCTCTGGAGGTAGGGGCCGAGGGCGCCTCGCTGCTCGAAGCGACCGATCGCGGGCCCCTCGTCCCACTCCAGGCCCAGCCAGGCCAGGCCCTCCATCATGCCGACGGCGGACTCCATGGTGGCCCGCTCGGCGTCGGTGTCCTCGATCCGCAGGACGAACGCGCCACCATCGCGACGGGCGACGAGCCAGTTGAACAGGGCGGCGCGGGCGCTCCCGACGTGCAGCCAGCCTGAGGGTGCGGGGCAGAACCGGAGGCGTGGTGGCGTACTGGATGTCGACTGGGGCATGGGGGCGCATGGTAGGCCCCGCGGTATCGAGCAACATGTCACACCATGGCGCGGCCCAGCCTCCCCAGCAGCCGTTCTTGGCGGCCGGCGCCGGGTGCCACCTCCATCGCCGGCTTGCAGATGCCCTCCAGGTACAGGTTCTCGCCGAACCCCTCGATGGCGGTCTCGAGCAGGTCCAGCTCCGCATCGTCGAAGGTGACCTCGCGACCGGTCGCCCGGCCGACGTCCCAGCGGTGCACGACCATGTCGAAGCCGTAGAAGCGCAGGAGGGTGTCGCCGACGGTGGTCGGGCCGAAGAACCCGTCGAACGTGGTCGCGGGCACTGCCGGATCCGAGAGGGAGTTGACCACGCGCTCGACGTGCACCTCCAGCGTGGCGGCCGGGTCGCGGTTGCCGGAGGCGGCGGGCAGGTCGATCTCATGTCCATCGAAGAAGGCCTGCTGGGTGGTGATGACGTGGTCCACCACGTCAGCGGCGGTCCAGCCGTCGCATGGCGAGTCCTGCTGCCACTCCTCGGGGGTGAGCGTGCGCGCGAGGGCGATGAAGGGGTCGGCGAGGGTGCGGAACTGCTGGTCGATCGGTGTGGTCATGGCTGCACCGTACGGCCGCCCCATCGCTCGGCCTTGTACAAATCGGACAGCATGCAGGACCCGATTCGACGCGCTCACCTCACGGGATCGAGTGCACCGACGCCGCCCGTCACGACCTACCCAGCGCCGCCCGACATCCAGGCGGTCGCGCGGCGGTTCTGGCTACCTGTCTGGCGGCTGGCAGACGGGCAGGTGTGGACGCAGCGTGTCCTGCAGTACCCCGTCTGTCTGATCGTCGTCGCAGACAGCTACGCACGCTTCTACGGTCCCTCCACCAGCGTCTCGACGGTGGAGCTGTCCGGCACCGGCTGGGCGGCCGGGGTGATGCTGCAGCCCGCCGCCGGGCGGCTGATCCTCGACGCACCGGTCGAGCGGATCACCGACCGACATGTCGACCTTGCCGCGCTGACGACCCTTGACGGGACTGCGCTCCGCGAACGGGTGCGACGGACCATGGATCTGGATCCGACGTCGCCGGACACCCACCGAGCGGTGATCGCGACCTACGCTGCGGCGCTGCAGCGCTTCCTGCCAATCGATGCCGAGGGGGCGCTGATGAATCGGCTGGTCGATGCTGTCGAGACCGACTCCTCGATCACCCGCGTGAGCCAGCTGGCCTCGCTGGCGGCCGTCAGTGAGCGCACCCTCGGTCGCGTGTGCCGTAACCGGCTGGGTGTGACGCCGAAGTGGCTGATCCAGCGCCGGCGGCTGCACGATGCGGTGGAGGGGTTGAAGGACGGCGCCACCTCCGCGCTCCGCCTCACCGACCTGGCGGCGGACCTCGGCTACACCGACCAGGCCCACTTCGGGCGGGACTTCAAGCGGGTGACCGGTCTGACACCGGGCGAGTACCTGGCGGACCAACGGGCGGACTAGTGGTCCGTTCACCCCGCAGCGCCGTGCACGTCTCCCGATCGGGGCCGATAGGCATGGCGGGAGCGGGGTCTAGTTGTTCTGCCGCCGCTTCTGGATGCGCGCCCACTCGTCCCGCAAGCCCACGACCTTGTGGAACGTCCGAGGCTCCTGCGCGTCGGCCACGAAGTACCCGACGCGCTCGAACTGGATGACCTCCCCCGGCGGTGTCTCGACGGCCGCAGGCTCGACCTTGGCCGTGAACGTCCGCTTCGAATCCGGGTTCAGACCGTCCATCGGATCATCCAGCGCCCCGGGGTTCGGCTCGGAGAACAGCCGGTCGTACTCGTGGACCGTCACATCAGCCGCGTGGCCGGCCGACACCCAGTGCATCGTGGACTTGACCTTGCGGCCATCCGGAGCCTGCCCACCACGGGTCTCGGGATCGTAGGTGCAGTTGACCTGGACGACCTCGCCGGACTCGTCCAACTCAGCGTCGGTCGCGGTGATCAGGTAGCCGCCCCGCAGGCGCACCTCGGTCCCGGGCGAGAGCCGGTAGAACTTCTTCGGCGGGTCCACCATGAAGTCGTCCCGCTCGATCCACAGCTCACCGGAGAACGGCACCTGCCGGGTCCCAGCCGCCTCGTCCTCGGGGTTGTTGACGGCCTCCAGCGCATCCTCCTGCCCCTCCGGCCAGTTGGTGATGACGACCTTGAGTGGGTCCATCACCCCCATCCGCCGCAAGGCGTGGGCGTTGTGGTGGGTGCGGATGAACGACTCCAGCAGCTCGATGTCGTGCATCGAGTTGGTCTTCGCCACGCCGATGTGGTCGATGAAGGCGCGGATCGCGGCCGGCGGATACCCACGCCGCCGCATGCCCCGCAGCGTCGGCATCCGGGGGTCGTCCCAGCCGTCGACGACGCCGTCCGCCACCAACCTGGCAAGGACCCGCTTGCTCATCACGGTGTGGGTGAGGTTGAGGCGGGCGAACTCCGTCTGCTCGGGCTTGCCATGCGGCAGCTCGAGGTGGTTGAGGCACCAGTCGTACAGCGGTCGGTGATCGGCGAACTCCAGCGTGCACAGCGAGTGCGTGATCCCCTCGATCGCATCGGACTGCCCGTGCGCCCAGTCGTAGGTCGGGTAGATGATCCAGTCAGTTCCGGTGCGGTCGTGCGGCACGCGGCGGATGCGGTACAGCACCGGGTCGCGCAGCTGCATGACGTCGTGCTGCATGTCGATCTTGGCGCGCAGCACCTTCTCGCCGTCGGGGAACTGGCCCGCACGCATGCCGCGGAAGAGGGTCAGGTTCTCCTCCACCGAGCGATCGCGGTACGGCGAGTCGACGCCAGGACGGCCATACCCTCCGCGCTGCTCCGAGATGGTCTCCGCGTCCTGGTCATCGACGTAGGCCAGGCCCGCCTCGATGAGATCCTCCGCCCACGCGTAGAGCTGCTCGAAGTAGTCGCTGGCGTACAGGACCCGGTCCGGTGAGAAGCCGAGCCAGGCCAGGTCTTCGGTGATGGCCTGTGCGAACTCCTGCTCCTCCGCCTCGGGGTTGGTGTCGTCGAACCGCAGGTTGCAGCGGCCACCGAAGTCGTCGGCCACCCCGAAGTTGAGCCCGATGGACTTGGCGTGGCCGATGTGGAGGTAGCCGTTGGGCTCGGGCGGGAAGCGCGTGACGACCTCCTCGAGCCCGTCGGCGACGTCCGCACGAATGGTGTCGCGAATGAAGTCTGAGCGTTCCGGGACTGCGGCGTCGTCGGCGGTCGAGGGTGTGGTGCTGCTCATGGCGGCCAGCCTTGCAGACGCTGCGCTCGCTGACACTCGTTCGCCCTCCCGGCGACGGATTCGCGGCGATGGACCGATGCCCGTGGCCCTATCCCGCCAGGTCCATCAGCGCCTCGTGGCTGCCAGCAGCCGACCACCCTGCGGAGAGTGCGGCGCTCACTGCCTCCGCCGATACGGGAGGAGCCTCGGCCGACCCGAGCAGCCGATCGACCGACGCTGGGACCGGCCGTGGCTCGCCCCGCAGCCGTGCGGCCGCAGCCACCAGCGTCAGCGCTCGAGTCGGCTCGACCTCCGTGCGCCCCCACGCCATGATCTCCAGCGCCCACGCCAGATTCCGGGCGTCGCCCAGCGCCGCCGCGATCCGTGCCGCCGCGGTCGCCTGCGCGACGGCCTCGGCAGGGTCGCCGTCGGCCCGGGCGACGTCGGCCAATCCCGTCAGCGCCCATGCCACGCCGCGCTGATCGCCCAGATCGGAGAACTCCTCCAGGGAGGCCGCAGCGTGGGCTCGCGCTCGACGGATGTCGGCGACAGCGGCGAAGGCGTGCGCCAGGGCATCGTGCGCCCACCCACGGCCCCACGGGCTCCCCACTCGTCGGGCGTGCTCGAGAACGGCCTGCGCGTCCTCGATGGCCCCGTCCAGGTCGCCGATCTGGCGTCGCAGGATGGCCCTGATGACCAAGCCTCCAGGGAGGTTGGTCGAGGTCTCGATCCAGCCGCTGTCCACCGCGCCATCGACCGCGGCGAGTGCCCGTTCGTACTCGCCCTCCTGACTGGCTGCGAACGCCTGCCAGCCGAGCAGTGGCCCGCTGGCCGGCAGGCCGGCCGCCTCGAAGGCCGCCAGAGCACGACCGTTGTAGTGCAGGGCCTCGGCGAATCGACCTCGCCAGTCCCAGTAGCGGTTGGCGACGGTCAGGACCTCGACGATCGTCTGAGGCTCATCGGCAGACCGGATGAGGTGGTCCAGCACGGCGTGCAGGTTCTCGGCCTCCGCATCGAGGGCCTTCATCGCCTCCAGCTGCTTCGCGCCGCGCAGGGCTGCGCCGTGTGTGGCCAGCACGCCCCGAACCCAGCTGACGAGCGCCGTGGTCAGCTCCACCTGGCGCGAGTCCTCCAGCCCCGACCAGACGTGCCGCCGCATGGTCGCCAACATCCGATAGCGGCCGCTGTGGTCACGCCGCACCATCGACCGGTCGATGAGGCGGCGCAGTGGCGAGAGCGACGACACGCCAGCGACGGCCTCGGCGCCGTCGAGGTTGAAGTCAGCGAAGACACTGAGCCCGTCGAGCGCGGCGCGGTCTGCCGGATCCAACGTCGCCAGCGACCACTCGAATGCGGCCTCGAGCGTGCGGTGTCGAGCGGGCCGGTCGCTGCCTCCACGACCCAGGGAGTCGAACGACTCCGCGACCCGGGCGGCCAGCTCGGCCACCCCGACGGTCCGGGCTGAGGCGGCGGCCAACTCGATGGCCAGCGGCAACC
Source organism: Euzebya tangerina (assembly GCF_003074135.1). Taxonomy (NCBI): domain Bacteria; kingdom Bacillati; phylum Actinomycetota; class Nitriliruptoria; order Euzebyales; family Euzebyaceae; genus Euzebya; species Euzebya tangerina. The sequence goes on along the minus strand of NZ_PPDK01000002.1, from coordinate 56,025 downwards.
CGTCCACGCTGGTGACGATGGAGGAGACGTGTTCCACCGTGGCGTCGTCGACCTCGAAGGTCCCGTCGATGGCTGCCGCGCGATCACAGAAGAGCTGCACCGCCGTCGAGGCCCAGGACTGGTCGGCGGCCGAGGGTGGCTCCAACGGATCGAGGGTCAGCACCTGCTCCCCGCGGATTCCGAGGCGGGCTTGGCTGGTGACCACCGCACGCAGCTCGGGCTGCCGCGCCAGCAGTCCTCCGAGAAGATCGGCAACCCCGGTGAGTACGTGCTCGGCATTGTCCAGGATCAGCACAGCGGCGCCGAGCTGCTCAGCGAGGACGTCGACGGCGGGACGTTGCAGGTTCTCACGCAGCCCGGCGGCGTCGGCGACGGCGGGAAGGACCAACTGCGGGTCCCGGACCGGGTCCAGGGATACCCAGATCACGACGGCTGGATCGGTCGGATCGTGCTCACCTGGTATGGCACCGGCGTGACGCTGCCAGCCGAACTCCTGGGCCAGGCGTGTCTTGCCGACGCCGCTCGGTCCGGTCAGGGTGACCAGGCGCGCTCGGTCGACGGCCTCACTAAGTCCCGCGAGCTCGGTCTCCCGCCCGACGAAGGTGTCGACCGGCGCCGCTGGACGGGCTGACGCTCGGCCCGTTCGTGGCGCCGATGGACGTCCGACGGCTCTGGGCTCGAGCACGGCGACATCGTGCCGCAGGATCGCGTCGCGGATGGTCGCGAGCGCCGGACTGGGATCCAACCCGAGTTCCTCGACGAGCCGCTCCTGGAGGCGGTCGTACACCGCCAGTGCCTCGGTCTGACGGCCCTGCCGGTACAGGGCGATCATCAACGGTCGGTGCAACGCCTCATCCAGGCCGCCAGGGCCGCCGGGGGCCAAGGCCGCCCCCACCTCCTCCGCGACCCGGTCGACCTGCTCATCCTCCAGTGCCAACTCGGCCCAGCGACCCAGGGCTCTGGTGTACAGCTGTGTGAGCCGGGCGGACTCGCTCTGCAGGACTGGGTCGTCCGGGTGGTCGAGGAATGGCCGGCCACGCCAGCTATCGATGGCCTCGCGGTAGGTCGCTGCATCCTGCGTGCCGGAGGCCACGGTCTGGTCGAGCACGGCCGCGTCGATGGCCTGTACCGGCAGTCGCAGCCGGTACCCCTCCCCCACTCGTTGCAGCACCTCGGGGGGGTCTCCTCGCCCGCGGGAGGGCTCCAGCAGCCGTCGGAGCCGTGCGATCACGTACTGCACCGCGTTGTCGGGATCCTTCGGCGGATCGTCTGCCCAGAGCATGTCGACCAACCGATCCTGGCTGACGACCTGGTCACGTCGGATGGCCAGGTGCAGCAGTGTCCGGCTCTGTCGACCTGCCGGCACCCGGACCGCCTGGCCGTCCACGCGAAGCAGGGGCGGGCCGAGGATGGCCAGCGAGATGGTCACGCCACCGAACGATCCACGGTCGGGGACCGGCGTGCAATCCAGTATGGGATGGCACGCCGGCGATCAGGCCGCCACCGGCGCAGCGCCGGTGGAGGACCGGAGGAACCCGTCACGCCCGCTACCGGCCGGCCTTGGCCAACTCCTTGGCCTTGGCCTCACTGACCCGGCCGGTCTCGGCGTACGCGGCCAGATCGCCCTTGATGGTCTTCAGCAGGCGGTTGAACTGCAGCTTCATCATCGGCTTCATGATGACACCGAGGGGCCCGGAGACGTCCGCCGTCAGACGCTGGGTGACCTCGGTCGTCCGCGGTCCACGGCTGCGCAAGGTCCAGACGTTCTCCATGTTGGAGACGAACGAGGGCAGCTTCTCGGCGTCGACGGAGTAGCCGAACCGGTGGTTGTCCGGGTCGAATACGGTGAATCGCTCGTCGGTGGCACCAAGGCCCGGGATGACGCAGGAGCGTCCGGCTGCGGGAGCACCCTCCGGGATGTGCGTGGCCTGCGGGTTCGGGCCGGAGGCGTCCAGCCCTGACACCCACGTGGCGACGTCGGTGAACTCGTCGACCAGGACCTCCCAGATGCGGGAGACCGGTGCGTTGATGATGTACTGGTTGGTGATCTCGAGGCCCATGACAGCTCCTTGCTGTGGTGCGGTGGTCAGATGGACCAGAGGTTGCAGGGGCTGCTGTGCCGTCACTGTGCTGCGGCTGGCGCAGAACCCCCTTGATTCGCGATTCGCCAGCAGGCTAGATTGAGAGCGCTCTCAACACGGAGGTCGAGGTGAAGCCGAAGACACTCGAGGACCTGGCAGCGTTGGCCGGTGTGTCCCGAGCGACCGTGTCGCGGGTGGTCAACGGCGGCTCGGTGTCGGAGCGGACCCGCAGGCGCGTTCAGCAGGTCCTCGACGAGACCGGCTTTCGACCCAACCGGGCCGCCCGAACGCTGGTGACGGGTCGCTCGGGCGTCGTCGGCGTCGTGATGCACGAAGAGCCGACGGTGCTGTTCAAGGACGCCTACTTCGCCGACCTGATGCACGGCATCAGTGACGGTCTGGCCGAGCAGGCCACGGGCATGATGCTGTGGCTGGGCAATCGCTCCAAGGCCGACACGCTGGAGCACATCCGCTCCAGTGGCATCGCCGATGGGATCATCGTCACCGCACACTTCCGCGACGACCCGCTGGTCGACGGGCTTCGGGCCGCTCCGATCCCGACGGTCCTCATCGGTCACCGGCGCGAGGATGCAGACGCCAGCTACGTCGACATCGATAACGTCGAGGCGGCCCGGACCGTCACCCGGCACCTGATCGAGTCGGGTCGGACCCGGGTCGGCCACATCACCGGGCGGCCGGGCACGGTGGCTGCTGACGATCGGCTCGAGGGCTACCGCCTGGCCATGCTCGACGCTGGCCTCGACCCCGACCGCTACGTCGCCGTGGGCAACTATGAGCGCCACGACGGGCAGCGGGTGGCCCCTGAACTGCTGGAGCGTGGGGTCGAGGCGATCTTCTGCGTCAACGACTTCGTGGCGCACGGCGCCTACCTGGCACTGCAGGAGCGCGGCGTCGACATCCCGGGCGACGTCGCGGTCGCGGGCTTCGACGACCTCGAGTTCGCGGCCACCCTGCCGCCACCGCTGACCACGATCCGGCAGGACGTCCGGGCGGTCGGCATGCAGGCTGCGGCCAGTCTGCTGGCTCTGCTGGACGACCCCGACGGGGCGCCCCAACGGGTCCTGCTGCCAACCGAGCTGATCATCCGCGCCTCCACGGACGGAGGCGCCAGCACCTAGCCCAGCTATCCCCGACGAACGAAGCCAGCGTGGAACCACCGGAGGTTCGAGTCCGGTGGTCCCACTACCTCCCCGCCAGAGCGTTACCACCGAAGGAGAAGGCAATGACAACAATAGACCGCCGCGCCCATGTGGCCGTGGCACTGATTCTGGTCCTGATCGCAGCCGCGTGCGGCGGCGGGGACACCGCGGAGGGGGGTGACACCGGCTCGGAGGCCGCCACCAGCGACGACGCCGCAGACGCCGCGGCGGGAGCAGCCGAGGAGGACACCGAGTCCGACGAGGCCAACGACGAGGCCATGTCGGAGGAGATCGACGACGACGAAGCCACGGAGGACGCCACGGGCGGCGAGGACAGCAGCTCCGGCGACCGGGTCGAGATCCGCTGGTTCGTCGGCCTCGGGTCCGGCGGGCAGCCGGAGCAGATCGCGGCGCAGGAGGAGGTCGTGGCCGAGTTCAACGACAGCCAGTCCGAGATCGAGGTCGTGCTCGAGATCGTGGAGAACGACGTCGCCTACGACACCCTCTCGACCCAGATCGCGGGCGGCAACGCGCCCGACATCGTCGGCCCGGTGGGACGGGACGGCTCGAACTCCTACGCCGGCCTGTACCTCGACCTCGAGCCGTTCGTCGAGGAGACGGGCGTCGATCTGACCCGCTTCGACGAGGAGACCGTGGAGAACTTCCGGGAGGAGGACGGGACCCTGCCCGGACTGCCGTTCGCGTCCTTCCCTTCCTTCATCTACTACAACACCGAGCTGTTCGATGAGGCCGGCCTGCCCTACCCGCCGCAGGAGTACGGCGAGGACGGGACCGCGATCTACGGCGAGGGAACGGAGTTCGAGGGCACCTGGGACTGGGACAAGGTCGCGGAGCTGGCGGCGTTCCTGACCGTGGACGCGAACGGGGTCGATGCCACCGACGATGCCTTCGACCGGACCCAGACCGTCCAGTGGGGTTTCGTCCACCAGTGGGTCAGCCTCATGTACGCCCAGGGCACGGCGTTCGGCGCCGGCTACCCGGTGGCCGACGACGGTAGCGCCGACATCCCCGACCAGTGGGTGGACGAGTGGCAGTGGTACCACGACCTGGTGTGGGACGTCGGGGCGGCGCCGAGCCAGGAGCAGTTCGACTCCGACCTGCTGAGCGGCAACCCGTTCAGCTCCGGCAACGTGGCGATGGCCAACTCCCACCTCTGGTACACCTGTTGCGTCCGCGACGAGGACGGCAACGGCCTCGAGTTCTTCGACATCGCCGTCTTCCCCTCCCACCAGGGCACGGTCACCGCGAAGATGCACGGTGACACGTTCCGCATCTTCGAGTCGACCGAGCATCCGGACGAGGCCTTCGAGGTCCTCACCTACCTGCTGGACGACGCCGCCCTTCCGTTGCTGAACGCCTACGGCGCCGCACCGGCCGACCCGGCGTTGACCGAGGCCTTCTACGCCGACCTCGATGAGACCTTTCCCCAGGGCGTCAACTGGCAGGTCGCCCGGGACTCCGCGCAGTTCTCCGACGTCCCGAGTCACGAGCAGGCGACCCCGGCGTGGGACGAGTACAAGCTGGCCATGGCCGACTTCGAGAGTGCTCAACTCTCCGACCCCGACCTCGACATCGCGGCCGCGGCTGGCGAGCTGGAAGCCGAACTGGACGGCATCTTCGCCGCGGCGGAGTAGACACGGCCCCGACGCCGCCCATGTCCGTCGCGTCTGCGCCCACCGGGAGGGTCGGCCCACCGCCGGCCCTTCCGGAGGATGAGCCTGATCCCCCTCCCCCATCGCGCCTGCATCGCCGACAGGGGCGCATCGGACTTGTCTTCGCCTCCCCCTGGGTCATCGGCTTCTTCGTGCTCTACGCGCTGCCGATGGCCGCGTCGCTGTGGTTCTCCTTCACCGACTTCAACCTCACCTCGGCCGAGCCCACGTCCTTCGTCGGGCTGGACAACTGGCGCCGCCTGTTCGGCGACCCCGAGGTCATCAATTCGGCCTGGGTGACCGTGAAGTTCGGTGTTCTCTCCCTCCCCTTCACCATCCTGGTGCCACTGGGGTTCGCCTACCTGTTGACCTCGAAGAACCTGTGGGGCCGCTCGTTCTTCCGGACGCTGTTCTATCTGCCGTCGGTCATCCCGTTCGTCGCCGCGGTGCTCGTGTTCAACGGAATGCTCAACTCCCAGACCGGCTGGGCCAACCGGGCGCTCGGCGCCGTCGGCATCCCCGGCCCGAACTGGCTGAACTCCGAGGTCTGGATCTACCCGACCCTCACGCTGATCGCGCTGTGGGGCGTCGGCAACGCGATGATCATCTTCATCGCCGGCATGAACTCGGTGCCAGAGGATCTCTACGACGCAGCGGCTGTGGACGGTGCCGGCTCGCTGGCGATGTTCCGGCACGTGACGATTCCGCTCATCTCCCCCGTGCTCTTCTACAACATCGTCGTTGCGCTGATCGGGCTGTTCCAGTACTTCCTCGTGCCGTTCGTGCTGAAGAACGGCTCGGGTGATCCGAACGGCTCGACGTTCTTCTACTCGATGTACTTCTACCGAACCCTGTTCCGGCTCCAGAACATGGGCTACGCCGCGACGCTGGCCTGGATGCTGTTCATCGCCGGCGTCGTCGTCACCGGGGTGCTCTTCTGGTCGGCCAAGTACTGGGTGCACTACGAGTTCGGGGAGCGGTCATGAGCTCGTTGACATCAACGGTCGAGCGCCTGCAGTCCAGCGGCGAGCCGACCCGGCGATTCGGCGACACCGACGGGGGGATCCGCAAGATCCTGGCAGCCGGGCTGGTCACGATGGTCGCGACGGGCATCGCCATCGTGTACCTCTCTCCGCTGGCGTACATGGGTGCGACGGCGCTGAAGACCGAGGCGATGATCCAGGACTTCCGCGCACCGCTCTATCCGGCGGCGCCCGGTCAGGTGGCCTACGACGGTGAAGAGCTCGACCTCTACGAGGTCTCCCTGCCCGACGGCAGCACCGCCAATCTGGCGCTGCTGCAGCCGGGCCGGCAGGCGTCGATGTACGTCGATCCCGATGACCTCGAGGCTGCGCCGATCGAGTGGGAAGGCAACTGGCGGCAGTTGGAGCCCGCCTACACCTTCAGTCCGCAGACCGACAACTTCTCGGCCGCATGGGAGCAGATGGACTTCCTGGTCCTGCTGCGCAACACCGTGGCGATCGCCGGACTCGGGATGATCGGGACGCTGATCGCCTCGACGTTGGTCGCCTACGGCCTGTCGCGCTTCCAGATGCCGTTCAAGCGAACGATCTTCATCGTCCTCGTCGCGACGATCATCCTCCCACGTTTCGTCACCCTCGTGCCGACCTACGCGCTGTTCTTCAAGATCGGCTGGGTCGGAACCTGGCTGCCGCTGATCATCCCCCACTTCTTCGGCAACGCCTACAACGTCTTCTTGCTGCGCCAGTACTTCCTGACCCTGCCGAAGGACCTGGACGAGGCCGCCGCGATCGACGGTGCCGGCCCGCTGCGGACCTTGTGGTCGGTCCTGCTTCCCCAGGCCCGGCCGGCGTTGGTCGCGGTCGGGATCTTCCACTTCTTCTACGCCTGGAACGACTTCTTCGAGCCGCTGGTCTACCTCTCGACGCGACGGGACCTGCAACCCATCGCCGTCGGTCTGCAGGTGTTCAACACGCTCTTCGACACCTCCCCGCACCTCATCCAGGCCGGCGCACTGCTGGCTCTGGCCATCCCCCTCGTGATCTTCTTCTTCGCCCAACGGGTCTTCCTGAAGGGCATCGACCTGTCAGGAGTGAGCAAGTGACGACCACACCGGATCCGACCTCGCTGCGCATGCCAGCGGGCTTCAGCTGGGGCGTTGCAACCTCGGCCCACCAGATCGAAGGAGCCGTCGCCGTCGATGGTCGCGCCCCATCCATCTGGGACACCTTCAGCCACACCCCCGGCAAGGTCGATCGCGGCGAGAACGCCGACGTCAGCTGCGACCACTACCACCGGTTCCGTGACGACATCGCCCTGATGGCACAGCTCGGAGTCGACACCTACCGCTTCAGCCTGTCGTGGTCACGGCTGCTGCCCGAGGACGACAAGACGGTCAACCCGCTGGGTGCGACCTTCTACCGCTCGGTCTGCGAGGAGCTGGTCGAGCACGGGATCCGCCCAGTCGTCTGCCTGTTCCACTGGGACCTGCCGCAACGCCTGCAGGACCAGGGCGGGTGGGCCAACCCCGAGTCGTCGCAGTGGTTCGCCGAGTACGCCACCCGCGCCAAGGAGACGTTGGCGGACCTGGCCACGACGTGGATGACCCTGAACGAGCCGTACTGCGCCGCCTTCCTCGGGCACCACAGCGGTGTCCACGCACCCGGCGTCACCGACGCAGGGACCGCCTACCTGGCTGCCCACAACATGCTGCTGGCCCATCACCGCGCCGCGGCGGTGCTGCGGTCGACCGAGCCCAATCCGGATGACGAGGTCACGATCGCGCTGAACCTGATCCCCGCGACCGGGGCGACGGACTCGGCGGCGGACACGGCGGCTGCTGCCAAGGCCGACATGGTCCAGAACCAGCTGTTCCTCGACGGCGTGCTGCAGGGCCGCTATCCCGACCAGATCAGGGAGCACCATCACACCTTCGGCGTGGCTGACCAGATCGACACCGACGAGCTGGCGGCGATCGCCCAGCCGATCGACTGGCTGGCGGTGAACTACTACAACGTCACCCACGTCGCCCACCAGGACGGAGCACCCTCGCTCCTGGGCTTCCCGGGAGCGACCGAGACCATCGGCGTGGAGCCGCCGCCTCCACGGACTGAGATGGGGTGGGGCATCGAGCCCCAGGGTCTGGACCGGGTGCTGCGGCGTGTCGGCGCGGCCTACCGTGACCTACCGATCGTGATCAGTGAGAACGGCGGGGCGTTCCCCGACGTCGTCCAACACGACGGGTCGATCGACGACCAGGACCGGATCGCCTACCTGCACGACCACCTGCAGGTGGTCGCAGCCGCCAGTCGCGATGGCATCGACGTGGTCGGCTATCACGTCTGGTCGTTGCTCGACAACTTCGAGTGGGCACTGGGGTTCAGCAAGCGGTTCGGCATCGTCCGGGTCGACTTCGACACGCTCGAGCGCACCCCGAAGGCCAGCGCCCGGTGGTACGCCCAGGTCATCGCCGCGAACCGCAGCCAGTCCTGATCCGGCGCGCCCTGCGATCGAGTGCTCGCGGGGCCGCCTCAGGGCCAGGCCCTGCTGCGAGTCGTCCTAGGGCCCGGCGTCCTCGACCGGGTTCCGCAGCGTCCCCAGCCCCTCGACCTCGACATCGACGGTCTGGCCGGCCGCGATGGGCCCGACACCGGCGGGTGTGCCGGTCAGGATGACGTCGCCGGGGAGCAGCGTGGCGAAGGCGGAGCACCAGGCGACCAGTTCGCCGACGTCGAAGACCAGGTCGTCCAGAGAGCCCCGCTGCCGCTCCTCTCCGTCCACGCGGCAGATCACGTCGCCGCCGGCTGCGGGGTCGAAGTCCGTGTCGATCCAGGGGCCCAGCGGGCAGAAGGTGTCGAACCCCTTGGAACGGGTCCACTGCTGGTCTCGCCGCTGAAGGTCGCGGGCGGTGACGTCGTTGGCGCAGGTGTACCCCATGATCACGTCAGCCGCCTGCCCGGCGGGGACGTCCTTGCAGATCCTGCCGATGACGACGGCGAGCTCGGCCTCGTGATGGACCTCCTGGCTGAGGGAGGGCAGCTGGATGGCTTCCCCGATGCCGATGACGCTGGTCGAGGGCTTGGAGAAGATGAGCGGCTCGGCCGGCACCTCGCCATCCATCTCAGCCGCGTGGGCGGCATAGTTCTTGCCCACGCAGAGGATCTTGCTCGGCAGGACCGGCGGGAGGACGGTCAGCGCCTCGAGCGGTGCAGCCTGCGTGGTGAGGGCGTACTCGCTGAACGGGTTGCCCTCGACCAGGATGGCGTGGTCGCCATCGGCATGGAGGGCGGCGTAGGCGGGACCGTCAGGGCGAGAGACTCGGAGGAAGCGCATGGTCCTGCATCATCGCAGTTCGACACGATCGTGCAGATCGGGGCCCATGTGTGGGTTGGGCCCCGATCGTGCACCTGTGCCGGACTGGCGAGACAGTCCTCAGCCGGCGGGGACGATCTCGATGCCCGACAGCTTGGCCTGGTTCACCGAGGCCTGCATATCGATCGAGAGCGAGCCGTCAGTGACCGTCACCGTCGCGGACCGGGTCAGCGCCGTTTGGGCACCGACCTCGGCGAAGATGTCGAGGTCGTCCACCACCAGCTGACCCTCGACGGTGCCGTCGAAGATCCGGTTCCCGGCCCCGGCGGGCCCGGCGCCCTCGGCGCCGAAGTAGATCTCCGCCATGTGCAGGGTCACGTCGTAGGTGCCGTTGGTCAGCGGGATCTCGTAGGCGTGCCCACCGGCGCCGCTGCGCTCGGTCAGGTGGATCGCCGGGCTCTGGGCCCCGGTGATCTCGTTCGCCGTCAGATTGCCGTTGCTGTAGGTGGAGCCGCCGATGAAGTCACGGTCGGCCTCCCAGGCGATCCCGCCTGATGTCACGGCACCACCCCCGGCGTTGATCCGGATCGCTGGCGCCGCCACCCCGGTGACCTCGACCGTCGCGACGGCTGAGGGGCCAGAGAGGTTGCCGGAGACGTCCTCTGCCAGGACCCGGTAGGAGTAGGTGCCCGACGCCGGAGGGGCGTCGACGAAGGTCGTCCCGCTGACGGCGATCCCGGTGAGGGAGGTCCAGGGGCCCGTGGGGCTGGTGGCGCGCTCCACCTGGTAGCCGGTGAGGTCGGCGTCGGCCACACCGTCCCAGGTGAGCTCGACCTCACCGTCGACCGCGGTCCCTGCCAGCCCGGCGGGCACGGCCGGAGCGGTCGTCTCCTCCGGCGTCGCCGGACGGATGTTGGTGACCAGGTACTCGTTGTCGTTGAAGTCGTAGTTGATGCCCGAGTAATCCATCACGACTAGGTAGGAGCCGGGGATCGGGACGCCGTCGCGGTCCTCGACGGGCCACACCCGTAGGTGGTGGCCCAGCTGGCAGCCGTCGTTGCCGGGCCCGCAGCTGTCCGGTCCCGTGTTGTTGAGGGTCCAGTCGCCCGACTCAGGATCGATCCGGAGCGTGAACTCATCCGGTGCCGGGTCGAACGTGGTGAACGCGGGTTGGGTGTCGGAGCCCGAGATCCGCGGCAGCAGGCTCTGGGCCCACTGCCCGTCGTGGGTCAGCACCTGGGTCCAGTTGTTCTTCTGGCCCACCGGGTGCCAGCCGAAGGACGCCGTGTTGTTGCAGCAGGTGTGGTAGGCCGCCAACTGCCGGACGGTCGCAGGCTGGCTGGGGTCAGCCAGTTCCCAGCTGCGGGTCAGGATCTCGTCGCCGATGGTCTCCAACCGACCCTGGTTGTTGATGGCCTCGCCCGGGTTGCGGATGGTGGTGCCGAACCCGAAGGCCTGCGCGATCTCCTCGACGTTGGGCTCGTTGCCGCCCTCGGACTGTTCCTGCCAGATGGCGCCCAGCTCGATCGTCGCCGTCGGGCCGTCGGCACCGTCGTGGGAGACGAGGAGGACGCTGTCGAAGTTGGTGTTGTTGCCGGTCCCGGTGCCGACGAACGTCACCTCGACGGTGACCTCGTCGCCGACCGGGATGGTGGCCGGCAGCGTCGGACCGTCGCTGACCTCGAAGTCGTCTCCGTCGATGGCGAGCGCCGACACGGTGATGGTCTCGCTGCCGTCGTTGCCGAGGATCACCTGCGCGGTCTCATTCGTGGCCGGGTCGCTCACCGGCGACTCGATCCGGCTCATGACCAGCCGGTCGTCGAAGGGCGCCGCCTCGGGATTGGTGATGGTCAGCGCCCCGTCGCCCAACTCGACGATGGTGAAGGTGGCGGTCTCGACCGTCTCGTTCCCGGCGCCGTCGGTGGCGGTCACCTCGACGGTGTGCTCGCCGGTGCCCGTCACCTCGAACGGCTCGTCGTAGTTGGTCAGGTCGACTGTTCGGGGGGTGCCGTCGACGACGATGTCGACGAACTCGAGGGTTCGATCCGTGGCGCTCACCGTGACCGTCACCGGACCGGTGAACGTGGTGCCGTCGCCGTCACCGGACAGGTCGATGCCGACCTGTGGCGGGACGACGTCCTGCCCGCCGGTGGAGGAGATGCGCAGCCACTGGAGCTTGGCGTTGAGGCCGGTCGAGACCACGGTCAGGGCGCCATCGGCCACCGACACGGTGGCACTCCCGGTGGTGTACTCCGACGGACTGCCCGGCGTCGTGGCCGGGATCAGCGTCTGTCCCTCCGCGGTGAAGGCGTGCGTGGAGTCGGCGAAGCCGGGGTCGCCGGCTGAGGCCTCGATCACGTAGTCGCCGTTCGGGAGGGTGTACTCCCAGGTGCCGTTCACCACGCTGTCGACGGTGTCGTCGTCGACGATGATCAGGGTGCCGTCCAGCGGGTCGGTGTCCTGGGCACGGTCACGGGTGTCGTCGGTCTTGTCCGCGCCGCCCTCGGTGTCGACCCAGCCGTAGCCTCGGCCGGCGTCGAAGAGCTCGCCGATGTCGGCGACCCAGTCAGGTGGGGTGGGCGAGCCGGCTGGCTGGAAGTTGACCTGCCCGATCGTCTCACCGATCCCGCCGTCGAGCGGGGTGATCTCGATGTAGTTGATCTTGGTGTTCGTCCCGCCGATCTGGTCGACCGTCAGGGCGCCGTCGGTCACCTCCACCTGGACCGTGCTGGTCGTGTGCCGTGCGTCGGAGCCGTTCGGGGCCGTCGACTTTCCGAAGGCGTCGACTGCGGTGATGCCCTCGACGTTGATCGTGTGGGTCTCGTCCGCACCACCCAGGTTGGGATCGCCGACGGAGACGGTGACCTCGTAACTGCCGTCGACGACGGCGATCTGCCATGACCCGTCGGCCAGGACGCCGCCCTGGCCCTCTGGTGGCAGGTCCATGTGCATCAGGGTGTCCAGGCGCTGATCGTCGTTGCTGTCTCGGTCACGGCCGTTGCCGACCAGCGAGAGCGGATCGAAGGTCTCGTCATCGATCCAGCCGTAGGTCAGGCCCGTGCCCTGGTCGGCGTCGGTCCGAGCGCCGTAGGGCTGGCCGAAGTCCCGCAGGTAGCCGTCGGGCACCGTCGCGGTCTCGGACTGGAAGTTGACCTGGATCGGGTCGCCGGTCGGCTCGCCACCTCCACCGTCACCGGCCGCTACGACGTTCTCTAGGACGAAGACGTAGTCCTGGTAGTCACCGTTGGAGGCGTCTTCGAAGCCGACCAGGAACGTGTCGCCGGGGAGCGGGTAGATCCGGGCCCGGTGGGCGACACCGTCGGTGTTGCGGGCGTCCTCGGTGTAGCCGACCCGGTTGAAGAAGTTCGAGTCGTAGTACACCCCGAACGCCTCGGTGCCGGGGTCGAACTCGAGGGTGGCCCCTGTGTAGGTCGGGATCAGCGTCTGCTGCTGGCCGTTGTCGACCACGGCCAGCTCGGTGAGGTTGGCCGGCCCGTCGGTGTCGGCGTACCAGCCGAACGGCAAGGCCTCGAAGGGGGCGAATCCGGCGACCGGGGTCATCGTGACCGGGCCGTCGTCGGCACGCTCGAACAAGTCGATGGCGATCTCATCGCCCACGGGAGCCGGATCGGTCCCGCCGGCAAGGCCACTCCAGCCGGAGTCCAGGCCCCACTCGAAGGTGTCTATGACCTGCTGGAGCGTCGGCTCCTCGCCGCCCTCCTGACCTTGGTGCGCCAGGGCGCGGACGTCGAGGGTCTCGGTGGCCTCGGCGGTGCTGAACTCGAGTGTCGCGGTGCGGACCCCGGGGGTGCCCGAGGGGTCGAACGTCAGCGTCACCTCGACGCTGCTGCCGGCCGGAACCGTCCCGACGGTGTCCAGCGTGAACTGGCCGGCGTCGGCCCCGCTGACCTGGCCCGTCACCGCGACGTCCTCGGCACCGGTGTTGGTGACCGTGATCGTCTCGCTGTCCGTGGGCTGCTCGCCGTTGAGCGTGGCCGACATGATCAGGTCGTCGGTGGTGACGGCGTCCTGATCGTTGGTGACGTCGATGCCGCTGGCCTGCTGGCCGTCCGGCACGCGCAGCAGGTAGAGCTGCTGTGGCTCGCCGGCCCGGTTGTACTGGTTGAGGTAGAGGTTGCCGGGATTGACCGTGGTGTCCTCGATGACCTCCAAGGGGTCGGCGTACCCGCCGGAGAAGCCACCGATGGTGGTTCCGGCCTGCTCACCCAGGATCGTGCCATCTGGCGCGACCTGCATGGTCAGGATGTCGTCGTTGTTGGAGAAGCGCACGATCATCACGCGGCCCTGGAGCGCACCACCGAAGGTCTCGGAGGTGTACTCGATGACGCCGTTCGGGCTCTTGTTGAAGTCGAGGCTGTAGGCCCCATCCAGGTCGTAGTTGGGGTCGGCGTCGGTGCCGGCGGGGTAGAAGTTGCCCGTGCCGTTCAGCGAGTCGGAGCCGTTGTTCATCACCCACTCGCAGCGGGTGGGGTTGGGGTGGCCGTAGTAGCCGCCCTCCTCGACGGTGAAGATGTAGTCGAGTTGGGTCGGCAAGCCCGTGTGGGCGGTCACGTCGCCGCCGGTGTAGCCGCCGTCGGCACGCCGGGTGGCGCACACATCGGTCACGTCGGTGCCCTGGTCGAAGCCCGTCTGGGCGTCGCGGGGGTCATCCGACTGCATGATCAGGCTGCCATCGACCTCCAAGACGCCGGGGCTCGAGCCGCCGGCAGCGGTCCCGTTGGTCGGCACATAGATCTGGCCGTTGGAGTGCCACACGAGGTCGAAGGCGTTGCGGATGCCCGTCGCATAGACCTCCAGCGGGGCGCCGGGCGCGAACGGGTCGTAGCTGCCGCCGACCTCGACGGTCGCGACGTCGATCGGACCGTTGGCGGCCACCTCGGCCAGCACGTCCTGTGGGTCGAAGCGCAGCAGTGCTGCGGTCAGTTGCGTCTCGCCGCGGTTGCCCCAGGCGCCGTCGGTGTCACCGGCGGCCTGGTTGGAGCCCTGCAGGAAGTACAGCCAGTCGCCCCCGCCGTCACCCGATGGTCCGTAGATCATCGAGTTGGACAGGTGGTCCTTCTGCGAGCGCGGCAGGTTGACGAAGATGTCCTGGACGATCGGGCTGGCGGGGTCGGAGAAGTCGATCCGCGAGACCTTCGACCCGATCCGGGCCGACTCGTTGCCCAGGTTGGGCGTCGCGTGGGTGACCCACGCCATGTCCGGGTCGCCCTGGTCGAAGACCAGACCGATTGCCGCCCGGCCGACCAGCACGCCGAGGTCCTGCTGTGCGCCGAGGGTGCCGTCGGGGAGGATCTCGTGGCGGTACATGCCCTGACCGATGGTCGTGTACCAGAGGTGCCCCTGGTGGACCTGCATCGAGGCGATGAACTTGCCGTTGTCGCCAGAGGCGGTGGGCAGCAGTACGCGCTCGAAGTCGACGCCGTCGATCTCGTCGAACTGGCACTCGGGTAGCGTCGGGTTGTCCGCGCAGACGCCGGGATCGGGGTCGTCGGGCTCGGTCTCCGTGGTGAAGGTGGACTGGAAGGTGCCGAAGGTGTTGCCGGCCTCGTCCAGGACGCCGTCGATGACGTACCGGTAGGTCGTGTCGTACTCGAGCGCCGGCTGGGCGCTGAACGCGATCGTGTCGTTGCCGCCGGTGGAGCCGCGGTTGCCCGTGACCTCCTCCTCGCCCGTGGCCGTCACCTCGAACAGCTTGACCGCGTCGTCGGTCAGGGAGGTGTCGCGATCGGGGTCGACACCGAGGCCCGTGCCGGGCACGCTGACCGATGCCGAGACGGCACTGTCGATCGCCACGTCCGTGGCGCGGTTGGGCGGGATCATCTGCGTGGCGAAGGGCTGGGTGCCCAGGCTGCGCACCTGCACGTAGTTCAGCTTGGTGTTGGCGCCGCCGATCGCGTTGATGGTCAGGCGACCGTCCTCAACACCGGCCTGTGCCGTGACCTGCAGGTACTCCTGGCCGGCGTCGGCCTGGAACGCCAGGATCGCCAGGCCCGTCTCGATGTTGATCGCGTGCAGCGAGTCGTAGACCCCGCCGTTGCCGGGCTGGTCGCCGACCCCGAGGGTCACCTCGTACAGGCCGTTCGGCACCTCGAGTTCCCAGGCGCCCGGTTCACACACGTTGCTGGTGCAGTTCGGGTTGCCGCCGTAGACGGTGCCGATGTCCCCGTACTGCATGTGGATAAAGGTGTCATTGAGGTCATCGATGGCGGCGCGGCCGCGCTCACGGGCGTTGCCGACCAGACTCAGGGGCGTGGTCGTGCCCTCGGCGACCCAGCCGTAGCTGAGTCCGCTGCCCTGGTTCGGCCCCGTCCGTGGTCCGAAGGCCTCACCGATGTCGGCCAGGTAGCCGGCCGGGGGCGTGCCGAAGTCCTCGTCCTGGAAGTTGACGTCGATGGCGACCTCGTCGATGACCGCGATCTCGAAGGTCTCGGTATCGGTGGCCTCGCCATCGTCGCCCGTCACCTCGACGGTGAACGGGCTTGCTGCCAGGGCGGTGGCCTCCACGGTTCCGGTGATGTCAGAGCCGTCGAAGGCCAGCCCGTCGGGCAGGCCGGTGACGTCGACGGTGACGGTGTCGCCATCCTCGTCGAACGTCTCGACGGGGATGATGGTGTCCTGGCCGACGAACAGGGTGCGGTCGCCCGTCAGCAGCAGCTCGGGGGCGGTGTTGCCAGCCCCGGTGTCGGTCGAGGTCTGGACGATCTCGACGTAGTTGAGCTTGGTGTTGACGCCGTTGCCACCGAGGTAGTCCAGCGTCAGGGCGCCGTCGGTCACGACGGTCGTGCCGCTGGCTGTCGTGTGACGGGTGTCGCTGCCGTTCGGGCCCGTCGGCGTGAAGTCGTCGATGATGGTGACGCCCTCGGCGTTGACGCGGTGGATCTCCGGGTCGGTGCCGCCGCTGGCATCGCCAGCTGCCACGGTGACCTGATAGGTCCCGTCCGGCACCGCGATCTCCCAGAAGCCGGTCGGCGGCGTGGAGGGGTGCTCCATGTTGATGGTGGTGGCGAGCAGCAGGTTGGTCTGACCCGTGGCGCTGCGGTTGCGGCCCTGTCCGACCAGCGAGAGGGGGCTGCCGTCATCGACGGCGATCCAGCCGTAGGTCAGGTCGCTCCCCTGCTCAGGGCCGGTACGGGGACCATAGGCCTCACCGAAGTCACGGAGGTAGTCCGCAGGCGGGACGGTGCCCGCGTCGGAGAAGTTGACGTTGGTCGCGAAGAGGTCCGCCTCCTCGATGACCGTGAGGGTGAAGGTGGCCGTCGTCGTATCGGTGCCGTCGTCGGCCGTCACGGTGACGGTGTAGGCGCCGGCGCTGTCGGCCACCGGGGTCCCGACGATGGTCCCGTCGGTGTCGTCGTAGGCCACGCCAGTTGGCAGGCCCTCGACGGTCACGGTGATCTCGTCGCCGTCGTCGTCGGCCACGGAGACCGCGATCGGGTCGATGGCCGTCCCCTCGACCGCCTCGACGTCACCGATGGGCGTGATCGTCGGCGGCGTGTTGGCCGCGTCGGGCGTGGTGACGGAGAACTCGGCGAACGTGGCCGACATCGCGTCGGCGGCCGGGGCGCTGCGCTTGGTGGCGAAGAGCCCGGCGTTCACGGTCGGGTCGAAGTCGTCGTCGATGGCCGTGCCCGCGAGCAGCGCCGCGGGGACGATGAGGCTGTCGTCGCCGCCATCCTCCACCTGCTGCTCGGTGCCGCCGTCGACCGTGTAGAACCCGGTCACGGTGCCGCTGGCGGCGTCGATCTCCATCCGGAGCGCAACGTCCTGGCCGTTGGCGAAGGTCGACCCGTTGAGTTCGAAGAAGCCGTCTGCAGCATCGGCGGTCGGATCATCGAGGGACTCGACGGCCAACTGGACCCGGTTGTCGCTGTTGTTCACCCGGACGACGACCAGCTTGATGTAGGTGTCCTCGTCGACGAACCAGGACAGGCCGCCCTGCTGAGATCCACCGCTGCTGGTGTTGAAGTTCGGAGCCACCACGGTGGTGGTGAGCTCGTAGGCCGGCAGGCCGCCGGGGACGGCGACGCCGAGGCCGTTGATCAGCGCGTTGAGGCCCGGAGTGCCCGAGGTCTGCTGGCCTGGCTCGGGGTCGGGTGTGGCGTACTGGATGCCCTTGGTGGCATCAATGGTCAGGCTGCCGCCGTCGACGGTCAGCAGACCGGGCTCGTAGCCGGGGACGTCGGGGAACGTCGGGTCGGCCGGGGCCGGATCCTGGCTGATGTTCGGCTCGTCGCGGTTGGACGGGGGGTCGACCAGGGTGAAGCCGGTGTCGGCCAGGCCACCCTCGCTGCCGTCGAAGTCGAGCTCGTAGGGCAGCTCGACCGGCACGTCGGCACAGGGGAGGGTGGAGAGGGGTGAGCACGGCTCGGCCGGAGCCTCCGCGACCTGGACGCTCCAGTCCGCGAACGTGGCGGTGACGTCGGTGGCAGGGGTGGCCCGCCGCTTGGTGGCGAAGAGTCCGGCGCTGACCGTCGGGTCCAGACCCGTGTCGATCACCGCGCCGTCAGTCAGTGCGGCCGGGAGGAGCAGTTGGGTGAAGGTGGCGTCGGTCAAGGCCTGCTCGGCGCCGCCGTCGACGCTGTAGAAGGCGGTGACGATGCCGGTGTCGGTGTCGACGACCATGCGGAGGGCGACGTCTTGGCCGTCAGGGACGTTGCCGGAGTTGATCTCGGCGATCCCGTCGCTGTCATCGGCGGTCGGGGCGTCCAGTGACTCCACCGCCAACTGGATCCGGTTGGTGGTCGGGCCAGTCCGGGCGACGACCAGCTTGACGAAGGTGTCCTCGTCAGCGAACCAGAGGAGGCCGGCCTGCTGGGAGTTGTTGTTCCCAGCGAACTCGGGTGCCACCAGCGTGGTCTCGAGCTCGACGGTCTCACCGGCGACGGGGACGGCGACGCCGAGCGCGTTGAGCTGACTGTTGACGTTGGTGCTGGTGGCCTCACCGGGATCGGCGTCGGCGGCTAGCTGGGCGAAGTTGATGCCTTGCGTCGCCTCGATCGTCAGTGAGCCGTCGACCGTGAGCAGTCCGGGCTCGTAGCCCGGGACGTCGGGGAAGGTCGGCGTGGCCAACGGGCCGTCAGCAGTGTCGGCGGTGTCGCCGCGGTTGGACGGCGGATCCACCAGCGTGAAGCCGGTGTCTGCCAGGCCACCCTCGGTCCCGTCGAAGTCCAGGTCGTAGGGCAGGGTCACAGGTAGCTCTGCACACGGCAGGGTCGAGAGGGGCGAGCAGGGCTCGACCTCGTCGACGTCAGTGACATCGATCGTGATCGCGGCCGTGCCGGTCAGGTCACCATCAGAGACCTCGACGGTCAGCACGTACTGCGGGGTGGTCTCGAAGTCCAGTGCCGTCGCGGTCGTGATCTCACCGGTCGCGCCGTCGATCGCGAAGGCCTCGCCGGTGTTCCCACCGGCGATCGAGAAGGTCAGGGTGTCGCCGTCCTCATCGTCGGCGATGACCGTCCCCACGACCGTGCCGGTCGGGGTGTCCTCGGCCACCGTGAAGGTCGCGTCGTCTGCGGTCGGGGCGTCATTGACGGCCTCGACGACGGTCAGGGTGAAGGTGGTGGAGTCGCTCGCGCCGACCGTGTCGGTCACGGTGACGGTCACCGCGGCGGTGGTCGGTACGTCGACCACACCGCTGATCGTGCCGGACTCGACGTCGATGGTCAGACCTGCAGGCAGGCCCTCGGCGGAGACGGTCAGCGCCCCACCATCCTCGTCCGAGACGGAGAACGGAATCTCGACAGCCTCGCCCTCATCGACCTCGACGTCATCGATCGGCTCGATGACTGGGGCGTCGTTGGAGCCTGTGACCGTCAGTGTGAACTGGACGGTCGCCGAGCCACCACTGCCGTCGCTGACGGTGATGGTGACCTCGTTGACCCCATCGGTCGTGGGGGTGCCGGAGATCTCGCCCGAGTCGGCGTCGATCGTCACACCCGCGGGCAGACCGGTGGCCTCGAAGGTGAAGGTGTCGTCGTCCTCATCGGTGACCACGATCTGGATGGGCGCCATCGGCTGGTCCTCGACCAGTTCGGTGTCCGACGGGGTGTCCACGACGGGTGCGTCGTTGACCGCCTCGTTCACGGTCAGGGTGAAGGTGTCCTGATCGGTCAGCTCACCATCGGAAACGGTGATCGTGATGGGGTACTCCCCAGGCGTGCCGACCGAACCGGTGATCGCGCCGGTGGCCTCATCGAGGGACAGGCCCGCAGGCAGACCGGTCACCTCGAAGGTCAGCGTGTCGCCTTCGGGGTCCGACACGACCGGCGTGATGGACACCGCGGCGTCCTCATCGACGGTCTGCGCACCCACCGGCGTCAGGACCGGCGCCTCATTTGGCTCCTCCGTCGGCTCGTCGGTCGGCTCCTCCGTGGGCTCCTCGGTCGGCTCGTCCGTGGGCTGCTCGGTCGGCTCGTCCGTGGGCTCCGGGGTCGGCTGCTCGGTCTGCTCACCGCCGACCAGATCGGTGGTCCACTCGAGCGTCGCCGCGAAGGGCTCGCCGAGCGGGTTGGCGGCCAGCAGCGGGATCAGGGTCCGCAGGTCACCTTCGGCTTCGGCGCTGACGACGGCGGTGCCACCGACGACCCAGCCCCGATTCGGAGCCAACCGGTCGACCTCGGTCCGCACGACCTCGGGGAGCGGGCCGGTGGACGGGACCAACAGCAACGGCGCGCCGCGAGCTCCAGCGATCGCCGCAGCCGTCAGGGCGTCGGGGAAGTTGTCGCCGGTGGCGAGGAAGATCTCCTCGACCGGCAGCTCGAACTGCTGGGCGACAGCGACGGCGGTGGCGATGCGCTCAGGACCGGCAATCCGACTGACGTCGGCACCGGTGATCTGGCCCGCCTCGGCCTGCACGTCGGCGCTGACGACGGCCTCCCCGCCCAGGATCACCACGGTGGAGGGAGCCAACGCGACCAGCGCATCTGCTGTCGCGCCGGGCAGGCTCGCGGTCTCGGTCAGCAGGATGGGGCTGCCGGTCGTCCCCGCGAGAGCGGCTCCAGCCAGCGCGTCCGGGAAGTTGCCACCGGTGGCCAGGTACACCGTGTCGGTGGGCGTGTCGAAGGACGACAGCGCGATGGTCGCCGCGGTCTCGAAGCGGGACGCGCCGGCGAGCCGGACCACCGGTTCAACTGCGTCGGAGGCAAACGCGGCGAGCTCGGCCTCCACTCCCGAGGAGATGGCGTTCTCCCCACCGAGCACCACAACCTGTCGTGGGGCCAGGCGGGTCAGCTGGATGGCACTGACGGCCGGGATGCTGTCGGAGTTGACCAGGATGACGGCGGCGTCAGCGACGGCAGCGGCCGGCCCCCCGGTCAGGGCGTCCGGGAACTGGTCAGCGCGTGCGACGAAGACCTGATCTGCCGGCGCCGGAGCCAGCCCCGCCACGGCTGCGCCGGTCTCGAACCGATTGGCACCAGCCAGGCGGGTGACACCCGGGACCTCGGCGATTGCCTGGGCTGACAGGCCGTACTCGCCGGCGGGAAGGCTCAGGGTGACGCTCAGTGCCACACCGTCCTCGGTCAGGGACGGCTGATCGCGCACGGTCAAGGCGGGCTCGTCGACCGGCGGCAGGACCACGGCGCCGCCCGCGTCGAGTGCGGTCGGGATCTCCGGGCCATCCGACAGGCCGATCGTGGCATCCACCCCGCCCAGCGGTGCCCCGGTCTGATCGGTCAGCGTGACGACCGCCCTGATGGGAGCGTCCGGGTCGACCTCGTCGGCATCCTCCAGACGGAGAGACAGGTCGACGGTCCCGGGCTGGTCAGCCGGGAACCGGCGATCGCCGATCTCGAAGACACCGGAGGCCGGTGAGGCTGGGGCTTCCTGCGCGTCAGCGTGGACGCCCATCGGCGCCATGAGCATTGCGAATGCCAGGCCGACAACGGCGGTCAACGACATCCAGGATCGAAAAAGCGACTGCGAGACCATAGGTCATGCCCTCCCCGGGCAACTGCGTCAGACCCGCCCGCACGGTGCAAGCGGTATCACAGACCCTGTCGGTCTCGACCTCCGACTTCCTCCCCAATACTGGGGATGCGTACGAGGAAGTTCGAGACGAACTAGTTACCCGGCGGAGCCCAGATGTCGTTCGAACGCCGGAATCTGCCGGTCAGGAGCACGCCAACCGGCGTGGTAGGCCATCACGACCGCTTCGAGTTGACTGGAGACGTTCAGCTTCTTCAAGACACTTCGTATGTGGCTTCTGACCGTGTGCAGCGTGATTCCGCGAAGTGAGACGATGCGCTCCGCGGTCAAGCCCCGCATCAGATCACCGAGGATCTCGGACTCTCGTGGGGACAAGTCCATGAAGCGCTCCATGTGCTCACTGCGGCGTCGATCCTCAGCGTCCTTGCGGGCGCGGAGCCGTTCGACATCCCGGCCGGCGTTGACCGCGTGCCCTCGAAGTGCCCGCCGCGTGGCCGCTCGCAGGACGGTGGCGGACTCGGACTGGCTCACGAAGCCCACGGCGCCGCAGTCGAGCGCGATGACCGCGGAGCGATGATCATCGGCCCGGGTCAGGACCAGGATCGGAACCTCCGTCCTGACCAACTCCAGCAGGAACTCGAGTTCGCCGTGGTGAGTCGAGACATCGAACGCCACAACGGCGACCGCCGGTTCGTGCTGCCGGAACTCATGCATCACCCGCCGAGGGCGATCGTTCAGCACACCCCGCGTCGGGACGTTGCTCTCGGCGAAGATCGCGACGACGCCCTCGACGAACAGCCGAGTCGGACCCACGACGAGAACACGTGGACCCGCACCAGACTCCGTCTGCGAGATGACCGACCCTTCCAATCGACTGCGGTCCTGGTTGCCGATCGGCACCACGGGACACTACGCAGTGAGTGTAGGTATCACTCAGAGTCAGACTCGTGCATCTCGCATCATCAATTGTGACTAGCCGCCCCCGTGGGGGGTCAGTGTCCTGCCGTCGCCTGCAGTGACGCGTCGTAGGCGTCCTGCATCGCCTTCCAGCTGGCCTCGATGATGTTGGAGTCAACCCCGACCGTCACGTACTCGTTGTCCGCGTCGGAGGAGGTGATGAGCACCCGCGTGGTGGCGCCGGTCCCGGCGCCGGCATCGAGGATCCGGACCTTGTAGTCGGCCAGGTGCAGGGCGTCGAGCGGCAGCCTGCCCTCCACGGCGGCCCGGAAGGCGTGGTCGAGGGCGTCCACCGGCCCGTTGCCCTCGCCGGTGCCGATCAGCCGCTCCTCGCCCACCCAGACCTTGACGGTGGCCTCGGCGATCGCCGTGCCGTCCTCGCGTCGCTCCACGATCGTCCGGAAGGACTCGAGACGGAAGCGCTCGGTTATGTCGCCACTCTCACGCCTGACCAAGAGCTCGAACGACGCGTCAGCGGCCTCGAAGGAGTAGCCCAGGTGTTCGAGGTCCTTGACCTGCTGCAGCACCCGATTGGCCACGTCGCCGTCCAGGTCGAGACCGAGGTCGGCACCCTTCATCACCACCGTCGCGCGGCCGGCGAGCTCGCTCACCAGCATCCGGAGCTCGTTGCCGACGCGGGCGGGCTCGATGTGCTGGTACAGATCGGTGTTCTTGGCCAGGGCGCTGGCGTGCAGGCCGGCCTTGTGGGCGAAGGCGGCGTGGCCGACGTAGGGCGCGGACGGTGGGACGGCGACGTTCATGATCTCGGCGACCCGATGGGCGACGTGGTTCATGCGTGCCACGGCGCCGTCGGCGACCAGCCCCTCCATACCCATCTTCAGCGTCAGGTTCGGGATGATCGAGGAGAGGTTGGCGTTCCCGGCGCGCTCCCCCAGCCCGTTGATGGTCCCTTGGACGTGGGTGACCCCGCACTCCATCGCGACCAGCGAGTTGGCGACGGCGCAGTCGGTGTCGTTGTGGACGTGGATGCCGACCTGCACGTGCGGGCCGACGGTCGCCACCACGTCGGTCACGACCTGTCTGACCTCGTCGGGCAACATCCCGCCGTTGGTGTCGCAGAGGACGACGCACTCGGCCCCGCCGGCCACGGCGGCCTGGAGTGCCTCCAGTGCGTAGGTGCGATCACGCCGGTACCCGTCGAAGAAGTGCTCAGCGTCGTAGAACGCACGACGGCCCTCTGACCGGATGAGCTCGAAGGAGGACCGCAGCATCGCCAGGTTCTCCTCACCCGTCGTGTTGATCGCCTCGGTCACGTGTCGGATGTCGGACTTGCCGACCAGCGTGACGATCGGCGTCCGGGCCTCCAGCAGCGCGGCCAGGTTCTCATCACCCGCCGCCTCTCGACCGGGCTTGCGGGTCATCCCGAAGGCGACGAGCTGGGCGTGATCCAGATCGAGCTCACCCTCGGCGCAGCGCTTGAAGAACTCGGTGTCCTTGGGGTTGGCACCGGGCCAGCCCCCCTCGATGTAGGGCAGGCCCAGGCTGTCGATGGTCCGCGCCACCTTGAGCTTGTCGGCCACGGAGAGGGAGATGCCCTCCTGCTGCGTTCCATCGCGGAGGGTGGTGTCGTACAACTCGACACGGGTGTCGATCGCGGCCGTCGTGCTCATCACCGACAAGGGTAGTTGCCGACGTCAGGGTCTGGCCACCAGGTTGGGCCGCGACCCATCGCCCGGGCCAACCCAGCCGCTCG
This sequence comes from Euzebya tangerina, assembly GCF_003074135.1. Taxonomy (NCBI): domain Bacteria; kingdom Bacillati; phylum Actinomycetota; class Nitriliruptoria; order Euzebyales; family Euzebyaceae; genus Euzebya; species Euzebya tangerina. The sequence goes on along the minus strand of NZ_PPDK01000002.1, from coordinate 32,198 downwards.
GCACCGTGGGCGTTGAGCCGACCGCCGTTCTCGACAGCGTCGTCCGGACGTCCTCCGGTCTCCTACCAGCGGTGGTGCACGTGCGGAGCGATCAGCTCGTCGTAGACCGCCTTGACGCGGGGCAGGTGGTCCCCGCGCAGCGGCCCCTCGCCGGATACCGCGGCATTGGCCATCGCCTGCTCGGGCCGCTTCGCACCGGGGATGACGGTGGAGACGGCGTCGAAGGAGAGGATCCAGCGCAGGGCGAAGGAGACCATGGCGTCGGTGTCAGCGCCATCTCCGAGGATCGCACGGATGCGCTCGACGGCCTCGAGCCCGACCTCGAAGGGCACGCCGGCGAACGTCTCCCCCACGTCGAACGCCTCGCCGTCGGCGTTGAAGTTGCGGTGATCGTCCTCCGCAAACGTCGTCTCGGCCGACATCTTGCCGGTCAGCAGGCCCGAGGCCAGCGGGACACGCGCCAGGATGCCGACGTCGCGGGCGGCGGCCTCACGGAAGAGCAGCTCGGCGGGTCGCTGTCGGAAGGCGTTGAAGATGACCTGGACAGTCTCGACGACCGGATGTGTGATCGCCTTCAGGGCCTCCTCGACCTTCTCCACGCTCACACCCCAGTGAGCGACCTTGCCCGCAGCCGTGATGGCCTCCATCGCCTCGTAGGTGGAGCGCTGGTAGTAGGTCTCCCAGGGCGGACAGTGCAGCTGCACCAGGTCCAGCTGGTCCACCCCGAGGTTGGTCAGGCTGCGATCGACGAAGGTCTCCAGGTTGGTGCGGTCGTAGCCGGACGCCTCGTGCGGGTCCAGACGGCGGCCTGCCTTCGTGGCGACCACGAGGTCGACCTCGGGCCGATCGCGCAGGAGTTGCCCCACGAGGCGCTCCGAGCGGCCGTCCCCGTAGACGTCCGCGGTGTCGATGAGGGTGACGCCGGCGTCGACCGCCGCGTGCAGGGTCGCCATCGCATCGGTCTCGCTCACCTCGCCCCAGTCCCCACCGATGGCCCAGGCGCCGAGGCCGACCTCCGACACCTCCAGACCCGTTCGTCCCAGGGTGCGTGTGTGCATGTGGTCAGACTCCTCGACGGCTGATGGCTGTGGTCGTCGGCAAGGCTAGACCGCGCGGGAGCCGACGATCAGGACTGCGCCTGCCCCCACAGTCGGGCGATCTCGACCCGACCCGCCGTTGCTGCTGGACGGCGACGTTCGGGACGGACGACCTTGTCCACCACGAACGGCAGGCGGGGCAGCCCGACGCGCGGCCGCATCGGCCCGACGGCCTTGCCCAGACGGATGGCCCCCGCCATGTAGGCCACTGCCGTGATCACGACGGCGATGCCGGCCACCTGGGACGGGGTGAGCGTCTCACCCAGCGCGAGGACCGCGACCCCACTGGCCACGATCGGTTCGAGTGGCCCCAGTCCAGCGACGTCCTCCGCCCGGAGCCGTGACAGGGCAGCGTAGATGGCCACCAGCGGCAGGGTGGTGGATACGAGGCCGTGGACGACGGACAGCCCGGCGCCAGCAAGGGACGGCAGCGCAGAGGTGGTGATCAGCATCGCGGCCGTGACCAGACCGAGCGCTCCGACCAGCACCCAGAGCGTGGCCACCATCGGCGGGATCGCCAGGTCGCACACGTGGGTGTTGCGCTTGCCGGGGTGGCGGGCCGCCAGCGTCGACGCGGAGACGCGGAGGTACACCGCGTAGCCGACCGAGGAGGCGAGCGCCAGCAGCAGTCCCGGGTCGAGCGTCGCGGCCGGACTCCCGGCCGCAAGCCACAGCCCCCCGAGACAGACGACCAAGGCCGCCAGACGGCCGGGGCTCGGCATCGTCCGGACCGCGACGGCGTCCATCACCAGCAGCGCCACCGGGTAGCTCGCGACGGTCACGACCACCAGCGCCACCGGTGAGATGGCGACCGCGGAGAAGTACGACAGCGACTGGCAGCCGAAGAGCACACCGAGTCCAACCAGTCGCGCCTGCCGGTGCAGCGGAATGGCCCACATGTCCCTGCCGGTCAGCAGGCGAAGTACGGCCACGGCGGCGACGAGTCGCACGAACAGGAAGCTGAGCGGTGTGGCGCCGAGGTCGAACGTGACCTTGGCCAGGACGCTGCCGAGCCCGCCGGTCACGAAGGCGATCAGGACCAGGCCCCGACCGACGGTCTGGACCGGCAGGGTGGCGAGTGAGGTGGTGATGCGGGAGGCGACGGCCGAACCGGACCGGTGCAGAAGAGTGCGCATGGCAGATCACGATGTGAGACGAGCCCCGTCCGGCTGTCGGGGCAAGCGGTGCGCGGAGACTGCCCGCGTGCGGGGCGAGTATCGGCCGCCCTTGAACAATCGCTGACCTGTCCGCACCTGTCCGACAGGACGACCCCCAAAGCCGTGCCGCCGCGCGCTGGTGCTACGGGCCGTCCTCGGGCACGTCGAGGCGATCCAGGGGGTCGACCTGCCCCACGATGACCCGGGCGGCACGGTCCCAGGTCAGGTAGTTCCAGGCCCAGTTCAGCATGACGCTGATGCGGTTCCGGAAGCCCACCAGGAAGTAGATGTGCAGGACCAGCCAGGACAGCCACGCCAGGCTGCCGGTGAAGCGGATGCCACCGGGCAGCTGCGCGATGGCCGAGCGTCGCCCGATCGTGGCCATCGACCCCTTGTCGGTGTAGGTGAATGACCCGGTCTGACGGCCGGCTGCCCGGTCCGCCAGCCGCTTCGCGACGTACTCGCCCTGCTGCAGGGCAACCGGTGCCAGCTGCGGCAGGGGTCGGCCATCAGGGCCCTCGACGCTGGCGATGTCACCGATGGCGAAGACGTCGGGATGGCCAGGCACGGTCAGATCCGGGTTGACCGTGATCCGCCCTGCACGATCGGTCTTGAGTCCGAGGACGTCACCGAGCGGGACGGCTTCCACACCCGCAGCCCAGACGCAGGTGGCCGCTGGCAGCAGGTCGCCGCCCTCGAGGACGACCCCCTCAGCGGTGATCTCGGCCACCGAGGTGTCCAGCCGGACCTGCACACCGCGGAGACGCAACTCCTCCGCCGCGTTGGCCTGCAGCTTCTCGTGGAAGGGCGCGAGCAGGTGCGGGGCCATCTCGACGAGCGTCACCTCAGCCGCCGACACGTCGAGTTCGGGGAAGTCGTGTCGCATGACGCGGGCGTACAGCTCGGCAGTGGCACCGGCCATCTCGACGCCGGTCGGGCCGCCGCCGACCACGACGACGTTGAGCGCCCCCCGGGCCACGAGGCCCGGGTCGACAGCGCAGCTCTCGAACTGCCCGAGCAGGTGTTCCCGGAAGTCCAGGGCGTCGTCGAGCGACTTCAGACCGAACGCGTGCTCCTCCACCCCGGGGACCCCGAAGGTGGCGGTCCTCGCGCCGGCCGCCAGGACCAACGTGTCGTACGGCACGGTCCCACGAGTCCTCGTGTGCAGCACCTTGGCATCGAGGTCCGCGCCGGTCACCTCGGCGAAGGTGAAGTCGACGGACTGCAGCCGCTTGGTGATGCCGCGGACGGCGTAGGCGATGTCGGAAGGTTCCAGGCCTGCCGTTGCGACCTGGTACAGCAGCGGTTGGAAGAGGTGATGGTTGCGTCGGTCGATGATCTGCACGTGGGCCAGGTCCTTGGCCAGCTCCCGCGCCACGGACAGCCCGCCGAAGCCGGCACCGACGACCACCACCCGCCCGAGCGGCGTCACCGGCCCACCAACCTGTCTCCTGTCGTCGGGACCACCGCTCAGCTCCCGCTCACGTAGTCGAGCATGTGGTCGTACTTGGGCTCGTTGCCGCGGACCACGCTGAAGAAGATGTCCTGGAGTTGTCTGGTCACCGGGCCGGGTGGACCGATCAGCCGATCATCGACGGACTTGATCGGGACGATCTCGGCTGCCGTCCCGGTGAAGAAGGCCTCGTCGGCGGTGTAGAGGTCGTGGCGGAGCATGGGCACCTCGTCGATCGGGATGTCGGCGTCACGGGCGAAGTTCAGCACCGCGTCGCGGGTCACGCCCTGCAGCACACCCTCCGACGTGGGTGGGGTGACGAGGACCCCGTCGCGGACGACGAAGACGTTCTCGCCGGACCCCTCGGCGACGCGCCCGTGCTCGTTCAGCAGGATCGCCTCGTCGTAGCCCGCCCGGACGGCGTCGATCTTGGCCAGGGAGGAGTTGATGTAGACGCCGCTGGCCTTGGTGCCCGTGGGGATGACGTTGGCGTTGATCCGCTGCCAGGAGGAGATCTTGGCACGGACGCCGTTGGCGATGCCGTCGGCGCCGAGATAGGCGCCCCAGGGCCACACGGCAACCATGACGTGGACCGCGGAGGGCAGGGGATTGAGGCCCATCTCGCCGTACCCGAGGTAGGCCAGCGGACGGATGTAGTAGCTCTCCTGGCCGTTGATGCGGCACAGCTCGCGGCTGGCCTCCATCAGCTCGTCGGGGCTGAACGGGATCTCCATGGTCAGGACCTGTGCGGACTTGAACATGCGCTCGATGTGGGCGCGGTGCTGGAAGATGGCGGGTCCCCGCTCGGTGGCGTACGCCCGGATGCCCTCGAAGACGGCCCAGCCGTAGTGGAGGCTGGGGTTCAGCACGTGGATCTTGGCGTCCTCCCAGTCGACCAGCTCGCCATCCATCCAGATCTTGGCCATGCGGGGTATGGGCATCGGTGGTCCTTCGTGGTGGCTTGCCGTGGCTGGTCCGGGGATGGTCTGGCCGTGATGGTAGAGCACCGGCCGTCGGCTGACGCGGACGGACAGGGTGCACCGAGGCCGTGGTGGACTGGTGCTGGCAGGATGGGCGGTAGGAGGAACAGTGCCCACAAGCTCACTTGATCCGATCGAGAAGCTCCACGGGACACAGGTGCTGCTGCGCCTGCTGTCCGAGGACGATGTCGAACCACTGACCGCGATCCTGGCCCAGCCGGAGATCGCGCGCTGGTGGGGCGTCTACGACGCTGCCCGGGTGCGCAAGGAGCTGCTGGAGAGCGAGTTGCCCGCGTACGCCGTCGAGGTCGATGGCGAGGTGATCGGCTCGATCCAGTACGACGAGGAGCCCGCTCCCGACTACCGGCACGCCGGCATGGACCTGTTCCTGTCGAGCGACCGCCACGGACGCGGGTACGGCAGTGACGCCGTCCGCACCCTGGCCCGACACCTGATCCACGATCGCGGGCACCACCGGCTGGTGATCGACCCACAGGTCACCAACGAGGCGGCGATCCGCTGCTACGAGTCAGTCGGCTTCCGCAAGGTCGGCCTGATGCGGGCCTACGAGCGGGGCCCCGACGGTCGCTGGCACGACTGCCTGATGCTCGAGGTCCTCAAGGACGAGCTCACCTAGCCGGTCGCGGCAGGCGGCGTCGACGCCGCGGACTCGGCACCGTGTTCGGCGGTGCAGCAGCCGCAGCAGCGAGCGAGATGGCCCCCAGGGGTGGGGGTCGAACGCTGCACCAGCCAGAGGATCGGAGCGAGCATGATGCCGGTGGCCACCAGCGCTGCCCCCACACCGGCCATCACCGCGATCTCCCCCGCTTCGGTGATCGGATCGAAGGGTTGCCGGAAAACCCACGTCACGCCCGTCGTTGCTGCGTCACCTGGCCGACGCAATCGATGCCTGCTGTCCCCCGGACCACCAGTGAGGACACAGCCAGACGGTCACGCCGCGATGTGATCAGGTACCGGCGCCCGCCGCCTCTTCCCGCAGCTCGCTGTCGTCGAACTCCGGCAGCAGTGCGCGGGTGCCCATCACGGCAGCCACGGCCATCGGGAGAACCTGCGCCACGCTCAGGGCGACGACGAGGCGGGTCAACCAGCCGGGGAACAGGCTGGCGGTCTGTGAGGCCCCGAGGACCCCGAAGTACAGCAGGCCCTGTCCGATGAAGGTGGCACCGGAGGCCACGCCGAGCGCGGTGAACGCACCCTCCTTGCCCTCGATCGCCTTGATCGCGCCGAACGCGGCGATGGCGATGAAGAACGCGGTCTGGGCAGCCGACACGACGGACTGACTGAAGGGGATGGGGGTGGCGAACAGGTCGTCCCACAGGTGCAGCAGGTTGCCTGCAGCGATGACCAGCAGCATCATCCCGGCCGGGGCCGACAGTCCCCGCCACTCGAACGCCTCGATGTCCGGCTCGCTGGTCGCCAGGCCATAGATCACCGGCAGCGCGGTCACGAGCAGTGCCGGCAACAGCCACACCCACGGCGAGCCGCCCGGAACCCACTCCAGCTCGCCGGTCACGGCCCGGGTGTTCCCGTCGATCACGAACGGGACCTGCCACCGGTTCACCAGCTGACGACTGCCCGGCTCGGTGGCGACACCCGGCGGTTCAGCCTGCGCCATCCAGTGGATCCGATGGTCGTGCCAGGCGTAGGAGTTGCTGTCGTCCAGCTTCTCCCAGTCGGGCTCGGCGCCGATCTCGATGTCGGTCGGGATCGGGGTCTGTCCGAAGCGGTCCTCGTTGACATAGGTGGCCCGGGAGTTCCGATTCCGGTAGACGCCGTCGGGCTCGATCCGCAGGTAGGGCAGATTCTCGTAGTCGGGGATCATGACCGGCTCGTCGCCGTTGTTGGTCAACTGCAGGTACTCATCGGAGTTGACGATCCGCCACTCCAGCGTGTCCACCCCGCCCGTCGACGTGATGGTGGAGAGGAAGTTGCTGGCATCGGAGCCTCGACCGTGCGCCCAGGCGGGCGCGGCCATGAGGGCCAGCATCGTCCCCGCCAGGAGCAGCGTGGCGAGGATCCGAACGGCGGCGGTGGGGGCGCCACGCCGACCTCGACACGCGGCCACCAGGGATCCGTGGTTCACCATGCCGTCACGCACCTGCCATCGATCAGGATGCCGTTGCTCACGCGGCAACGGTACCGCGGAACACCTCGAGGACCGCACGGTCGGTGTCGTAGCTGAGCAGCTCGTCCACCGCATCCAGCGAATCCCAGCGGAACTCGTCGACCTCTTCGGTGTCGGTCGGCTCACCCACCACTCCGGCCCGCACCGCCCACCAACGAACCACCTTCGACCTGCCCTTGTGATCGGTGTAGAAGACCGCTCCGAGATCGGCACCCAGGGATCCGCTCACCCCGGTCTCCTCGTGGATCTCGCGAATGGCGCCATCCTGGAAGCTCTCCCCCTCGTCCAACTTCCCCTTGGGCAGCGACCAGTCGTCGTATCGCGGCCGATGGATGACCAGCACCTCGACCCCGGTCTCGGCCTCGGCCTCGGACGACGTGGGTCGCCACACGACCCCGCCCGCCGCGTGCACCTCCACAGCGGCCACCCGGTCGGCGCCCAGGACGGCTGCGGGCACGACCAGGCCCTGGGCTCCAGCTTGGCGTTCGGACACGTGTCACCTCTCCGGCATCGGGGAATGGCAACTGTATGGCCAATCCTCAGCAACCTGAACTTCGTCGGAGCGGTGACGCCGCGTCACTCAACCCCGACGCCATCGAAGGTGATCTGGCAGCTAGCGACCGGCCAGGCCGCGATGGGCCTGACGGTCGCCATGTCCCGCCGGAGAACCGCCCGGGCGCGTCACCGTCGGAGGATCAGGACAAGCCGGATCTCGATGCCATGGCCGCGAAGCTGGGGATCGACGAGCCCGACCCCCAGGGTGAGCGGGCGCGAGAGGCTGCGCAGCGGCAGGCGGCAGCCCGGCACCAGGCGGACTCCGCACTGGCGCAGCTCACGTCGCCGGAGACGGCCGAGCGGATCAAGACGGGCGCACGAGCGGTGGGCGTGGCACTGGGTGTCGGCATCCTGGTGATCCGACCGCTGCTCCGACGCATTCGAGGCCGCTAGGTCGGCCGACGCGGGGCAAGGGTGTCCCGCCTCAGGACGAGGCGGCGATCCAGTCGATCACGTGGGCGGTGGCGACCGCGTCCTCCACGTCGATGACGGGACGGACGCCCGTGGTGGCCTGCTCGAACGCCTCCAGGAGCCGCTCCCAGGGGTCGGCACGCCAGGTGCCGATCACCTCATCGGATCGCAAGAGGGCGGCCTGGTCGCCGGGGCCCGCCGTGAACGGACGTGGCATCCGGAGCGTCCCGTCGGTACCGACGATCTCGACCGTCGAGTGACGGGCCGAGTCGAAGGATGCGTGCAGGGTGGCTGTGGCACCGGAGGGGAACGCCATGACCGCAGAGGTGGTCGCGTCCGCCCCTGAGGCCCACCGTCGGTCCACGGCCCGAACCACGTCGGGCTCCTCCCCCACGATCCAGCGGATCAGGCTGACCAGGTCCGCACCGACGTCCAGCAGTGCACCGCCGCCTCGGGAGGGGTCGGCGTGGTAGCTGTCGGCGTCGGTCATGGGGTAGGCACTGGTGGCGCTGAGCAGCCGCACGGCACCGATCCCGCCGGACCGCACCAGCTCGAGCAGCGCGGCAGTCCGGGGGTGGAAGCGGAGGGGCAGCGCCTCCATCAGCACCAGGTTGCCGTTCCCGGCCGCGGCGGCCGCCATCCGGGCCGCGCCATCGGCGTCGGTGGACAACGGCTTGAGGCACAACACGTGCTTGCCAGCGTTCAGGGCCTCGATGACCCAGTGCTCGCGGTCGCTGGTCGGCAACGCCACGAAGACGGCGTCGACGTCCCGGGCGCCGAGCACCTCCTCGTGCTGCCTGCGGGCGCGTCGAACACCCTGTGTGGCGGCGAACTGCTGGGCATCGGTCAACGTCGCAGCCGACACGACCGCCAGGTCGTGCCCCACGATGCGCATCGCGGGCGCAACCGACGACTCGGCGACGCCGCCGGCACCAAGGATTCCCCAACGGAGCATGGCGCTGGAGGCTACACGTCGGCCGAGGCGACCGTCTCGTGCTGACGGGCCCCGTTGGTGCTGCGGCGGCGACGGTGGCAGCGGGCATATTGGGACGGGTGGACACCGCGCCCAGTGAGGAGCAGATGCAATTCCTCGATCCGAAGGTCCGCGTCGTCTGGTGGGTGGGGTCGGCCGTCAGTCTGCTGCCGATCCTCGTCGGCGCCATCGTGCTCGGCGTCGTGGTCGGCGGCTGGGGCTGGATCATCGGAGGCGGGGTGCTCCTGGCAGCGATCACGGCAGCCGTGCTGCTGCCGATCCTGCGCTACGGACGGTGGCGATACGTGGTCCGCGAGGACGACATCTGGGTGCGGCGTGGCCTCGTCTGGATCACCACGACCGTGATCCCGTTCTCCCGGCTGCAGTTCGTGGACACCACGCAGGGGCCGATCGACCGGATGCTCGGTCTGTCGAGTCTGGTCCTGCACACCGCGGCTGTTGGTTCCTCGACGGCGATCCCGGGCCTGCCGACCGCGGAGGCGGAGGGGCTCCGCAGCCGCCTCTCCGACGTGGACCCTGACGTCATCAGCGTCTGAGCATCTCCGTGTCTGACCAGCAGCCTGCACCACCCCCCGCGCCACAGCAGCCGCCGGGTTCCGGGCAGGAACCAACACAGCCGGCCATCCCCGAGGAGCCGCCACTCGGCCAGCAGCCACCGGGCCAGCCACCCACGGGCCAGCCACCGGTGGGCCCACAACCGCCAACGCAGCCGACCGGTCCGGTCACCAATCGGCTGCATCCGTCGGTGATGGTGCTGTGGCCGCTCCGACAGGCGTTCGGCATCGTGCTGTTCGCCATCTTCGGAGGGTTCGCGGCCTTCGGCGGATTCATCGTGATCGGCGGCGTGATCTTCGCGGCCGTGGCCTCCTTCGTCCGGTGGTCGCGCTTCAGCTGGGTGGTCGAGGGCGGCACCCTGGTGATCGAGCAGGGACTCCTCCAACGGAAGCGCCGGGTCATCCCGGCGGACCGCATCCAGTCGGTGGATCTGATCCGCTCCATCGGCCATCGGGTCTTCGGGGTCGTCCAGGTCAGGGTGGAAGCCATCGGCGGTGACGACACCGAGGGGCTGCTGGAGGCGCTGGACCCGCCGACCGCGTACGGGATCCAGCAGGCCCTGCTGGGTGACCGCGCACCGGCAGCGCCGGACGGTGTCGTGGTCCCACGTGGGCCGGATGCCGTGGAGCAGATCGGTCGGTCGCACGACGGTTCGCCAGTCCCGTCCGGTGTGGCGCCCACCGCCGAGACCGGCACGGCGACGGATCGCTCGGCGCCGCGACTCCTGGCCAAGGTTGCGCCGAAGCAGTTGGTCCTGGCCGGGTTGACGGGAGGGCGGGTCGGCGTGGCAGCCGTCATCTTCGGCGGTCTGTCCCAGGTGTTCGGAGATCAGTGGTTCGGCGGGTTCTCGTTCGGGAGCAACCCGGTGGGCGAGGCGCTCGCCGAACGCGCCGAGTCCTTGGCCGCAGGGGCCGGGGTCGTCGTCGGCGCGCTGGCAGTGGTGGCGGGTGCGGCGGTCATCTTCGCCATCTCGGTGGTCGCCACGGCGGTGTCGTACTGGGACTTCACGGTGATGCGTGATGGGGCCGCCCGACCGCGGTCGGGCGAGAGTCCGACCGGCCCAGGGCCCGAGGGCCGCGCGACGTTGTCCGGCGAACTTCGAGTGTCGCGCGGGTTGCTGGAGCAGCGGCTGGAGACCGTGCCCCTCCGCCGGATCCAGGCACTGCGGATCGAGCAGAACCTGGTTCGGCGGTGGCTCGGGCTGGCGTCGGTCCACGCTGACCTGGCCGGACGAGTGGGGGACAGCGCGAGCGCGAGCGGGCTGTTGCTGCCCATCGGCACACTCGAGGAGGCGCGGGTACTGGTTGCCGACCTGCTCGGTGATGACCGACCCGTCGGCGCGGAGTTGCAGCCCGCTCCACCTCGTTCTCGTCGACGCTTCGCCATCCGGGCGCTGTGGTGGGTCCTCATCGCGGCGGCGAGCGTCGTGTGGGTGCTGCTACCGCCCCTCAGCTGGCCGTGGTGGGTGATCCCGATCGCGAGTGTCGCGGTCGGCGTGGTCGCTCTGGTGTTGAACCTGGCCGCGTGGCGGGCGCTGGGACGTGCGGAGGTGCATGGGGTCCTGGTCTCGCGCAGCGGCGTGCTGGTCCGCCGTCGGGTGCACGTGCCGGTGGCGCGCATCCAGACGATGAGCATGACCGCCAGCCCGTTCCAACGGCGCCGTCAGTTGACCGACATCGAGATAGGGATCGCCCGGTCGGGTGGGTTGGCTGGCCCAACGGTGGCCGAGGTGGATGCGGCTGAAGCCCGCGAGCTGGTGGCGACGGCGACCCGGGAGGCCGTCGAGGCGAGCCGGGTCTCGCCGCACTGAGCGAGCCGCCACGCTCCTCGGCCCTGGGCTTGGGGCTGCAGCCAGCCAGTCGGGCCCGCACCGCCAGGCCGCACCGCCACTTTGGCCGCCCCGCCACCTTGCGGGAGGCGACGCGGCGACCCTCTGCCGCCGCGGCCCTACGCGGCGGTGTCGCTGAGTGCGCGGCCGCGGGACGGGTGGCGCAGCTTCGAGAGCGCTCGTGCCTCCAGCTGCCGGATCCGCTCACGGGTCAGGCCGAAGTACCGGCCGACATCATCCAGCGTCCGGGCCTCGCCGTCCAGCAGGCCGAAGCGAAGCTCCAGGATGATCCGCTCGCGCTCGGGCAGGCCCGCCACGACGTCCAGCAGTTCCTGGCGCGCGAGGCCCTTCGCCGCAACCTCCATCGGGTCGTCGGCGTTGCGGTCTTCGATGAAGTCCCCGAGCTCGGCGTCGCCGTCCTCCCCGACGGGCGTCTCGAGCGACGTGGGGGTGCGCGCGTAGGTCAGCAGCTCCTCCACGGTCTCGACGTCCTCGCCGAGCTCCTCCGCCAGCTCTTCGATCTGAGGTTCCCGCCCCAGGGACTCCGCCAGGTCCCGCTGCATCGACAGTGCCCGCCGCACCCGCTCCATCATGTGCACGGGCAGCCGGATGGTCCGCCCCTTGTCCGCCACCCCGCGTCCCACCGCCTGCCGGATCCACCACGTCGCGTAGGTGGAGAACTTGTACCCCCGCCGGTAGTCGAACTTCTCGACGGCCCGCAAGAGCCCCAGATTGCCCTCCTGGATCAGGTCGAGCAGGGGCAGGCCCTGACCCTGGTACCGCTTCGCGACGCTGACCACCAGCCGGAGGTTCGCCTGGACCAGCCGCTCCTTGGCTCGCCGCCCGTCGCCTCGCACTCGGTGGAGCTGCCGGCGCCGCTTCATCGGCGGCTTGGCGTCCAGGAAGGTCGCCAGGACCCGCTCGGCCTCGAGACCGGCTTCGTACCGCTTGGCCAGATCGACTTCTTCCTCGGCTGTCAACAGCGCGGTGCGGGCCATCTCCCGCAGATACAGCTGCACGTGGTCGTGCAACGGCATTTCCTCGATGATCTGGGCCACGTTCTGGTCACCACTCCTTTGACGGACAGCTGGCTGCGGAAGAGCCGACGATCTTGCGCCACCGTAGGCGCATCAGGACTCGTCGGCCACGGATGGAGTGCCTCAGTTGCACCACCGAGAACATGAACGCAATCTGAACGCGGCTCATCACGTGAAGCTCACCATGACGGAGCCAGACCTGCGGATCAAGCCCCAATTTGATTGATTTGTGCAGGTCAGCCGCCTTGGGAAACCCGTCCGCGATCCGTCGACTACCCTGTGGAGCCCATGAGTTCGACCGAGACACCTACCGACCGCCCACCGGGAGTCGTGACCCCCCGCAGCGACGATCCTCCGCTCCGGCGTCTCGTCGGTCGTCGACCGGTCATCGGCGCTGCCCCGGCGGCCAAGACCGTCATCGACGACGTCCGGGCGCTGGTCAAGGCCGAGGTGGCACTGGCCAAGGCCGAGGTGGCCGACGGCGTCAAGTCCAAAGTCCTTGGTGCTGGCTTCTTCATCGGCGTCGCCGTCATCGGGTGGTTGGCCATCCAGGTGTTCCTGGTCTTCCTCGGATTCCTCTTCGCACTGTTCCTGCCGGGCTGGGCCGCCGTCGGCCTGGTGCTGCTGGTCCTGATCCTGATGATGGGGATCCTGGGCTTCCTCGGCTACCGCAAGCTCCAGGCCGAGGCCAACCTGGAGACCACCAAGCAGACGGTCACCGAGAGCCAGGAGGCTGCCACGGTTGCCGTGGCCCAGGCGCAGGAGCACTTCCAGGAGGGTGTCGAGGAGGCCAAGGCCGAGGTGAAGGTCGCCGCCGACGATGTGAAGAACCGGGTCCAGCGGAAGGTCGCCGAGTTGCGGGGTGAGCCACCTGCTCCGCCGCTGGCACCGCCGACCACGCCACCGACCAGCCCGACCGCAACGCCAGACGCGACGCCGGCCACGACCCAGGCGACCACACCCGTCACGACGACACCCGAGCAGTCAGAGAGCAGTCAATGAAGCCCGAGAAGGCGAACGACGAGTTGAGCAACCAGATCGCGGCCGTCGAGGCCGCGCGGAACAAGCTCGTCGCCGACATCGATGTCCTGGACCGTGAGGTCCGGTTGGAGGTGCTGTACCGCATGGAGAGCTTTGCCTGGAAGGCCGTAGCCGGCGTGTCCGCGGCCGTCGCGGGTCTTGCCGCGACGAAGGTGCTCGGCCAGGTGTGGGCCAAGCTGATCCCCGACACCACGCCGCCGGACGACCCGACCGACCCCAGCACCAGCGCCAAGGATGCGATCGTCTGGACCGCGCTCACGGGCCTTGGGGTCGGTGTGGCGACGGTGCTGGCCCAGCGTGCGGCGGCGTCGGGGTGGTCGAAGGCGACCGGCCACGTCCCCCCACCCTTCGAGGGCAAGGCCAAGCGCTGACGCCGTGAACCCGCACGGCTGCCGCTGCGTCCGGGTCGTTGCCCGGGCGGGGTGGGTGGACCTCGCAGGTCCTGGGCGTGTGAAGTCCACCCGCCAGGTCTGACAGGCAGAGGATCGCGCCCACGGCCGGTCCGAGCACCAGCTGTCCGGGCCTACTCCCATCCGGGCCTACTCCTCCCCTTCGGGCCTACTCCCATCCGGGCCTACTCCTCCCCTTCGGGCCTACTCCTCCTCAGCCGGCCGACCCTCGAGCAGGTCGACGGCGGCGTCCGCGCCGTCCGTCACCAGCGGTCCGAACAGGTCAGCGGGCGAGAGCGCCCCGGCCCACCCGTCGGGCTCCCCGAGCACGCGCAGGCCCGGCACGCTGAGCCGCGGCACGGTGACCCGTGGGATGGAGATGCTGTCCAGGGACGCGGAGGGCTGGGTCCACCCCCGCGGCGACACCTGCTCCACCGGCACACCCGCTGCGGCGGTGTCGTCCGAGGACCGGCGACGCCGGGCGATGTCACGCAGGATCCGGTCACGCCCCCTCCCCCGCAGCTGCAGCAGCGGGAAGGGCCCCGAGTCCAAGCGCACCCCGACGGCCTCCCAGACCGCGGCCCCGGCAACGGGGAACGGGTCCTCACCTGAATGACCGGCCGCCACGCTGATCTCGTCCCGGCGGGGGAAGAGCCGGACACCGGCCGCCTCGGCCTCCTCCTCCAGCCCCTCGGGGTGTTGCCCGGCCAGCAGCCGGGCGCTGTACCGGACGGTGGAGGCCAGCAGGTCCAGGACGATCTCCCACTCCTCCCGCGTCAGGGTGGGGATGCCGATCTCGACCAAGAACGGGGTGGCCCGGGAGCCCTGCACCCGCGCGCTGACCCGGCCGATGTCCAGCCGCACGTCGCTGACCCGACCCGACCGGTAGGTGGCCACGCCCTGTCGCACCCGTCGCTCGAGCTCGTGCCCACCGTCACCGAGGACCGCCCGCCAGCGCTCCGGCCAGGTCATGCTCCCACCTCCGCGGGTTCGCCCGAGGCCATGCCCCCGGGCTCATCCTGCTCCTGCCCATCCAGCTCCGGCGCATCGACCTCCTGCAGCGGCACGTCCGCGGACAGCTGGACCAGCTCGGCGAGGGCGGCGTCGTCCAGCTCGGTGATCCAGGTCTCCCCGCTGCCGACCACGGCGTCAGCCAGCGCGCGCTTGCGGTCGAGCATCTCGGCGATCCGCTCCTCGAGCGTCCCGGTCGTCACCAGCTTGTGGACCTCGACGGTGCGGTCCTGCCCGATCCGGTGTGCCCGGTCGGTCGCCTGGTCCTCCACCGCGGGGTTCCACCAGCGGTCGTAGTGGACGACGTGGGTCGCGGCCGTCAGGTTCAGGCCCGTCCCGCCCGCTCGTGTGGAGATCAGCAGGACCGGGGACCCCATCCCCTGCTGGAACTCGCTGACCATGCGGTCCCGCTGGCCCAGCGACAGACCGCCGTGGAGGAAGGGGACGGGGAGGCCGAGGTCGGCCTCCAGCTGCTCGCTGAGCAGATCCCCCATGCGCGTGAACTGGGTGAACACGAGCATCGCATCGCCGGCGTCGACGACGGCCTCGACGATCTCGCGGAGCAGCGCCAGCTTGCCGGATCGCCCGCCGATCGGCCCGTCCTGCTTGAGGTACTGGGCGGGATGGTTGGTGATCTGCTTGAGCGCAGTCAGCAGCGCCAGGATGCTCCCCCGGCGGCCGATCCCGTCGGTGGTGCCGAGCTTGGCCAGCGCCTCGTCGGTGGTCGTGGTGTACAGCTCCGCCTGCTCCGGGGTGAGCTGGCACATCACAGTCCGCTCGATCTTGTCGGGCAGGTCCTTCGCTACTTCGGGATCGTCCTTGGTCCGGCGCATGATGAAGGGGCTGACCAGCCGCCGCAGGCGCGCGGCGGCGTCGGCATCGTGACGAACCTCGACCGGGCCGACGAACCGCCGCGTGAACGTGCTCCGGGTTCCCATCAGTCCGCGGTTGGTCGCGTCCATGATCGCCCACAGCTCCGCCAGACGGTTCTCCAGCGGTGTGCCCGTCAGCGCGAAGACCGACCGGGCAGGCAACCGCCTGACCGCCTGGGCGGCCGCGGTGCTGGGGTTCTTGACCTGCTGCGCCTCGTCGAGCGCGACCACATCCCACGGGACCGTCTCGAGCAGGTCGATGTCCCGTCGCAGGGTGCCGTAGGAGGTGATGAGCACGCCGGAGAAGCCGTCCAGCTCCTCAGGCCGATCCGTCCCGTGGTGGCGGACGACCTCGAGGTCGGGCGCGAACCTGTGGACCTCCCGCTCCCAGTTGCCGACCACGGAGGTCGGGCAGACGACGATGAATGGGCCTGGCCGGCTGACCATCAAGCCGATCAGCTGGATGGTCTTGCCCAGCCCCATGGCGTCGGCCAGGACTGCGCCCATGCCGAGGTCGGCCATGCCGCGCAGCCACGACACACCGCGCCGCTGGTAGGGCCGCAGCTCACCGGTGAAGCCCGCGGGGGTCTCGGCGACCTCCTCCAGCGCCCCCGCCCCGCGGAGCGCGTCCATGAACGCACCCAGGGAGTCGTCCACCACCACGCGACCGGCAGCTGTGCCCTGCCCGAACCAGTCGTCGGAGGTGGTGCCGGCCAGCGCCAGCGCCAGTGCCTCAGCGCGGCCGATGGTCTCGCGATGGCCGCGCGCCTGGAGGGCCGCCCGGGTCTCGTCGTCGATCTTGACCCAGCGCCCGCCGTAGAAGCCGAGTGGGTCGTCGGCCTGCAACAGGACGTCGACCTCGGCGTCGGTCAGGACCCGGTCGTCCAGCGACACCTCCCAGACCGCTTCGACGGTGCCGTCCTCGGCGGAGTCAAGGCGGATCTGCGCGGCGATCCCGTCGTCGGCCAGGGTGCTCGGCAGCGTGACGTCGACGCCGGAGCCGGTGAGCAGCGGCGCGGCTTCGGCGATGAACTGCCAGGCCCGGTCGAGCGTCAAGCTGACGGTGTCCGGTCGCGCCTCGGTCAGGGCGGCGTCCAGTGGCGGGAACACGCGGGCGGCACGAGAGAGGCCGGCCAACAGCGCCTCGGTCAGGCCCGTGTCGTCGGACTCCCACACCTCGTCGGCCGCGTGGACCACATCCTCCTCGTCGCGGATGGAGAAGGCGAGGGTCCACAGGCCCCCGGTCTCCTCCGGCGAGGCGAGCTCGAGCACCAGGGCGGCGTCGGAGTCGGTCCGCGCCTGCCACCCTTCGATGGCTGCGGCGAGGTCGGGGCCCTGCTGCTTGAGCGGCACCACCGGGTTGTCGGGGTCGCTGAGCGCCTCGGACCAGCGTGTCGTCCACGGCAGCAGCCGCTCGCGAGGCCGACCGGACGGCGCCGGGGCATGCCGCCTGATGACGGTGTCGACCACCGCGTCCATGAAGTCGCCCAGCAGGTGCCGCGGGTCAGCGGTGTGATCGGTGTCCACCGCGGTCGCGGAGGCAGCCGGCGGGGCGACCTCCGCCAGCCGGTCGACGGCCCCGGCCAGCGCCGCATCAGCATCCAGGTCCACGCGCCACAACCCGGTGATCGTCTGGCCGGTGTCCCCCTCGCTGTAGATCTCGGCCAGTTCGCGCTCGTCGTCGGTGAGATCGTCGGTGTCGTCTGGACCCTCAGGCCCGTCGGGAACGAGCGAGTGCAGGTGCGGCATGACGCGGTGGGAGGCCAGGGCTGACAGAGCCATCCGCGCTGCCAGGCCGTAGGTGCGCACGGAGGCAACGATCTGGCGGTCGTGGGCTGCCAGCATCAACGCCTCGAGCGCATCGTCGACCGCGACCGACAGGACCTTCAGGGTCTGGGTGGCGACCTGCTCGCCGTGGGGCACGCCCAGCAGCGCGGTGTCCGGCGTGTAGTCGGTGATGCCGAGGTGGTCGAGCAGGAACTCCCCGGTGGCCAGATCGTCCTCCGCGCCGGCGTACACCAGGAGGCGACCACGGTGTGGCCTGGCTGCGTCGGGACGGAACGTGAGTTGTGGTCGCATCAAAAAGGTGACCGACCACCCTATCGCTCCGTTCTAGTTCTCGTCAGCGCCGAGGGAGTCCAGAAGGGCACGAACGGCGTCCGCGGGGACCGTCCGGCCGTCCCCGGCGGAGAGCAGATCGCGCAGAGCCTGCACCATGGCCCGTCGCTCGACGCTGACCAGCGGCTTGCGCCGGGTCGGCTGGACCTCGGGGCGTTCGGATGGCGGCTCGGGCTCTGGACCGAACAGCACCTCCTGGGAGGTCGACGGGCCGGACGAGCGTCGGTCGAACTCCGCCACCCCGACCCCGGCGAGATGGGCCGCCCACCAGGTGAGCCCACGGTCCCACCGGGTTCCTGGCGGACGGCGGGTGGGCACCCGACCGTTGAACGCCACATCGCAGACGACGCGAGCGACCAGGTCCTCCACGAAGGGGTCCGCGGCGTGGTCTGCCTTGAGCCGGTCCATCACGCCGACGTCGGCGTCGCTGCCGTACAACTGCTGGGCGATCTCGGAGAGCACCGGTCGGGACCGCTGCAGCCAGGTCCAGGCGTGCGCAGGCACCTTCGCCCGGGGGGCCTGAGGACGTGGCTGAGGGGAGGCCATGCCGCAATCGTCGCACGGATGCTGGGCGAGGGCGAGCATCACCGGCCCGGCGGGCGTGCGGGACGGCTTGTGGTCGACCTCCGCAGAGACCAGACTGGCCCGCACGATGAGCATCACGGGGAGCCAGACCACTCGGTTCGCGACCGCGTTGGCGGTGACCCTGCTGCTGGTGGTGGCAGCGTTGGTGGCTCCGGCCGCCGGCCAGGCGCCGGACGATGACGGTAGCGGTGGCACGAGCACCGACGCCCCGACCGGGACCACCACCATCGACGCTGCCGCCTATGGCACCGCCGCCGAGTTGAGCGTCGCCATCTCGCGTGAACTGCCCGCGGACGCAGACGTGACGGAGGTGCTGATCGCCCGGGACGACGACTTCGCCGACGCACTGGCCTCCGGGGGCATGCAGGGGACCCGGCCGCTCCTGCTCGTTCCGGGCCAGGAGTCCCTGCCCCGGGTCGTTGCCGACGAGATCTCCCGCCTCGGCGTGGACCGTGCCGTCGTCCTCGGCGGCACCGCCGCCGTCGGCGAGCAGATCGTGGCCGACCTGGGCGCGATGGATGTCCAGGTCGAGCGGGTCTTCGGTCCGGATCGGATCTCGACGGCCGTGGAGATCGCCGGCCACATGGGCGCCTCGGACACCGTCATCCTGGCGCGTGCCTACGGGTCGACAGACAACCCCACGCAGGCCTTCGCCGATGCGCTGGCCGCCGGGGCGATGGGGGCCGAGACGGGTTGGCCGATTCTGCTGACCGACTCGGGGGTGCTGTCCAGTCGGACGCGCGAGCTGATCGCCGACGGTGTGGAGCAGGTCTACATCGTCGGCGGCACCGCGGCGGTCGGCAGCGCGGTTGAGGACCAGGTGGAGGAGTTGTCGGCCGCCACCCGGATCGCCGGCCCCAACCGGTTCGGCACCGCGGTCGAGATCGCCAAGACCACTGCCGAGGTCGTGGCTGACACCACCTCGGACAGCGGCTGGACCTTGATCGAGGGGACTCGCGAGGGAGCCTGGACGGCTGGCTTCGCCGTGGCGTCGGTGGCGGCTGCCCGCAACTCACCGGTCCTGCTGGCGACCCCGGACGCGCTGCCGACCGAGACGGAGGCCCATCTGATCGAGAGCCGCACGCCGGACCGGGACCAGCCGATCATCTGCATCGTGTCGGCCGAGACCTGTGAGCTGGGCCGGCGAGGCGCGGGGTTGCCGCCAGCGCCGATCGTCCAGGTCCGACCTGGCAACGGCGCCACGGTCGACGCTGGCGCGAACGTCCTGATCGCCGTCGATCCGATCGACCTGGCGTCCCGCCGAACTCTCGAGGTCGACGGGTGTCTGGCAGCGGCAACCGACGACGGGACCGGCGCGGTGGAGATCGACGACGGAGGCAACGTCGTCCTGCAGGTGCCGCCATACGGCACGCGGGAGTTCTGCGACTCCACACTGCGGGTCACGTTCGCCAACGGTGAATCCACGACGGTCAGCCGCAGCTGGGTTCGGCCCGACGGACTGGACTCCGGCGACCCGAATCCTGGTACCGACCCCAGCGCCAACCCGCCGGGCGGGACGGTTGCCGTCCACGTCGTCCCCGTCGTCACCGATCTGCGGCCCGTGCCGTACCCGGTCGTCCTGCGCTCGGCGACCTCCTGTGACCGCTATCCGGCCGCGGGCGGCCCGAGCAACCGGGTCGTCCTCGCGGGACAACTGCCGCTGGACGCGGCAACCGGTCAAGCGGTGGCCGTCGCGCCGTGGAGCACGATGCGAGCCTCCGAGGAGGTGGAGGCCACCGCGACGTGCACGATCTCGCTCTCCGCCGACTCCGACGGCGTGACCATCACCACCTGGGCCATGCACCCGGCGGACGACCCGACGACGGTCCTGGCCACGGGTTCCGGCCCGGAGATCACCGCCGACATCGCCGCGCTCGGCACCGACCACGACCCGTTGCAGGTGACCGCAGCCGTGCAGGTGGCGGAGACCGCCGCGATCGACACCAGCTGGCCGGCACCGGCCAGAGACACGATCCGGGTCTGGAAGCGCGACGCGCTGGCGCGGGTCTTCTGCCTCAACGGTGCTGATGAGACGGCGGCCGTCTACCTCGATCTGCCGGCGGGCACGACGTGCACGGTCTCAGGCGTCGCGGGCTCCCCCAACGCACTCGTGATGGCGCTCGGCGTGCCCCTGACCGTGCGGTCACAGACCCGTGTCGACGCCGTCCGTGATCGCGGTCCGATCGCCGTCTGGGGCGACACCGCGGAGGTTCCAGCGGCCGACGAGCCGCCGCCATCGGACGACGATCCGCCACCGCTGCCGCCCGGTGACGACTGCCCCGGCTTCCCCGAGGATCCCACGTACAACCCGGGGATCGACATCATCCCCGACTGCCCCCGGTGAGCGCGGGCGGCGCTCCGCCGCTGACGCAGGTCAGGAGCGGGTCACCGGCATGAACGACGGCCGTGCCGCCTCGAAGGCCGCGATCTCGGCGTCCCGTTCCAGCGTCAGCCCGATCTGGTCGAGCCCGTTGGTGAGCATGTGCTTGGTGTGGGCGTCGAAGTCGAAGTCCTGGTCGATCTCCCCGGCCGTCACGTTCTGGATGGGCAGGTCGACGACGCACTCGGTGTCCGGTTCCTCCGTCGCAAGGTCGGCGAGGGCACGACAGACCTTCTCCGGCAACTCCACGCAGAGCAGCCCGATCTTCGCGCAGTTGGACTTGAAGATGTCGGCGAAGCTGGGGGCGAGGATGGCGTCGAAGCCGTACTGGTGAAGTCCCCACGGTGCGTGCTCCCGGCTGGAGCCCGACCCGAAGTTGGGGCCGGTGACCAGGATCGTGGCTCCCTGGTGCTGGGGCGCGTTCAGGACGAAGTCGGGGTCCTGCCGCCAGTCGAAGAAGACGAACTCGCCGAAGCCGGTCCGTTCGATCCGCTTCAGGAACTGCTTGGGCATGATCTGGTCGGTGTCGACGTCGGCACGGTCCAGGGGCATCATCGTCCCCTGCACGACGGTGACCGGCGTCACGAGGTCTCCTCCCCTGCCGCGCTGCCGTCGGCCGCCACGAGGTCGCGCACGTCGACGAAGTGGCCAGCGACCGCTGCGGCGGCCGCCATCTCGGGGCTGACCAGGTGGGTGCGGCCGTCCTTGCCCTGCCGACCCTCGAAGTTCCGGTTGGAGGTGGAGGCAGCCCGCTCCCCCGGCGCCAGGGTGTCGGGGTTCATCCCGAGGCACATCGAGCAGCCCGGCTCGCGCCACTCGAACCCGGCGTCGGTGAAGACGACGTCCAACCCCTCCGCCTCGGCCTGCATCTTCACCGGGTAAGAGCCCGGGACCACCATGCCGCGAACCCCGTCGGCGATGGTCTTGCCCTGCAGGATGCGGGCGGCGCTGCGCAGGTCGCTGATGCGGCCGTTCGTGCAGGACCCGATGAAGATCCGGTCAGGCCGGATGTCGGTGATCGGAGTCCCGGCCTCCAGTCCCATGTACGCCAAGGCCCGCTGGGTCTGCTCGGCGTCTTCGGTCTGATCCGGGTAGGGCACGGCCCCGGTGACTGGCACGCTCATGTCGGGTGTCGTGCCCCAGGTCACCGTCGGGATCAGCTGCGTCGCGTCGAAGCTGACCACGGTGTCGAACTCGGCGTCGTCATCGGTGACGAGCTCTCGCCAGGACTCCAGTGCGGCGTCCCAGTCGGAGCCCTGTGGCGCGTGCGGTCGCCCCTTCAGGTAGGCGTAGGTCGTCTCGTCCGGCGCGATCAGGCCGGCACGAGCGCCCGCCTCGATGGTCATGTTGCACACGGTCATGCGCTCGTCCATCGAGAGGGCCTCGATCGCGTCGCCGCGGTACTCGATGATGTGGCCGATCCCGCCGTCCACGCCGATCTGTCCGATGATGGCGAGGATGAGGTCCTTGGCCGTCGTGCCCGGCGGCAGGTCGCCCTCGACCTCGATGGCCATCATCTTCGGCTTGGCCTGTGTCAACGTCTGGGTGGCCAGGACGTGCTCGATCTCGCTGGTGCCGATCCCGAAGGCCAGCGCTCCGAAGGCGCCGTGGGTCGCGGTGTGCGAGTCGCCGCAGACGATCGTCGTCCCCGGCTGGGTGACGCCCATCTCGGGGCCGATCATGTGGACGATGCCCTGCTGCCTCGACTGCATGTTGAACAGTCGGATGCCGAAGTCGTCGCAGTTGGCTTGGAGGACGTCCATCTGCTTCTTCGACAGCTCGTCGGTGACGGGCAGCGAGCGGTCCGTGGTGGGCACGTTGTGGTCCATCGTGGCCAACGTGAGATCGGGACGGCGAACATCGCGACCCGCCAGACGCAGCCCTTCGAAGGCCTGCGGTGACGTCACCTCGTGGACCAGGTGAAGATCGATGTAGAGCAGGGATGGTGCACCCGGGTCGGCAGCCGTGTCCTCGCCGACGACGTGGCGGTCCCAGATCTTGGTGGCGAGGGTTCGCCCCATCAGGCGTTCCAGCGGGAGCCCACGGCCATGCGGTCTCCGATGGCTCCGGCGACCTTGACCTCCTCGGTCTTGGTGAGCTGGAATGTGATGTCGGTCTCCCCGGTCGACTCGGCGATGGCGGCCGCGACACGGGCCACCAGCTCCGCCTCTTCGGCGGGAGTCTGGTCAGGGGGAACGGTGAGCTTGATCGTTGTCATCGGGTGACACCTTGCCTGCGGTGATGTGGGAAGGTCGGATGTCCGTGGGGAATCCGGTGTAAAGGGTGACGCATGACGGGTGCAAAAGCCAACGTCGGCATCGAAATGTTCATCGGCTGATCCGGCGCCCGATGTGAGGCGTATCGAACGGTCAGGTACCCGACACCCCATCGCTGGCGAGACCGTGGACGGATGGACCGGACAGCCGACGGGCCGCCCCCGGTGGAAGGGACGGCCCGTCGAAGGTCACAGCCTAGCTGCTGGTGTCACGGCCGGATGTGGGCCTGACCTGGACTCAGCCGCCGCCGAGGGCGGCTTCGATGTCGTCCTCGACCTGGGCCGACAACGCCAACTCACCACCCAACAACAACGTCCGCTCGATCGTGCCGGTGTTGGCCTCCAGATAGCGGCCGACCACACCAGGCAACCCGTCAGGGGTGCTGAACAGCATCGGCCCCGGACCCAGCCGCGGGTTGCCGACCACCGACGAGCCCGACAACGCATCCGCAAAGTCCACCGTGGTGGCAATACCAACCGCCACCGGACCCTCGAAGAACGTCTCGGCCACGATCACCGACAACGTCGGATCATCCGCCGCGTCGGCGCCCACGCTCTCCGCCTGGGGGTAGGCCGCGGCCGCAGCCGCACCAATCGTGGTCACCGACGAGGTGTCGGTCACCATCGCCTCCAGATACGCCGCGGTCTCTGGCGCCACATCACTGCCGGAGGTCAACAGCACCGCCGCATCGACCTGGCCGCCGTCCTGGGCGAAGTCGCTGTCACCAGCAACCACCGCCGCCGCACCAGCCAGGATCGAGGGGTGGAAGTCCCCACCATCAGCCAACAACACGTTGTCCGGACTGGCCAACCCATCGGTAGCAATCGCCACCGCCGTGCCGAACCGGTTCTCACCGCCGTAGCGGACCGTGTCATAACCCAGCTCCTTGAGCCGGTCATCAACCTGCGGCTCGATGGCATCCACACCACCCAGCAGCACCACCGTCCCGGCCCCGCCGGTCACGCGCTCGATCTCAGCCTGCGTCGGCGTCGACAACACGTTGGGCTGGGTCAACAGCAAGGGCGCATCCAGCTCCACCGCCAGCGGTGCACCAGCCTGGGCATCGGGGAACAGATCCGACCGGGCCAACACGACTGTGTCGGTCGAGGAGTCGGGGAAGGCCGACTGGGAGCCCAGCACCGCGGTCTCCAGACGGGTCGGACCACCCACACGATCGGGCATGTCCGGATCACCCGGGCCCGGGTTGGGCGGATCGGTCGGATCGACCGGATCAACCGGCTCAACGGTGAACTCCACCGCACCCCGATCACACGCCTCCAACTGCGGCCGCACCGTCCCGACCTGATCCGGGAAGCCCACCGTGCAGTCCAGCTCGGCCAGCGCCGACTGGGCGTCGGCATCCGGCGCCACCGGAACATCGATCCCCGTGTCGATCGCGGAGTGACCCTCGGGCAGCGGCCGAACCGGTACATCCGCCGCCGGGTTGGGGAGCAGAGCGTCGTCGACCTGGTTCTCAGCATCACCGGTGGTGGTGAACCCACAGGACTCATCACCCGCAGAGTTCCCACCCCAGCTGACTGCCGAGGTGATGAACTCGACGCCGCCCTGCTTGTCCTGCGGGAACTGGACGCCGGAGCAGGCCAACGAGTCGTCCTCGGACTGGATCAGGGTGTTCCACACGCTCACCTCAGGTGTGCCCTCGGTGAAGATGCCGTGAGCCACGCCTTCGCTCTCGTCAACCTCCCCCAGGAGCTCGACTGTGGGCTCCAGGGAGTTGGTCTCGTTGTCGACGATGGTCACGTGGCCGATCGCCAAGCGGACCAGCGACCGGGCAGGGTCGGGGCCCTCGAGCCCGAAGAAGCCGCTGCCGACGCAGTCGAAGCTGAGGTCACACGCGGCGATCGCCGCGCCGAACTCGCCGACGTTGCCGTCGAAGGTCGAGTTGTAGATGCCGACCTCGTAGGGCGCTGGATCAGGCTGCGGGATGGGCTCGCCGTCGAAGTCCGAGTCGAAACCGCCGCTCACGTAGAGTCCCGCCCCCACGCGGGGACCCGGTCCGCCCCCGGCGAACACGCCGGCCGCCCCCGGGATCGGTGAGAAGTCGAAGCCCGTCAGGCTGTTGTCCTGCACCGTGCTGTTCTCGATCACGGCCTGCAGGGGTTCCGGCTCCTCCATCCGTCGTTCCGGGAACTGCAGCAGCGATATCCCGGCGCCGCCCTGCGCCGCCTCGTTGGCGGTCACGTCAGAGTTGGACAGCAACATCGGGGTGTTGATCGCTGCGATCCCGCCGCCGCTGAGGATCGCGTTGCCCGGGAACCCGTCGAAGCGTGGTTCGGGCTCGTCGAACTCAGCTGGCACGTTGCCCGCGACAGTCGAGTCGATGACGCGCAACTCCTCACCGAAGAACACGTCGATGCCGCCGCCGGTGCCGAAGCCGGCCACCGTGTTGTTCGACACCGACGAGCTCTCGACGATCACTAACGCTTCTGGTTCTTCGGGGCCACCGGCGAACTCGTCACCTGGTGTCGGGAAGAAGATCGGACCGGCAGCAATACCGCCGCCGCCGCTGCCGCCGATCCCGTCGAAGTCAGCGGCACCGGTGTTGAAGGGGATCCGTCCGAGGAAGAACTCGGAGGATCCTGCCGTGTTCCCGTCGATCGTGCTGTCCGTGGCAGTCAGGTCGCTGTTGGTGGCGATGCCTCCGCCGGTCCGGAACGCCGTGTTGGTCGACACCGACGCGTCGTCGAGGTCGATGAGGCTTCCACGGTCGCCTCCGACGCCGCCGCCGGTACCGAAGCCGGAGGTGCCAGCGAATTCGCGGCGCTCGCGGATCAGGCCGGCCTGGTTTTCAGTGATCTCCGACCCACCGGTCGCGGTGAGGGTCGCCAGCTCGCGGAGGAACACGCCACCGCCAGCGGTCTCCGCCAGGTTCTGGGTCACCACCGCCCCCTGGTCCAGGACCAGACTGCTGCCCTCGTGGACCAGGTAGCCGCCGCCAAAGTCACGCAAGCCACCGCTGACGGTCAAACCGTTCACGGTCAGCGTCGCGGGCAGAGCCTCGCCGTTGCCGTTGAGTTCGGGGCTGTTGAAGCAGTTGACGAAGCCCTCGCCAACCGTGAACACGCCGCCCTCCTCGTAGAAGCCGATGCCGTTGATGCCGGTGAACACGCCACATGGGCCGCCGAGGCCGGTGAAGTTGTCCGGGATGCCATTGCTGCCGGCCTGGATGGTCACGCCGTCACCGTTGATGACGGTGTCGGTCAGCACGTCCAGGGATGTCCGGCTCGCGTCGGGGAAGCTCTGGGTGTCGAACGGCTCGGCGTCGATCGTGATCAGCGACACGCCGTCGAGGAAGTTGATCTCGTCGGCGCCGTCGGAGCTCGGGGTCCCGTTCGCCAGATGGACCGCGTCACGAATCGAGCAATCCGTACTCGGGTCGGTGTCCGTGCAGTTCGCGGCCTGCGTCGGCCCGTCGTTGAAGCTGTCGTCGTCGAGGCTGACGTAGTACACGCCGGGCACACCAGCCGCAGCAGGTGCTGCCGCGAACGCCAGCAACCCGGCGATCAGAGCGAGGACGGCGACGAGCGCCACCCGTCTGGGGAGGACATACATGGACTGGCTCCTTGTTGTGTTGTCAGGCGTGGGACTGCGTGGAGGCGGTCGCGGAGGCTGCGTGATGGTCCGGGTCGCGGTCGGACATGACCTCATCGGCTGTCCCACACGGCGGCGCGGGCACGCCATCAGGGCATCCCCCTCGGACGTCGCGCGTGTGATCCCTCAAATCCCTCAAGTTCCTTACCGATGCAGCTCCGTGACCGGAGTGCCGATAGCGTACTCACGGATCTCACTCTGCGTCAAACAGCTCCGGACGCTGCTCAGCTCGTGTGACACACGGTGATGGTGCATCCTGCCTGTTGAGGGGTGTCCGTGCCCGGCCGTTGAGGGAGCGGCCGGACACGGACAGGCTTCACATCGTCAGGGGGCGGTCAGTGCCGCCTCGACCTGATCCGCCACATCCTCGGTCAGCGCCGCCGTTCCACCGAGGAGCAGCGAGCGCTCGACGCCGTCGGCAACCGAGGTGATGTAGGCGGTGACGACCGCTGGCAGACCGTCGGGCTGGCTGAACAACATCGGGCCTGGTCCGTAGCGGGGAGAGCCAACGATGGAGGAGCCACTCAGCGCGTCCGCGAATGCCGCCGTGGTGGCCACGCCGAAGGCCCGTGGTGCCGTGAAGAACGACTCGGCCACCTCCACCGACAACGCCGGATCATCGGCGGCGTCGCCACCGACGTTCGGTGCCGTCGGCATCGCCGTCCGGGCCGCCGCCCCGATCGTGGTCACTGACGGCGAGGCGGCCGTCAGATAGGCCGCAGTCTCGGGTGCCATGTCCCCGCCGGAGGTGAGCAGGACCGCCGTGTCGACCTGCCCGCCCGACGCTCCGATCGTGCTGTCTCCGGCCACGACCGCGGCCGCACCGGCCACGATCGAGGGATGAAAGTCTCCGCCATCGGCCAGCAGCACGCCGTCCGGTGAGCCGAGCCCCTGCTCGGCAATCGCCACGGCCGTGCCGAAGCGGTTCAGCCCGCCGTACCGGGTGGTGGTGTACCCGAGCTGGGAGAGCCGGTCGGCCACCACCTGGTTGATCGCGACCTCACCACCGAGCAGCACCACGTTCCCAGCGGCCTGCAGGACCCGGCGGATCTCCGCCTCCGTCGGTGTCGACAGCACGTCCGGCTGGGTCAACAGCAGCGGAGCACCGCGCTCGACGGCCAGGGGCGCACCAGCCTGCGCGTCGGGGAACAGATCCGAGCGGGCCAGGACCACCGTGTCGACCGAGGAATCCAGGAACAGTGCCTGCGAGCCCAGGACGGCCGTCTCGAGGCGGGTCGGACCGCCAACCCGGTCTGGCCGGTTCGGGTCGCCCGGCATCGGCGGCGGATCAGGATCCGGGTCGGGGTCGGGATCCGGGTCGGGGTCGTACTCCACCGCGCCGCGGTCGCAGCCCTCACCGATCGGCCGGAGGGTGCCCACCTGGTCGGCCAGCCCCTCGCAGCTGATCTCTCCGGCGAAGGCAGCGGTGCCCGTGGGGGCGACCGGGCTAGAGATGCCGGCGTCGATCGCGGAGTGTCCCTCCGGCAACGGCCGGACCGGTGGCGGGCCGTCGTCCTGCAGCAGCGGGTCGTCGGTCTGGGATTGGACGTCCCCGGTGTTGGTCAGTTCGCAGGAGTCGTCGTTCGCGCTGTTGCCGCCGAAGCTTCGGATCGCCGGATCGCTGCTCTCGGGATCGTCGCCGGACGGCAGCGCACACGCCAGTCCTTCCCCTTGGATCAGTGTGTTCCAGGGTCGGAACTCCGTGTTTCCGGCGCCATAGAGGGCGTGGCTCGAGGGGGGTGCGTCCGGTGGCGGCGCAGTCAGCTCGAGAATGGTGTTGTCGACGATGGTGGTGTGGAACAGCGCCACTGACACCTCGCTCGGGGGCGGATCCTCACCGCCGAGGGACCGCAGTTCCGGGCGAGGAGACCGCTGTTGCGCGACGGCGGCGATGGCCGCGCCGGTGGGGGCGACGTTGCGGTCCAGCGTGGAGTTGATGATCGTGGCGAAGACCTGTCCTGCGTCGGCCACCAGCGACAGACCACCGCCGGACGTCGGGGGTGCCTCGCCGAGGAACTCAGGACCGGTGTCAGCGGGCGGCTCCACCAGCGTATTGCCCGCGATGGTGGTGTCGCGGACGCTCACGTCCATCCTCGGCACCTCACCCGGCTCGATGGGACCAGTCGGGATCTGGAATCCACCGACGCCACCGGCCAGAAAGGTGGCCTCGTTGTCGGCGATGGTCGACGACTCGATCGTGGTGGGTGAGCTGAACGCCGCCACGCCCCCGCCGAAGAGCGGTGCGGTCTGCGTGGTGGGCGAGGGCCCCGTACCTCCTGCTGGCGCGACACCGTTGCCGCTGATGCTGCTTCCCGTCACCTCCAGAGCGGTCAATGACACGGCGAGCACCCCACCGCCGAACTGGGAGACCGCCGAGTTCCCGCCGATCAGCGAGTCGATGACCTGCAGGCTGCGCGGGCTCGCCGGCTCGCTGGTGAGGGGGGCGACGGTGATGCCACCGCCACCGTCGAGGAAACCACCGCCCAGGAAGCGGGGCTTGTCCTCCCCGGGCCGGGCAACGATGTTGGCTACGACCTGGCTGCGCGCAAGCGTCACCTCCCCGTCGACCAGCATCCCACCCCCGCTGATGAACGCCACGTTCCCGCGGACGTCGGTGTCCTGCACATCGACGACGGCACCGCTGCTGCCCCCGATGGCGCCGCCGCCATCCGCCAGGTTGTCCTCGAACAGCACGTCGCCGCGGGTGCGGAGGGTTGCCATGCCCTCGAGGAACACGCCACCACCGAGGTCGGCCGCGTTGTCCAGCACCCTGGCGCGCTGGTCCAGCACGAGCTCGTTGGGGGACCAGACCAGGTATCCGCCGCCGGCGCCAGCGTTGCCGTCGCGAACCGTCAGCCCGTTGACGGTGAGGGTGATGCCTGCACCTCCGGTGAAGGCCGTCTCGTCGCACGGGTCCGCCCCGACCGTGAAGATGCCACCCTCGGATTCGCTGAAGCCGGAGAACGCAACCGGGCAGGGATCACCGGGACCGCCGGTGAACCGGGCCGGGGACCCGAGGAGTCGAACCGTCACGCCGGCCCCGTTGATGACGAGGTCCTCCAGCACGTCCAGGGAACCGGTCGACGCGTCAGCGGGGTCCCCGGATGGCGGGATGGTGAGGACGACGTCGGTCACGCCGTCGAGGAACTCGATCGTCTGCAGGTCGGGGGCCAGGTTGGCCAGCACCACTGCGTTGCGGAGGGTGCACTCCCCCTCGCTGCCGTCCTCGCTCTCGCAGGCTGCCGGGTCCAGCACACCGGCCGCGCGCGGCATGGCCCCGCCATCGGCCTGGCTGTTGACGTACAGGGTAGGGGCGACCTCGGGCTGGGCCGACGCCGGTGGGGGCACCGCCAGCAGGGTCGCCGCTGCCAGCACCAGTGCCAGTGCGACGGTCGAGAGAACGCGGCCTGGGCACGAGATGCTCATAGGACCCTCAATCCTTCTTCGGAGCGGATGCAGCGGCCCCAACCCTCATGTCGGGCGCCCGTTGAGCTTGACGGTAGGACAGGCCGAGCGTGCCCGTCAATGGTCTCCACGCCGACCGGGTGGGCCTGTTTGCTCTGTGTTGACGGTCACGCTCGGTACACGGCGACTTCGGAGGCCTTGAACGACACCCAGACCGCTCCGCCGCCGGCCAGGTCGAGGTCAGCAACGGCCTGTGCGGTGACCTCCGCAACGATGGGCGGCGTCCCCTCCACCTCCACGCGGACGCGGTCTCCGGCAAACTCGACCTGGCCCAGGTGACCCCGCCAGATGTTGCGCGGCGAGCCGGCCGGCTCGGCGCGATGCAGGGACACCGACCGGGGGTGCACCGCGGCCAGGACGCTCTCCTCCCCCGTCGCATCCCGCGGGGCCTCGCGGTCGGTCCGCCCCGCCAGGCCGGTGTTGGGGCCGGGCACGTGGATGGTGCCGCCGTCGGCGAGGTCGACCTGCGATCCAGTCCGGTGCCCGCGGAACAGGTTGAGCCCGACCAGTTGGGCGATCCACTCCGAGCGCGGCCGTCGGGCCACGTCAGCGGGGCTGCCCGTCTGCGTGACCCGGCCCTCCTCGAGCACGACGATCTGGTCGGCGAGGGCCAGCGCCTCCAGCGGCTCGTGGGTGACCATCAGCACCGGGCCGTCGAACGCGGCGAGGTGTGTCCGCAGCACCCGGCGGGCGTCCGCCCTCGACTCGGCATCCAGGGCGGCCAGGGGCTCGTCCAGCAGCAGACAGGCAGGGTCACTGGCCAGCGCCCGGGCGACCGCCACCCGCTGCTGCTGACCGCCGGAGAGGCTGGTCGGCTTCTTGCCGGCCTGCTCCGCCAGCCCGAAGGTGTCCAGCCACTCGAGCGCCCGTCGCCGCGAATCGGCCCTGGTCTGGCGTCGGCCTGTTCGTGGCCCGAAGACGACGTTGTCGAGCACCGACATGTGGGTGAAGAGCCGGTAGGACTGGAAGACGACGCCGATGTCGCGCGCGGCGGGCGGCAGCTGGACGTCGCGGGCGGTGTCGACGAGG
Source organism: Euzebya tangerina (assembly GCF_003074135.1). Lineage (NCBI taxonomy): Bacteria > Bacillati > Actinomycetota > Nitriliruptoria > Euzebyales > Euzebyaceae > Euzebya > Euzebya tangerina. The sequence goes on along the minus strand of NZ_PPDK01000002.1, from coordinate 1,207 downwards.
GTTCGGGCACCGATCTGGATGGCGCCGGCATCGGGGGACAGCAGGCCGGCGATGAGGTGGAGGAGGGTGGACTTGCCGGCGCCGTTGGGTCCGACGATGGCGACGACCTCACCGGGCTGGACCTGGAGGCCGATGTCGAGATCGAGGTCGCCGCGTCGGAGTGTGACGGCGAGCTGGAGCTGTCCACTCATCCTGCGAGCCTGAGGGTCGGGTCCCGTCGCGCCGTCCGATTGGTGCACGATCGGGGCCTAACCGATGCATAGGCCGGCTTCTGCACGATCGTGCGAGATGGTCTGGCGGTCATCGCCCGCCTCCGAGATAGCGGCCTCGCATCGCCACGAGGACCACCACGCTCACCAGGAGCAGGACCAGGCTGAGGAGGTAGGCCCCGCCCGGATCGGACTGCAGCAGCTGGAAGACGGCCAGCGGCATCGTCTGGGTCCGTCCCTCGAAGTTGCCGGCGAACGTGATCGTGGCCCCGAACTCACCGAGGGCGCGCGCCCACGCGAGGGCCATGCCGGCGGCGAGGGCCGGTGCGATCTGCGGGAGGGTGATCCGTCGGTAGATGGTCCAACGAGAGGCGCCGAGGGTCTCGGCGGCCTGCTCGACGCGCCGGTCGGCCTGTCGGAGGCCGGCTTCCACGGTGACCACCAGGAAGGGCATCGCGACGAAGGTGGCGGCCAGGACCGCGCCGGCCGTGGTGAACGGGAGGGTGACCCCCGTTGCCCGTTCGAGTGGGCTGCCGAGCAGGCCGTTGCGGCCGAAGGCGAGGAGGAGGGCGACCCCGCCGACGACCGGCGGCAGGACCATGGGGAGGACGGCCACGGCCCGCAGGATCGCCTTGCCGGGGAAGTCACGTCGGGCGAAGAGCCAGGCGAGGGGCACGCCGAGCACGGTGGCGATGACCAGACTCAGCGTCGAGGTGACCAGGGAGAGTCGGGTGGCGGCCAGCAGCTGGGGCTGGCGGAGCAGGTCCGGCAGGCGCTCGAGGGGTGCGGCGACGATGAGGCCGACGAGCGGGATCATGAACAGGGCAAGGCCGAGGATGGCCAAGCCGGAGAGGACCACGCTGGTCTCGGCCGCTCCGTCGCTGGCGCGCCGGCGGGCGACGTCGGGGAGCGTGGCCGACGGGGTGGGGAACCTGACCGACCCGTGGGGAACCTGACCGACCCGTGGGGAACCTGACCGACCCGTGGGGAACCTGACC